>JBCDAH010000080.1:0-22331 GCA_039186015.1 Pseudomonadota bacterium
AAAACTGAATCACTGTCAGTTTTGAGATCCAACCTGGCGAAACCTGCTTATACTCTCGTACGGGCAGTGATTTAGCATGGGAGAAAACATGTTGACGCGCCGAATGTTCGCAGGGCTTGGCCTTGGTGCTCTTGGCAGCACGATCACCGGATCTGCGCAAGCCAGCAGAAAAGGGCCGTTCGAGATAACGCTCAGCGAGGCAGAGTGGCGGAAGCGATTGACGCCGCAGCAGTATTACATTCTCCGCGAAGAAGGCACCGAACGCGCCTTTACGAGCCCACTGGACAAGAACTATGCCGACGGCACCTACCACTGTGCGGGTTGCGAACTGGCGTTGTTTTCGTCAGAGCACAAGTACGATAGCAGAACAGGGTGGCCGAGTTTCTGGCAGCCGCTTCAGAATGCTGTCGGATACTCGACAGACTACAAACTGTTCTATCCGCGGACAGAGGTTCACTGCCGGCGCTGTGGTGGGCACCTCGGGCATGTCTTCGATGACGGGCCACCGCCGACCGGCAAGCGCTACTGTATGAATGGTCTGGCCATGACGTTTAAGCCGAAAACAAAAAGCGAAAGCTAGCAACCGGCTCATGGTCGGTCATGTCACGGCCAAACGTCTGTTTCGCCCGATCCTCGCTGCGGATTATACGCCGCACCTGCCGTTACGGAGCACACGACGGATGCATACCCAACGAACACTGCTGATCGCGACTGCGGCTTTCGCACTCGTTGCGACTGTCGGAGCGTCTTTTGCGTATGTGGCGGGACGAGGTTTTGCTGGCGACGCCAAGGTTGCGCACGTCCACCTGGCCTCCGATGCGGTTCCCGCGGGCGCTCGGGTGGCAACGTTTGCCGCAGGCTGTTTCTGGTGCACGGAATCGGACTTCGACAAAGTCGACGGTGTTCTCTCGACCACCTCAGGCTTCATCGGCGGCACCACGGACAATCCAACCTACAAGTCGGTGACTGGCGGCAATACCGGTCATGTCGAAGCCGTTCGCATCGTGTATGATCCGAAAAAGGTGTCTTATAAGAAGCTTCTCAGCGTCTACTGGCGCAATGTCGATTTCCTGGACAATGGCGGCCAGTTTTGCGATCGCGGCAGCTCATACGCACCAGCGATTTTCACGCACTCCGCCGAGCAACTGGCAGCAGCGCGTTCCAGCAAAAAGACGATCCAGACGATGTTCGATAAGCCGGTTGTCGTGCCAATTCGCGAGGCGACGCGGTTCACGGCGGCCGAGGCATATCACCAGAATTTCTACAAAAAGAACCCGTTTCACTATTATCGCTACCGGGTCGGGTGCGGGCGAGACGCGCGCCTGAAGGCACTCTGGCGCGGTAAACCAAAGTCGTAGTCTCACGACCGTTATGTGCAGCGCACGCAGTCGCAACGCCCGGTTGCGTGTATCTTTTCCACAATAATTATCGATATTTTGCGGCGCAACATTGCATTCGCGATATTTTGGGGATATACACCCATTAAAAAACGCTTGACCTGATGCTTTTTCGCTTCAAAGTTCAGTTAAGACTGTGCATGGCATTGTTGCGGAAGTCGTTAACGCAAGGTGGGCAAGATGGGCATCGAGCGTCTGAAAGCAGCCTCTAGAGCGGCCGGTTTTGCAATGGTTGCAGCGGATGACGCCTGCGAGCGTGTGCTGCGCTCCGTTACCAAGCCTGTCGTGTCCAAGCCAACGACGACACGGGTCTATCCCAGGAAAACCATCGAAGCGGTTAAGACGCGCTGGCAGATCACTGATTGGTTCTCGGGGTTAGGCTGGCGGCCAACGGGGTAATCCACGCATCGCCGCCGCACGCGCAACCTCAGCGTTAGTGGTCCACGCTGTGCTGCAACCAATCGAGCACGCCATCAAACCTGTGCGACAGCCAGAAATGGCCTTGCTGGTCCACGCGGACGAGTTCGGCATTTGGTACGGCGTCAACAAGCGTCTCAAGCGCTGTGGACGGAACGTTTCGGTCCTGGTCGCCAAACCAGATCCGGGTTGGCGCCTGGATCATCTCGGGCGATATGTCCCACGGTTCGCGGAACAGCGCCAAGTCGACGGCGGCGGCCATTGCGCCTCGTGACAGGCTGTCGCCCATCATGTCGCCCAGTTCCAGGATGACGTCGCGCTCCATCAAAAGGCGCAGATCAGCCCAACCGTTTCGTGCCATGGCCAGCGCCACACCAACGTGCGGCGAAACGCGCAAGATCCCGCGATAGGTCGCAAAGACAAACCGAACAGCAAGCGGGCTGCGCGGCAGGATTCGGAACGAAAACGTATGCATCGGATCGAGCCGCGGCGCATCGGTGGTGCCTGACCAGCCGGCCAACGGCCCAACCGGCGCGACAAGCGCCACAGCCGTGACGCGCTCACGCAGTTCGGCGGCGGCAGCAGCGGCAAACGGGCCGCCGCCGGAAATGCCGCATATGGCAAACCGATCCAGCCCCAAGGCATCGGCAATGTGAGCCAAATCATCTGCCCAATGCGAAAAGCTCGGGTCGGGATGAGGATCCGTCAGGCCATATCCCCAGCGGTCCAGCGAAATCAAGGTCAATCCGCGCCTTGCGGCCGCTGCGTCCACCGGTGCGTACTTGCGACGGGAACCGGGCGTACCGTGCACCGCAAGCACAGCTGCCGACTGACTGCTCGTGCCACTACGGCGCTGCGCCTCCCCAAGAGGGCGCCCGTAGATGCGAAACCCGAAGCGGCGAGCATCGGGCAAGATGAGCGTTTGATCCACAGCGTGTTGCATAACGTGTGACATGAGCGTGTGGTTATATGAACGGGCGGCCTAATGCGTGTCGGTTTATCAAGCGAGCCAGGTCATAGCGGCCAAAACGATGACTGTCGCTAGCCCGTAACGAGCCCAGACACACGCCCTGCACCGTGACTTAACAACCATTTGTTGCTCTTACAGGTCTATGATCCGTGTGCTCTGATGCGTCGCCCAGCATAACATACACCGCCCTCAGCGCCGTCGACACGCACGAGATGGGCCGGACTAGCGCGGTGTCTGGGTTGTTATGTCGGCTCGGGTTTATCGCGTGCCCAGGTTTACACACTTGGCGGACCGGAGTTCGGAGCGACAACGCATCGTTCACTGTAGCACTATGTTCGCGATAGCATTTCAGGTTTGGCTGGAGCCATCCCCGATCTGAACAGCCCTGGATCATTTCCGCTTACAGCGGTAATGATCCAGCGAACACCCGGCCAACCGGCGGCGGTTCACATGTATGGTGAGCCCCCTAACTCAGTGACGCACAGAAGCGCTGGATTCGGCTGCAAGCCTCCTCCAAGTCCTCCGTCGATGTGGCATACGACACGCGGAAGTTCGGCCCGAGGCCGAACGACGATCCGTGAACGGTTGCAACAGCCTCGGTCTGCAGCAGTTCCAGCACGAAGTCCTCATCGGTCTCAATCGTCTTACCCGACGGCGTTTTCTTGCCGATGAGTTCCGCGCAGGACGGATAGACGTAGAACGCACCCTCCGGCTTCAGGCATCGGATCCCTGCGGCTTGATTCAACATCGAGATCACGAGATCGCGGCGTTCCTCAAACGCCTTTCGGAACGTCACCAGGTGATCCTGCGGGCCGTTCAAAGCCTCGACCGCGGCCCATTGGGCGATTGAGCAGGTACCGGACGTCTGCTGGCTCTGGAGGTTGTCCATGGCCTTGATCAGGTGGGTCGGCCCGGCCGCATAACCGATCCGCCAGCCGGTCATGGCATAGGCCTTCGAGACACCGTTCATGGTCAGCGTACGATCGTAGAGCCCTGGCTCTACTTCTACCGGCGTTACGAATTTGAAGTCGCCATAAACCAGATGCTCGTACATGTCGTCCGTCAGCACCCAGACGTGATCGTGCTTCATCAGCACATCGGTAATCAACTTCATCTCGTCGCGCGTGTAAGCGGCGCCAGAGGGGTTCGATGGCGAGTTCAGGATCACCCATTTCGTCTTTGGCGTAATCGCACGCTCGAGATCGTCCGGCTGCAGCTTGAAGGCATGCTCCTCGCGCGCTTCGACAATGACGGGGGTTCCGCCCGTCACGGCGACCATTTCCGGATAGCTAACCCAGAACGGCGCGATGCAAATGACTTCGTCACCGGGGTTCAGCGTCGCCATGAGCGCGTTGAAGATCACCTGCTTGCCGCCCGTCCCGACGATGGTCTGGCTCGGTTCGTACGAAAGATTGTTTTCCCGGCTGAACTTGGCCGCAATAGCCGACCTCAGCTCGGGTATGCCGGCAACGGCGGTGTACTTCGTATGGCCATCATGAATCGCCTTAATGGCCGCCTCTTTGATGTTATCCGGCGTGTCGAAATCCGGCTCGCCGACGGAGAGCGAAATCACGTCGTCGCGTTTTGTCTTCAGATCCCGCGCCATTTGGGTCAGCGCAATCGTCGCCGACGGCTTCATGCGGGCAAGGGCATCTGAAATGAACGCCATGGGATTTAACCTTTCCGACTGTCAGGGCCTCAGCACGACACCTCTTTTGCGCGCTGCGACCGGCTTCTAAGTGACAACGTCGGGGACAAGACCGCATTCCGCGCTGAGCCGCAAGAGGGCAAACGGCCAGATCGCACGCCGACCCTGTTTGATACTTGCTTTCGCTCACGGGCTGTTCCTCGCTCCGCTCGGGCCCCATCGAGATGGCGTGTCCGCCATCTCGACATATGAAATGCCCAACGCGGGAACACCCGCGTTGGAGTGGGCGCGCCGCAACGCGGCGGGCCGCGGTCGCGGCCTGGGACAGTGCTATCAGGATGGCTCGCGCTCGAGCCGCGAGCCTGCGAGCGTGCGAACAGCGCAATGAAAGATTCTTCTCGCTCACGGGCTAAGCCGGCCTGCGGCCGGGCCCTGCGCGGGCGCGCCGCAACGCGGCGGGCCGCGGTCGCGGCCTGGAACCGTGCGCGACGGCTAACCCGCGCTGGTTGTTTATCCGCTCACGGGCTATTCTTCGCTCCGCTTGGGCCCTGCGCGGACGCGCCGCAACGCGCCGGGCCGCTGTCGCGGCCTGGAACCGTGCGCGACGGCTAACCCGCGCTCAAGTAGCGAGCGCTTGTCGCGAGCGGTAGCGCACGTAGAGACTCGCTCGCGCTCGAGCCGCGAGCCTGCGAGCGTGCGAACAGCGCAATGAAAGACTCGCTCAACAATAAAGAAACCCAGCAATGCGTGGAGCGAATTGCTGGGTTTCCGTATGGACTGTGGTCGACACAGCCCTGCAGGCAGACGTGGGACGCGCTGCCGTCTTGCGCGTTGAACCAGGATCAGAAGTTCAACGTGCCTTTCGCATAAACCCCGTGCTGGGTGACGTTGTCGGAGAACATGCCTTTGTACCCCAGCGCGAGGCTTAGGTCAGACGCGTCCCCGATGATCGTCGTGCCGGCGTGGATGTTGGCAAAGGTGTCGCCGTGCGCCGTGGTCGTCTCAAAACTTGCATCTGGCGCCAGCGCAAACGCTGACGTTGCACTCTGTTCGTCGTCTGAGAAAATCGTCACGCCCGCAACGAGGAACGGATTCAGTATGGCGCCGGGCACGAGGTACTCCAGCGTGCCGCCAAACGCGATGGCCGGCGTGACCGACGTCATCGTTTCCTGCCCATCGTCAATGACCAGGTTCGCTGTCGTCGCACCGGTCTCGGTCACGCCTTCACGGTCGAGGTATGTCACGTTCAGATCGACCTGGGGTCGCGCAAACCAGCCCGACATCGCCATATGATATGATGCCCGCAGCTGGCCACCGATGTATTGGACGTCGTGCTCGGACGTTGCCGTGCCATCGTCGAACCCGGTGAACGCAATCCGGCGCGACGTCTCGAAGCTGCCCACACCGGCTGCAACGGCGGCCGAAAACTGCCACGGGCCCATCTCATACTTCATCGCGCCACCGACATGATAGCGCTCGCTGTCACTTTCGGCGCCACTGTCCGTTGACAAAGATCCGCTCTCATACCCGGCTGCGACGTTCACAAACCAGCCCGGCGCAAAGCTGAACTGCGTACCGGCCGAGAGACCGCCAACGCTGTCTTCATAGCCGATATTCTCGGATGTCCCCTCGTGCTCGAGCTGGCGGCCTTTCGGGCGCACCCAGAGACATTCGCCTTCGCGCGAAACTGCCCCGCCCTCCTCAACGGTCGGGCAGGAGAACAGATCGCCCATGAAATCATGCGCCGAGAACAATGTCGCTGTTCCGGTGTTCAGATAGACTTCGGGCAGCAGCACATTCAGCGCATTGCGATACTGGTCGATGTTCGTCGGGCCTGTGATCAAAGCCGACACGATCGGGTCCAGGGCACCGGTTCCGCCCGCGTCAATGTCGTCGATGGCCAGCGCAATCCTCCGCTGGTTCTCATTCAACGGATTGGATCGCGGAGATACGTTGGGATCGTTAGGATCGATGGGATCCGGCACAGGATTGGCCAAGTCCGGGTCGACGTTGAAAGACAAGACGACGTCGTTGCCGTCAGTCACGACCTCGACATCGTCGAGGTCAATGTTCACGATCCCGCCGGTGATTGCCTTTGCGGTCATGGTGTTCTCAATCACGCCCCCGTCTGCCGTCAGGATCGGTATCGAGTATGTGCCTGAAGCATACGCGACAATGTTGACGTTAACGGCCCCCCGCAGCGTAGCCTCGCCGCTAACCGTGAGGTGGTCGGCTGTCTCAGTCTCCAGATTGACATCGACGGCATATATGCCTTCATCCGATTGTTCGAAGTCACCTGTAACCGTGGCCTCACCAATCTCACCGGCAGGCGCGCCGACGGCTAGCATCGCTTCATTGACAACCTCGGGCGCATTCAGCTCAGAGCCATCGGCGAGGCGAAGCGTGCCACGGGAGATCGTCGCCGAAGCTGCGAAATGGTGGCTGCCTTCGAGCATCCAGATTCCTTGGCCGGTCTTCTCAAACTTCTCGAAATTAACGTACCGATTTGGATCGCTGAGCGTCGCCGTTCCCTGCCCTGAAAGCTCGAAAACGTCGTTGTCGCCGTCGCCGCCATCAACCAGCGTTATTTCGCTGAAATTGGCATCCGTGTTCAAATCGAAGCGGTCGGCGCCAGCGCCGAGATCGACGGCCCCGATCAGCTTACCTGAGTTGTTGATGGTATCGTTGCCATCGCTGCCGCGCACTGCGATGCCGGAGGCTGCAGAAACCGTCGCGTCGCTTTCGATATTGAGTATATTGGTTGTCCCGATAACGGAAAACGCGAAGCTGACACCGGCCCCGTCACCACTGCCGCCGCGCACATGGCCGCCCTTTAGCGTGACGGTTGTTGTGCCGTTCGAGTTCGAATTCAGAGCTCGAATGCCATCCATACCATCGCCGAAGGCCGTTATTGTCGCGGATGTATTTATCTCTATGTTGCCCAAGCCAGACTGAATTGCGGTGATGCCGACCAACGACGTACTGGCGTTATCGGAACCAATAGACCCCGCGAAATCGATGTCGATATCACCGGAGATGTCCGAACGCGCCCATATGCCCACGCCATACTGATCCTGTCCCGCTTTAATGTTGCCCTCAGCGATTACGACAACATCGCCATCGCCCTGTGTCGCTGCGACAATCCCGCTGGAACCAGCAGTTATGTTGCCTTCAAACTCAACCGTCGCTGTGCCCCCTTGAGATGTTCTGACGTTTATGCCGTGACCTGGAGGCTGTCCCCCGCTGGCGCTGCGCGCCTCAATCGCAAACTCGCCGGTTTCAACTTCAATAGTCAGATCATCTGAAGCTGAGCTTTGGGACAAATCAACTGCGGTGCCTGTTACTGGGCCGACGTTGGTTGTAAGGTCTTTAACAATGACTTTCGTTACCGCGTCGAGACCGCTTCCGCTATGACTGAGCCCGCCAGATAAGTCGCCGGTACACGTGGCTGTGTCGGTGGACGTGTCAATCTCACATCCCGCCTGTGCCGCCGTTGGCGCCAGCAGCATCAGGCCTGTTGCCGCGACTGTGCTCAGCAAAAACTCGCGTAGGCGCGATCTGGGATGACGGACCGTGTGACGGCTGCGGCCGACCGGCTTGACGGCGTCACGACGATCGTTTGCAGCAACCGGCACGGTGACACCGAATGGCGCCTCGACACTCCAATGCAGACACATAGCTCGTTCCCCCTTATGCCGACACCGCAATTCCCTTGACGCGATGCGCCTTCTGAACCGCTGAACCGTTCACGCAAGTTTATCCTCTTTCTAATAAGCTACACGCCATCTCTTTGCTGACAATCCGCATAACGATAGTTGTTTCTACCTATCGCAAATATACAACATTTACATCTCTAGGTAGGCATTAAGCCCATGAGATCTCTTGTTAAAGTTGCGCATACAGGAACGAGGTGCAGCCTGGGCAAACGCCAGCAGGCTGCACCGCCGAGTAGCGGCAGGGACATGGATCGCAGTCAGTGCGAGCGCTTGAGAGACAAACGATCGACGTCCGTGCTGATGCCAAGCAAGCGCGCGGGCGGCGCTTGTCAGAACGCCCAGGCGCCGCGGGCGTAGACGCCGTGCTGGGTGACGTCGTCGGAGAATGTGCCCTTATAGCCGAGCGTCAGATTGAAGTTCGACGTGTCCCCAACCAGCGTTGTGCCTGCGTGGATGTTGCCGAAGACATCGCCATGCTCGGTGTTGGTCGCGAACGTCACATCCGGCGCCAAGGCGAACGCAGACGTCGCACTGTGCTCGTCGTCGGAAAAGAACGTCACGCCGGCGATCAGGAACGGCTTCAACGTTGTGCCGGGAACGAGCTCATATGTGCCGCCGATTTCGACGCCCGGCGTGACCGCAAAGATCGTTTCCTCGCCACCGTCGACCGTCAGGTTCGCCGTTGCGGCGCCGCTTTCCGTCACATCCTCGCGGTCGACATGCGTTACGGTCACGTCAACTTGCGGCCGTGCGTACCAGCCCGGCATGACCAGGTGATACGACGCCCGAAACTGGCCACCAATGTAATGGACGTCGTGCTCGGACGTTGCCGTACCGTCGTTAAAACCAGAAAAGGCAATCCGTCGCGACGTGTCGAAACTGCCGATCCCGGCCGCGGCGGCGGCTGCAAACTGCCACGGGCCCATCTCGTATTTTACGGCACCGCCAATATGATAGCGATCACTGTCACTTTCGGCACCACTGTCCGTCGACAAGGATCCGCTTTCGTACCCTGCGGCGACGTTCACGAACCAGCCCGGCGCAAACTTGAACTGCGTGCCGGCCGAAACGCCGCCAACCGTGTCCTCGTAACCGATGTTTTCGAACGTCGCGTCGCGATCGAACTTCCGTCCCTTCGGGCGGACCCAAAGGCATTGACCATCGCGCGCAACCGCACGGCCGTCTCCTGAGGTGGGGCAGGAGAACATGTCGCCCATGAAGTCATGCGCCGAGAACAGCATGGCCGTATCCGTATTCAGATACACTTCCGGCAGCAGCACATCCAGCGCATTGCGATACGCGTCGATGTTCGTCGGGCCTGTGATCAAGGCGGATACGACTGGGTCCAGGGCGCCAGTTCCGCCAGCGTCAATGTCGTCGATAGCCTGCGCAATCCGCCTCTGGTTCGGGTTCAATCGGCCATCAATCGGGTTGACCAAGTCAGGGTCGACACTGAACGACAAAACGACGTCATTGCTGCCAGTGGTGGTCACCTCGATGTCGTGGAGTTGCACATTGACCACCTGACCACCAATCGGCACGTGCTGCACCTTTAAGTTATCATCGACGTTGGCGCTGCCATCGGCGGTTAGAATTGTCACCGACGTCTTGCCCGAGGCATAGGCGACAATGTTGACGTTTACGAACCCGTTCAACGTGGCGTTACCGCTGACTGTGAGGTGATCGGCCGTTTCGGTCTCCAGGTTAACGTCGACAGCGTATGTTCCTGCACGGGTCTGAATATAGTTACCAGCGATTGTTGCCGAACCAATCCCGCCGGCCGTTTCACCAATGCCGAGCGTTGCTGCATTATTCCTAACTGTGTTCGACGCGAGGTTGGAGCCACTGGCGAGATTGAGAGTTCCACGATTTATAAGCGCACTAGTTGAAAAGGTGTGATCACCGGTCAGCAAGAGCGTTCCAGTACCCGTCATCGCAAGAATCTCAAAGTTGGCGTGTTGATCGCCATCGACCGTGATTGAGCCGGTTCCGTCGACGTTGAACACATCGCTATCGCCCCCACCATCAACCAGTTTTGTTTCGCTGAGATCTGCGGTCGAAAACAACCTGAACGTATCGGCGCCCGCGCCGAGATTGACGGAGCCGATGAGTTTCCCGGCATTGTGGACGGACTCGTCCCCGTCTCCTCCGCGAACCGCGATCCCGGACTCGGCGGAGACTTTTGCGCCGGTTGCCACTTGGAGGGTGTTTTCCGTATCTGTGCCAGACAGCGAGAAATTGATTCCGGCCCCGTCGCCACTACCGCCGTGTATGCTGCCGCCGAGCACGTTCACGGTGGTGGCACCGCCGGCGCTCGTATTCTCCGTCCGAATACCGTCAGCGTCGGCACCAGACGCCTTCACGTCCCCAGACGATGTCACATTGATTTGGCCGTCATCCGCCTGCGAGGCAGAGATGCCGGCGCCGTTCGCACCACGAACTTCGATGCGTCCGCGCACGTCGATTACGACGTCCCCGTCACCCTTTTCGACGACGGAGATACCCTCTCCGTTGCCGATCAGCTCAGCTGGCGCCGCCAACACCACCGTCACGTCACCGGCTCCGCTCTCAGTGGCTCTAATTCCAACGTCGGGCCCGCTGCCTAACGTGTCGATCCGACCGGCCGTGAACCTCACATTAAGATCGCCGTTTTGAGTCTCCACCGCCTCGATGCCATCGCTATCGGTATCGACGTTGCCGGTGAAGTTAATCGTGAGAGTTCCGTCGCCATCTTCTGCCGCGAAAATGCCGTCACCGGTTCGGCCACTGTTATTCGCCGGCCATGGTATGATGGTCTTGTCGCCGAGATCCACGTTCACCGTAATCCCGCCGTCATTGATTTTTGTGACCTTGATGCCATCAAGATCGTCGGCTGGCGTTATGTCTGTTGCTGGGTTGTTGACGTTCACAACAGTTTCTTCTGGCAAAAGGTTGCTAGCCTCGACTCCGCGGGACAAATCTCCCGTGCAGGTCAGCGTCGAATTAGACGTTGGGTCGGCGGCACACGTCACCGGAGCCTGCGCCTGTGCCATCGCCGGCGCCATTAGCAAGAGCGCTGCCGCCGCGACCGTTCCAAGTAATACGTTAGACAGCGGTTTTAAGGAGAAAGCGGTGTATCCAGCGCCCAGGGCGTTCGCGCCGATCCAATCGCTGCGTGTGACTGACGCCGATGATGACGCACTTAACCGCCTTTCGAGATAACCGTTCTTGCGCATTTTTCGATCCCCTAGCCAACCACGATTGTCTGTCCGACGTCGCTCCCTACGGCGCCGTCGCCGGAGGGGAGCCGGTTACGCAATCCCGTACTCGCGTTGGCAATCTACACATCATCCCTTTGCAGACCATCCGTTTAGAGATTATTCATTCAGCATGGCACAAAAATACAACGTATACATCTTTTGATGCATGCCCTGCTTTGAACCGCGCGTGCAAGTAGCAAACGCGCAGATGCAGAGACGGGCGCAAGCTCTGGCCGAACGGGCGCAAGACGAGGCGCAGGGTATGTCGCCGCGGGGATGGATGGTATCGGCACGGCAGCGTCGCACGCAGGTGCCGCTTAGGCTTGGCGGGCCCAAGCAATCGCGCGGGTGACGCTTGTCAGAACGCCCAGGTGCCGCGGGCGTAGACGCCGTGCTGGGTAACGTCGTCGGAGAACGCACCCTTGTAGCCGAGCGTTAGGTTGAAGTTGGACGTGTCGCCGGCCAACGTCGCCCCAGCATGAATGTTGCCGAAGACATCGCCATGCTCGGTGGTTGTTTCGAAGCTGACGTCCGGCGCCAAGGCGAACGCCGATGTCAGGCTATGCTCGTCGTCGGAAAAGAACGTCACGCCGGCGATCAGGAAAGGCTTCAGTCTTGTGCCAGGAACGAGCTCGTACGTGCCGCCGATTTCGACACCCGGCGTAACCGCGAAGATCGTTTCCTCGCCACCGTCGACCGCCAGGTTCGCCGTCCCGGCGCCGCTTTCCGTCACGCCTTCCCGGTCCAGATACGTCACGGTCAGATCCGCCCGCGGGCGCATGTACCAGCCCGGCATCGCGAACGTATATGCCGCCCGGAGCTGGCCGGTGACGTAGCGCACGTCATGTTCAGACGTTGCCGTGCCATCGTCGAAACCCGTGAACGCGATCCGGCGCGACGTATCGAAGTTTCCGATACCGCCGGCCACCGCACCGACAAATCGCCATGCGCCTGTCTCGTACGTGATGGCGGTGCCAACATGGTAACGATCGCTCTCACTTCTGGCGGCGCTATCGGCCTTAAGTGTACCGGCCTCGTAGCTCGCGCCAACACTGGCGAACCAGCCCGGCGCAAAGCGAAACTGCGCGCCCGCCGCCATGCCGCCGACCGTATCTTCGTAACCGATGTTTTCAAACGTCGCGTCGCGATCGAACTTCCGACCTTTCGGGCGGACCCAGAGGCATTGACCATCGCTCGCAACCGCGCCGCCATCATCAGCCGTCGGGCAGGCCAGGAGATCGCCTAGGAAATCTCGGGACGAGAACAGCATCGCCGTCTCGGTGTTGAGATAGACTTCCGGCAACAACACATCCAGCGCGTCGCGATACTGGTCAATTGTTGTCGGGCCGGTGATCAAGGCGACCAACAAAGGTTCCAACGGCGCGCCCGTCAAGCCTTGCGCGAGGACGTCATTGAATGCGGCGCCGAGGTTTGTCTGATTCCGGTTCAGCGGCCCGCCGAGCGGATCGGCAAAGTCGGCCTGCACAGACAGCGCCACAGTGTTGGCATCCGGGAACACCAAGCGGATGTCGACCACCTGGCTACCGGTTGGCGTGAGGCCTGAGCTGCCAGCCGCTGTGAAACTGCTGATCGCCAGTCCGGCATCTGTGATGCCGCCGTCAGCCGTCAGGATTGGAATAACCTGCAGGTTCGGTGAGAACGTTTGCAAGGTCACGGCCACACCGCCGGCGACGGTTGCTGCACCGGTGACGTCGATGCGATCCGCCGTCCCCGTCGTGAGGTCGACGTCGACGATATAGGTCGCTGCGGCTCCTTGCTCGAAGGTTCCGGTAATCGTCGCTGTACCGATTTCGCCGGTCGTCGCACCAACGGCCAACTCCGCGTTGTTGGTGACCGTCGGTACGTTCAATGCCGCGCCATTGGAGAGCGTGAGTGTGCCGCCGGAAACCGTCGCAGATGTCGCGAAGTTATGTGTACCCGTCAGAAGCAGCGCCCCGCCATCGGTCTTTTCGAAGGTTTCGAAGTTGGTGTGCTGGCCGCCGTCCAATGTGGCACTCACGGTCCCGGACACGCGCAGAGCATCGTTATCATCGCCACCGTCGAACGTCGCGCCATCGAAGGTGCTGGCCGTGTCGAGATGCACAGTATCGTCGCCGCCGCGCAGATTGACCGCACCGATGATGACACCGCCGCTGAAATTGTTGACCGTATCGTCGCCGACTTGGCCGACAATGGCAATGCCGGACAGTGCCGATATGGTGCCGACGTTGTTAAGCGTGACAGGCGCCCCTGGGTTACTGCCGAGCGTCACGCCGGTCCCCGTGCCAGTGCCGCCCCTCACGGAACTACCGGCGAGAAGATTCACTGTCGCCGTGGCACCGGGATCGACGACGACAGCAGCGATGCCCAACGCGTCAACTCCTGATGCGGATATGTTTCCCGACACATTTATCGTCAACTCGTCGGTGCCGCTCTGGAATGCATAGATTCCGTGGGTAGAGGCCCCTGTCGTTGTAATGCTGCCTGACGGGCCGACATCAATTGTTAAATCCCCGTCGCCGTCCTCCTCCGCGGAGATGCCAGCGTCTTCGAAAGTGACGCCGTTAGTAGCCGCAATGGTACCGTTCACCGAGATCTGCAGATTACCGTCACCGGTCTCTTCAGCGTGGATGCCAGCACCATTCGTTGCTTCGATGGTGCCGTCTCCAGTGATCACGAGATTGCCCGTTGCGCTCTCCAGCGCGCGGATGCCAGCGCCATTCGTTGCCTCGATGGTACCGTCGGCGGCAATCGTTAGGTCGTCGGCACCGGATTCCTGTGCACGAACCCCATCTTCTGCCGCCACGATGCTGGAACCCGAAAACAGAAAAACATTGAGATCACCGCCACTGTTCTGCGCGTCGATCCCGTGGCGCCCAGAAACAATACGGCTTGTCAGTGGCTGCTGACCGTTCGTAACAACTGAGGAGTCATTCAAGAGGATGAATGCGTCGACACTATCGCCGCTCGACGCGACGAAGATGCCGTCACCGCCGCTGTCCTCTGTATTGATTTCAAAACCACCATGCGTCGTTACATTGATGATAATGAAGCGCCCGTCGAGGTCGGTCACAAACTCAATGCCATGCGTGCCAGCCGCCATCGGCGCGATGTTTTCAGTCAGGTCCAAGACGCTGAATTCGGTGACAAGTGCAGGAATGTCCGGCATTGCGCCGACGTTGGTAATCCCACCGGACAGGTCGCCGTCGCAGATAAATTGGCCGTTGCTCAGGCCACAATCTGCCCGCGCTGCCGGCGCGAACGCAACCATGGCTGCTACGACAACCGCTATCGCGCCGGCCATGCTCAGCCATGCGGCTGGCAATGTCGCGTGCCTATGGCGTAGGGTGTGATTGGTCATGCGCCGAGTTCTCCCACCTGTCACAATACGCACGTCCAAAATCTCAACAGCAGGATATGATGCCACTCAAAGAACTCGGCCGTATCTTTAACCAATTAACGATTGCTCACCACACTGTCAAATACGTAGTTGCATGTTCTCGCGCGCTGCAACCGGAATACCACAACCGGCGGCAAGGCATTGATTTCACTCAGTTCAGCATCCACGCACCTTTTGCATAGACGCCATGCTGTGCGACGTCGTCAGCGTAGAGGCCCCGGTAGCCAATTGTCAGATTGAAGCCGGTGGCGTCGCTCACCAGCGATGCGCCTGCATGGAGGTTGGCGAACACATCGCCGTGTTCCGTCACCGTTTCAAACGTCGCGTCCGGCGCCAGCGTAAATGCCGAGGTCAAGGTGTGTTCATCATTGGCAAACATCGTCACACCGGCCATCAGGAACGGCCTAAGCGTTGCACCCGACAGAACGTTATAGGTGCCGCCGACCTCGATCGCCGGCGTCGCGGAGAGCATCGCTTCCTGACCACCGTCGATCGTCAGGTTGGTCGTCCCGGCGCCGCTTTCCGTCACTCCCTCGCGATCCAGATAAGTCACGTTCAGGTCAACGAGCGGTCGCACATACCAGCCCGGCATCGCAAACTGATACGCGACCCGCAGCTGCCCCGCGATATAGCGTACGTCATGTTCGGACGTTGCTGTACCGTCATTAAAGCCCGTGAATGCAATGCGTCGGGACGTATCGAAACTACCGATACCGCCAGAAACCGCACCGGCAAAGAGCCACGGGCCCATTTCGTATTTCACCGCGCTTCCGACGTGAAACCGATCACTGTCACTCTCGGCACCCGTGTCCGTCGACAGCGATCCACGCTCATAGCTGCCACCGACGTTCGCGAACCAGCCCGGTGCGAAGCGGAATTGGACACCCGCAGACACGCCGCCGACCGTCTCTTCGTAGCCGGTGTTATCAGACGTACCGTTGCGGTCGAGCTTTCGCCCTTTTGGCCGCACCCAAACGCACTGTCCCTCGCGCACAACCGCGGCACCGTCGCCAACTGTTGGGCAGGAAAACAGATCGCTCATAAAATCGAGCGCCGAAAACAGCGTGACCGTCTCTGTGTTAAGATGAACTTCCGGCAGCAGCACGTCCAGCGCCGCCTGATACTGCCCGATGTCTGTAGAGCTATCGATCAACGCGGCATTGAGGGTGTCCAATGGATTGGCACTCTGTAGGTCCTGCACGGCAAGCACGTCGACCACGGCGCGCTGACTGGCATTCAGGGTGGCATAAATCGGCAACCGGGAGACGATCGGCGAGGCAGGCAGCGCTGTGACGCGGAGATAAAGCGTTTTCTCATCTGCGCCGCGTTCAAGCCCGATGTCGACCTTCAATGTGTTGCTCGTTGCGCCAGTGACCTCCCCTAACGCAAGGGTACCTTCTCTGGGGCTATCATCGATGGTCGTGTTTCCGGTGGCCCGGACGATCTCATATGTCCGCGTGCCAGGTGTCGGTGTCGTGAGAAAGTTGACGTTGACGACGCCCTTCAGATCGGCCGTCTCGGTAACAACAAGCAAGTCGACATTCCCCGTCTGGGGATCTACGTCGACGGCGTAGGCGCCGCCCTGCTGCTGGTAAGACCCCACGACCATTGCCGTGCCGATCTTCCCTTTGCCGCCAACGGACAAGGTTCCACCGTTGTAGTTGTTGATAATCCGGGACTGCAAGGTCGCACCGGTGGCCAGATCCAATGTGCCGCCGGTGATGACGGTCTGGCTGCGAAACGTGTGTGCTCCCACCAGCGTCCATGTGCTGCCACCGGTCTTGTGCAGATCCTCGAAGCTGGTGTGTTTTGTGGGATCGTTAAGCACCCCCACGCCCGCGCCGGACAGCTCGAACACATCCAAGTTTCCGTCACCGCCATCGACGAGTCCGGTCTGGCTGAAGTCCGCATCCGTACTGAGATTGAATCGATCAACGCCATCGCCGAGATCGACGCTGCCGATCACTGTGCCTGCGTTATTGACGGCTTCGTCGCCATCGCCGCCACGGACCGCAGCACCGACGAATGCGGAAACTTCGACCCCGTTTTGAATATTGAGCGTCGCGCTTTCCCCGGCTGGAACGCCGATATCGACTCCACCTGCCTGATCCGCGGTGCAATTGATAACGCTATTGAACTGCGCGCCGGACGACACACACGCGGCCTGTGCGGCCGTCGGCGCCACTGCAAGCATCGCTGTTGCAACTACGGTGCACACACCGACCGTACGGCAGGCATGCGCACTGCCCAACCCCACCGCCTCCGCATGACGGCCAAAGCTCTGGATTCGCATCTTGGTATCTCCACCTGCCCCGGAGGATACGACGCACAGAACTCGACCAAAGGCCTGCGTTAGAAACGCGGTACTGACTTTTTCAACGGCGCACCTGCGGATGCAGGCGTGCATGCTCGCTCCGAAGAACGAGTCGAACCAGCTAGTATCTTTTTACTGATCATCCGACTAGAGATTAATGGTCGTTTATTGTAGTTTTCCCATCGAGAATTGTATGACGCGGCACAAACGCAACAGAGCCGCCACCAACCCAATGCAGGATTCTCCGGCGACGCAGGCGAACGGTGGTGCCACGCCACGTCAAGTGCCATGAACGCTCAAAACTTTAGCGCGCCTTTGGCGTAGACTCCGTGCTGCGTGACGTTATCGGTGTAGAGGCCCTGATAGCCAAGTGTCAGATTGAAATCTGACGTATCACCGACCAGTATCGTTCCGGCGTGAAGCTTGGCGAACACATCGCCATGCTCCGTCACCGTCTCGAATGTGACATCCGGAGCCAACGCGAACGCCGACGTCACGCTGTGTTCGTCATCGGCAAACACCGTCAGACCGGCCATTAGAAACGGCTTGAGCGTCGCGCCCGGAATAACTTCGTAGGTGCCGCCGAATTCGACTCCTGGCGTTGCTGAAAACACCGTTTCCTCGCCGCCGTCGATCATGAGATTTGTCGTGCCGGCCCCGATTTCGGTCACGCCCTCGCGGTCCAGATATATGATATTGAGATCGACAAGCGGTCGCATGTACCAGCCCGGCATTGCGAACTGATAGGCCGTACGCAACTGGCCTGCGATATAACGCACGTCATGCTCCGACCTTGCCGTGCCGTCGTTGAAGCCAACAAACGCAATCGGCCGTGACGTATCGAAGCTGCCGATACCGCCGGCAACGGCGCCGGCAAAGAGCCACGGACCCATTTCGTATTTCACCGCGCTTCCGACGTGAAAGCGGTCGCTGTCGCTTTCGGCGCCCGTGTCCGTCGACAGCGATCCACGCTCGTAACTGCCGCCGATGTTCGCGAACCAGCCTGGGGCAAAGCGGAACTGCGCACCGGCAGATACACCGCCAACAGTGTCGTCGTAGCCGATGTTCTCAAATGTCGCGTCGCGATCGAACTTGCGCCCCTTGGGCCGCACCCAGAGACATTGGCCTTCGCGCACCACCGCTGCGCCATCACCAACTGTCGGACAGGAAAAGAGGTCGGCCAGGAAATCCTGCGCCGAAAACAGCATTGCCGTCTCGGTGTTGAGATAGACTTCCGGCAGCAAGACATCCAACGCGTCGCGATACGCGTCGATGTTCGTCGGCCCGCTAATCAACGCGGACACGACCGGATCGAGCACCCCGGAACCACCAGCGTCCACAGCGTCGATTGCCTGAGCGATGCGCCGTTGATTTGGGTTCAGGTCGCCATCGACCGGCGTCGACAAGTCGGGGTCGACGCTGAAGACCAATACAACGTCGTCCCCAACTGTCTGCACATCAACGTCGTTCAATTGCAGACTGACAACCTGCCCGCTTAACGTATTGACGCTTAGTGCATTGCGATTGATCCCACCGGCCGCGGTAAGAATTGTGACCTCTTTCCGGCCCGACGCATACGCGAGAATGTTCACGTTCACGCTGCCATCGAGCGTCGCGTCTCCTGTTACCGTGAGATGATCCACCGTCTCATCGAGGAGATTGACATCGACGGCATATGTTCCGTCGTTACGCTGGAAATAGTTGCCATCGACGGTCGCGCGACCGATGCGACCGACACCACCCACGGCCAGAGTTGCGAAATTATTGAATTGCGCGGTCGTCACGGTGCCGTCCACGTCCAGCGTGCCTCTGAGGATCGCGACCTCATCACTGAACGTGTGATCGCCGCGCAATGTCCACGTGCTCAGCCCCTCTTTCGCGAGCCGTTCAAATCCCTGGTGCTGGACATCGTTGTCAAAGACGCCAATGCCATTGCCTGTCAGCTCCACCAGATCGTTCGAGCCTGTACCGCCGTCGATCACGACATTTCGAAATTCGGCGCCGGGATTCAGCTTGAGGGTATCGTCGCCGAAACCAAAGTCGACAGCGCCGCCGAGATGACCGCCGGACAGGACATCCAGGGTATCGTCGCCAGATCCAAGGCTGACGTCCCCGTCGATATTCCCAGCCGTTGTTATGGTCGCGGACCTGCCGGCGTTTGTCCCGATCGCCAGCCCGGACCCGGCTGTCACCGTCGCGGTACGGCCAATGGTCAGCTGGACGACATCGCCGCTCAACCAAATGCCGCCCGCTGGCGCACTCTGCCCGGCGTTGCCTCCGGATACCGCAACGCCATCACCAATGGAGACAGTCAGCTCCGGCCCTGTTGCATAAATGCCGTACGCACCCACCCCGTTTGCGGACACATCCGCCATTACTGCGATCGTCGTCAAACCGGTCGCGCCCGTTTGAAACGTCTGAATTCCGCGGGCCCGTTCACCGTTTGCGGTGATTGCCCCGCCAGTCGTGATCGAAACACCACCGGGACCAGCCTCTTCGACGCGGATACCGACTGAGCTCGAGCCAATTACATCAATGTCTCCATGCGCTTCGACAACGACATCACCATCTCCGGCTTCAACAACGACGAGCCCCTCGCCTCGCGCGCTCACATCGAGTGCCGCGCCAAGCGTTACGTGGACGCTTCCCCCATCGAATTCCGAGACATTAATCCCGACGTCCGGTCCTGATCCTGTGGCGTCGATCATGCCGGCCTGCAGATCTAGCCTGACGTCGCCGGCGCCGGACTCGTGCGCCTCAATACCGTCGCTGTCCGACATGATTGTACCGGTGAAGCTAATCTCAAGATTGCCCAGACCGGTCTCCCTCACGGCAATACCGTCGCCTGTCATCCCGCCGGGATTCGCAGGTGTGATGATGCTGAAACTGCCGGTATCGACGTTCAGGACGATAGACTCGTTACCGGCCTCGCTCAGGTTGATGCCGGTCACGCCCAGTGCTGGGGTAATGTTGTCTGTGAGGGCGTTGACGTTGACAGTAACTGCGCCGCCGACATCTGCGTTCGAGACACCGGCCGACAAGTCTCCGGTGCAGTGTGCGACGGTTGGGTCTTGCGCGTCCAATGCACAGGCTGCCCAGGCTTGCGCCGGTATTAGGACCAGTGCGACAGCGATTGCCGCAACGGACACGATGGCGATGGGCAAGACCGATGCCCACACGTCAGGCCCCACTCGCCTTGTTGGTCTTTTGCGGCAGCTATGGCGATGGCCTTTAACATATGCGCTGGCGCACAGCATTGAGGCGGCGCGGCGGTCCCGGATCAGGTTCTGCATTCTGGTTGCTCCACCAGCCCTGGGGAAACGCAAGACAGAACACACGTCGGAACTTGACCAAGGGCCATCCTTGATCGACTTGCGCACAGGCTTTGAATTGACCGCGAATAGGTACGGGCACACGTTCAAGCTGCGAACAACTCAACCATCAATCCATTTTAGGCGTTAGCTGATTTTCGCTATACGTATCAATGGTTGCGATGTGAATTCTGTGCACTGATACCGAGAAAGCACGCACCAGTGCGTTGCGTTTCTCACATGCCGAAGCTGCCGAATGTTTCCGGACGGCTGATCAGAGATTGCGTGAGCCATCGGCAACTTGAGACCTGCTGCAACCGCGGTGCTTCATCGCTCATCGAGCAAAGACCGGATTACTCGGTCTATAGCGCGCCAGGTTTCGCTCGAACCCTTCCACACGCGTTCGTTTGGTCTTCCTGGCCGGCCAACCCAACGGCACGATGTCATAGGTGGCCGAACGACATCCGATGTTTTCGATGACGTCGACTCACGACTGCCGAACTCGGGATCATTCGAATTGGGGGGAGGTGGGCCGGCGACATGAGCCGCCTATGGGGGATGTGATCTAGGAGCCGGTGTGGTCCTGCCGCGGCTCAGGAGATGTTTGGCAGTTGTGCGCAAGACGGCGTCTCTGCTGAAATCTCAGTCCGTGTTGAAGTCTTGGTTGGAGTCTTGGAATGCAAGTCGGCCGGGCGATCGGTGGATTTTATCGCCCGGCCGTCGTCCGCCCTGCTGTCTTGCGCTGGTACACTTCGAAGTCGGCCTCAGGGATTTTTCGGGGATGCGGACCTTTCGGGGATGTGCCGGCCCCGTCCCGAACCTCGCTTACCTGTGTCCCGCCCGGCCATCAATGGGAGGATGAAATCAATGGTCGAGCACGTTGACCCTGGGTAGAAAGGTTCGGGACGGCCGAGCGATCCCCGCCTAAGGCGAGTTCGCCCTAAACCATCCTGAGCCCTAGAACTTCCAAGTCCCCGTCGCGTAGACTCCGTGTTGCCTGACGTCGTCGGAGTACAAGCCCTTGTAGCCGAACGTCAGATTGAAGTTCGATGTATCGCCGATCATGGTCGCGCCGGCATGGATGTTGGCAAACACGTCGCCACTCGCCGTCACGGACTCGAACGTGAGATCCGGCGATGTCGCATACGCCGATTTCACGTTGTGCTCATCGTCCGCGAACACGGTGATGCCCGCGATCAGAAACGGTTTCAGAACCGTGCCGGGCACCAAGGGATAATCGCCGCCGATCTCAAGCGCCGGCGTGACCGCAAAGTACGTCTCGCTGCCATCGTCGACGCGCAGGTTGGCGTCTCCGGCACCGCTTTCGGTCAGTCCGTCGCGATCGAGATACGTCACGTTCAAGTCGATCAGCGGCCGCGCGTACCAGCCTTGCATGTCGAATTGGTATCCGGCGCGCAATTGGCCCGAGAGGTAGCGAATGTCGTGCTCGGACGTGGCCGTGCCGCCCGTCGCCAAAGCAACCACTTCCCGCGAGGTATCGAAGGCGCCGATACCGCCGGCAATACCGGCAACGAACAGCCAGGGGCCGGACTCGTACTTCAACGCGCCGCCGAGATGATAGCGATCGCTGTCGCTGCGGGAGTCGTTGTCCGTCCTCAAGTTCGCAGCTTCGTAGCTGCCAGCAACGCTCGCGAACCAGTTCGGCGCAAAGGCGAACTGCGCACCAGCGGAAATGCCGCGAACCGTATCCTCGAAGCCTCCTTGGCTGGACGTTGCATCCCGCTTGAACTTGCGGCCATTGGGGCGGACCCACAAGCATTGCCCTTCGCGCACGATCGCAGACCGCATATCAACAGACCGGCAATCGAACAGGTCGTTCATGAAGCCCAGCGCCGAGAACAGCATGGCCGTTTCGGTGTTGTTATAGACATCCGGCACAGGTGGGGGATCGGGTGGTG
>JBCDAH010000081.1:0-21798 GCA_039186015.1 Pseudomonadota bacterium
GGCGAGCGCCGCGACCCCGAAACCAACGACCTCTACCTCAACGCCCGCTACTACGACCCCATCCTCGCACGATTCATCTCGCCCGACTGATGGGACCCCAACCAACCAGGCGTCGGCACAAACCGCTACGCCTACGCCGGACAGGATCCGGTGAATAAGAGCGATCCGAATGGGCATAGCCTCGATACCAGCACTGAATTCGACGATGACGATTCCGGCAGAGACGCGGATGAACTTGCCGATGCCCAAGAAACGGATGATAATAGTGCACTCGGGTTGGCCGACACCGAATCGGAGATCAACAAAAGAGACGAAGAACGACCAGAAAGCAGCAATGCTAATACTAGTCCAACGCCGATTTCGTCCAAACCATTTGCAAACAGAAAAGAGCGAGGGGCAACGGCCGCTCAGGAAAGACGACGTTCTCGCCGAGACCGGACAACCAAGCCTACCAGAGCTACAGGTGAAGGGAGCGCAATTGGAAATAAAGAGCAGAAGACTGGAACTGATATCAAGCAGGATCCGCTGCCTGGAACAGAGAAAAAGTGCGGCAGCCGACACTCTTAGAAGAGGATAGCCGCCGATCTCCTCCCAAGGGGCTGCCGCCGAACACCAACACCACTCGGAACCCACGCGCACGAGGGAAAGTCGGCTTTATTGTGGAAGCAATCCGGGGACTGCTCAGCTTATTCAGGCCCTTCAATTAGCGCGGAAATGACTAATCCAATGAGAATCTTCAGGTCTTTGCTGGCAAGTGTAATGTGGACTCGCGCGATAGGTGCAGCCTCAATGGATCAACCACACAATGCATTGAAGTTTCTTAAAAAAGCTGAGACTTATTATCCTAAACCCGGAATTGATTTCTACATACTTAAGGGTCGTTGCCTTCACCTCCTTGGGCGATCCAGATCTGCGGAAGAAGCATTTTTATCAGCGGCCCAGCTCCTGCCGCAGGTCCGCAAGCAATCCGATCGCGATTACTTGAAGTATTTTATTAGCCTACACCAAGAAGGCTTAGCCGTATTAAATGGTTTTGGATTCAGAATCCAACCGAACGTCAATTTCGATGACGTTAGCGCGCATTTGAAGCGCAATTTTCCTGTCGAATAACTCTATTTCCGTAGTTATGCGAAGAATTCGCGACCTCGGCTAGGTCACACAAATCACCTACGCCAACGGCGTGAAGACGATCTATGACTACAACGATCAACGCGGCTGGCTGAAGCGGGTCACGACCCAGCGCGGTACACAGCTCATGAGTATCCGCCACTACGGCCGGGCGACCACGGGCCGGATCGAAGGCTACATTGGCGAGCGCCGCGACCCGGAAACCAACGACCTCTACCTCAGCGCCCGCTACTACGACGCAACCTCCAGCCCGTCGGGCATGTGCATGGCCTTTCTCAACTGAAGTACGTCACGCTGGCCTGTGAGTGTCTTCGTCCAAGGCGTGGCACAGGCGGCGGCAATGGCAGCAAGGTCAACGCCGAATGCGATTGCGGTCTCCCGCATGCCAGTTTCTGCATATTCTTCGTTATCGAGTATGACGATGGACAGGTTGGCTGGCTGATGCTGCACCAGTGAGGCAAGGCTTCCAATTCCCATCAGCATCTCACCGTCCCCAATCAGCACGAGAACGGGCTGGTCAGGGCGCGCCAATGCGAGTCCCAGCCCGACCATAACGGCCGATCCCATAGCGCCCCAGTTGAAGACTTCGACGTGGTGGTCGCCCGCTGCGCGTACGTCGTAACACGGTGAACCAAGTCCGGCGACGACAATCAACTCGCCACGGTCCGCGAGCAAATCTCTAACAGCTTTTCGGCGTTCGATAATAGCTGCCTCACTTGGTCCAGTTCTTTCGGCCGATCATGCGCAGGCTCAGCAGCACCGCGACTGCCCGATTGGAGAGAAATGCCTGGTCGAGCGCACCGGAAACGATATCAGCAACCTCATCGGACGTTTGTGCGCGATAGACCTCGAACCCCATGACATTCAGGATGTCGGGCGTCCGCTTGCCCATTGGGATTTGGAACGGAATGTATTCGGCGAACTCGCCACGCATGGTTACGAGAAGCAGCAACGGAATGCGGCAGGCTTCGGTGAGCGCAAAGGTATTGACGCAGTTGCCAACTCCACTTGACTGCATCGGCAGCACACTGCGCTGACCACCGAGCCACAAGCCGGCTGCAAGCCCGACACCTTCCTCTTCGGTGGTCAGAACCGTTTTCTTCATCTTCTGCGAATTGCGGCAGAGCGCGATTGGTCCTTTATGGCCCCCATCTGGGACGTAACTCACGTGGGCGATCTGCCCAGATTGGGAGACCTCAAATATCTCCCGCTGCCACGGCTGGATACCTTGCCCACGGCCGCGTTCGCCGGCCATCATGCTTTCCTCAAACAGTTTCCGACCTACGCAGACGCGCGATTTCACACTCCGAAAGGCCGAGCAGATCGCGTAGCACTTCATGAGTATGTTCGCTCAGCCTTGGCGGCGCGCAGTAGTCGTTGAGTGGCGTAGAACTCATTTGAATCGGGTTCTTGATCCCCTTCACATTACCGGCAGTGGCATGCGGCATATCGACAATCATTTCGCGCGCCTTCAGCACATCGCTGTCACAGACTTCGCCAACGCTACGGATCGCACCGCACGGAACGCCGAACGCATCTAGTCGCTGGCGCCAACCGTCACGCGTGTCAGTCAGCATGATCTCACGTATGAGCGGGACGAGTTCGGCTCGATGGCAGACGCGGTCGGCGGCTCTGGCGAAGAAGCTGTTATCCGCCAAGTCTTCGCGTTGCGCGGCACTGCAGAACCGTTGCCAGTGTTCGTCGTTCGCGATACCGAGATTGAGCCAGCCATCGGAAACTTCAAACGTCTCGTAAGGAACGATCGTCGGATGTTCATTACCGCGCCGGCGTGGCGATTGGCCGGTCGCGAAATAGATGCTTGCGGTGAACGTTAGCAACGATGCAACAGCTTCGTACATCGAGACGTGAACGTACTGCCCGCGGTTGGTTCTTTCTCGAACAAGAAGCGCCGCCAAGATACCTTGGGTCAGCGTCAGTCCGGAGGCAAGGTCAGCCACCGACGTTCCGATCTTGTGCGGCGCGCCGTCAACTGGCCCGGTTAGGTCCATGATCCCCGCTTCACCCTGTACGATGACATCATATCCGGGGCGAGTGCGTTCGGGCCCACTATCGCCAAAGCCCGAGATCGACGCATAGATCAGACTCGGACACCTCTCGTGCACAGTTGCGAATCCAAACCCCAATCTGTCCATCGTTCCGGAACGGAAGTTCTCAACCAACACATCAGTTTTCTCGATTAACTTCCAGAGCAGTGCTTTGCCGTCATCAGATTTGAGGTCGAGCGTGACGCTTTTCTTGTTTCGATTGACGGAGAGAAAGTAGGCAGCCTGATCGCCTTGGAAGGGAGGCGCAAAGGCACGCGTATCGTCGCCTTCGCCTGGCCGCTCGACCTTGATGACATCCGCGCCGAGGTCGCCCAGTTGCATCGTGCAAAATGGGCCTGACACAACGCGGGTTAGATCGAGCACGCGTATTCCATCGAGCGGTCGCATGAAAACCTCAGCAGAGTGCCTGCGCCAATTCGGCGAAGTTCGCCGTAATCAGGTCCGCCTGATGTGGCGTTTCGCCGAAAGGACGCTTGCGCCGATCAATGAAGGCCGTGCGCATGCCGTAAGACTTTGCGCCAACGCAGTCGAATGCATGGTTGGCAACAAATAGGCAGCTGGTACGGTCCAGGCCAATCAGCTCCTCAGCCTTGGCATAAGTCTTCCAGTGTGGCTTGAAGTATCCGGCCTCCGTGACAGAGATGACCTGGTCGAACGAGAAACCGATGTGCGGGCCCGCCGCCCTCAGCATGTCTGGATCGCCGTTGGAGAGAATGGCGAGCTGGTAACCAGCGCCACGCAGCTGCTCGAGCGTGTCGATGACATCCGGAAATGGCTTGAGCTTCTCAATCTCGGATACGAGCCACTGCACCTCGTCCTGCGTGTAACTGAAGCCGCATCGATCCATGACGTAGGACACCGCGCGATGCCCGATCTGGCGGTAGGGCGTGTGACCCCGATCGCAAAGTGCGTCGATCATCGAGTTCTCGAAGTGCGTGCGGCGCCACCACGTCACAAACTGATTTGGATTGCCCGTCCAGCCCTTCTCTTCAAGGAAAGGTGTGGCGATCTCAGTCAGGCCCTTCTGCATGTCGACTATGGTGCCGTATTGGTCGAACACCAGCGCCTTCACCTCGCGCTTCAAGATCTCTGTGCGTTCCATGTGCCAGCTCCACTCAAGTCCACCGCTCAAGTCCACCGCTCAAGTCTGGCAAAGAGACAATAATTCAGCTAATCGATAGTTTTAATGGCTTCATTCAATTCATCAATAGTTGATATAGTTTGAATAGTCGTCGAACACGAGAGAGGAACCCGTTTGACCAACCTTCGTGGAGTCGATCTGAATTTGCTCGTCGTGCTCGACGCGTTACTGCACGAGCGACATGTGACGCGGGCAGCACGCGCCGTCGGCTTGTCGCAGCCTGCCATGAGTAGCGCGCTGTCAAGACTCCGTGTGGTATTCAAGGATGAGCTTCTCGTTCGCACCGCGGCCGGCATGCAGCCGACACCCCGCGCCGAGGCATTGATTGAGCCTGTAAGACAAGCGATCGACCAAATCGAACGTGTTTTGACAAGTCACCGACACTTCGACGCGGCCAAATCCGATCGTCGCTTTTCGATCCGGTTGTCCGACCTTCTCAGTTACCTGTTTCTGCCCAAGCTGATGTCAGACCTTGCGAGCAAAGCTCCGGCAGTCAGTCTCGACGTGAAGCATTTGTCACCCACTCAGACAATTGATGCCCTCGAACGGGACGAGATTGACGTCGCCGTCAGCATGGGGCTGGAGCATACAGGAACGATCAATCGAGAAGTTCTCTTCAAGGACCGCATGGTTGCGGTAATGCACAAGATGCATCCCTTGGCCAAGGGTAGGCTGACGCTTAAGCGCTTTCTAGCGACGCGACACCTCAAGGTATCGATGGCTCCGACGGACATTCGTTTCGCCGACGACGTTCTCTCCAAGGAGAACGTCAAGCGGAACGTGGCCCTCAACGTGCCTCACTGGCTGCTCGTACCCCATGCTCTCGAGGCAACCGACTATGTTGCCGTCATGCCAGGCGCCTTTGCGACCGCCGTTCCTGCCCGATCACTCATTATCCGGACCCTGCCATTCGCAGCGGATAAATTCGACTGGTGCCTCTACTGGCACCGGCGACACCATGAAGACCCTGCCAATCGTTGGCTGCGTGAGCGCGTAAAAATAGTGAGCAGTGTCCGCTTCTGAGATCTGACAACTGGCACGGCGTCGAGGCGCCATTTATCCGCTTGTCGGCAACTGGTTCAGCGCCGAACAACTCAGTCTGAGCACCGAAACTCTTTACGTCTATGCGAAGGTGCGCTTGGCAACTGGCACCGGGGGCGACACGATAGGCTGAAGCTCAACAACAGGATCATGGGTACCTGGATTGACAAGACGACCGATGACTCGGGCATCAACATATGCTCTTGCCTTTAGAGCCTCGAGACAATTCAGTACGTTTTCTGCTGGGATGCTCGCGAGCAGTCCGCCGGCTGTTTGCGGGTCGAAAAGCACTGCGATGCGCACGTCGTTGGCACACGTACCAAGCTCGATGCGAGCTATCACTTTTGCGTTCTCAGCGTACAGTGAGGAGGCGATGCCAGCCGCTATCAGTTCGGGGGTTCCGGCGAGTACCGGCACAGCATCCAGGTCAAGTTGTGCGCTGCAGCCGGACGCATCAAGGATCTCGATAAGGTGCCCCGCGAGCCCAAAACCGGTGACATCGGTGCAAGATGTCGCGCCGTAGTTGCGCAAGATTGCGCTCGCGTTCTGGTTCGAGATGAGCGCCGATGCGATCGCGGCCTGGACCCAGCAACCCTTTGCTTTGCCACGCATGTCGGCCGCAAAGATGAGACCAGTGCCGACCGGCTTTGTCAGGATGAGATACTCACCCGGCCGCGCGCCTGATTTGCGAAGACCTGCCTTGTCTTCAAGAACACCGGTGACCGAGAAGCCCATCGCCAGTTCGACACCTTCGGCCGTATGGCCGCCAACGAGTTGGCAACCGGCTGCATCGAGCACCGAAACCGCACCACTCATCATGTCGGAGAGCGTCGTCTCCATCTTGGTCGCGAGACCGAACGGGACAGTTGCAATTGCAAGCGCCCACTTCGGATGTGCGCCCATCGCATAGACGTCATTGAGGCTGTGGTTTGCGGCGATTTTTCCAAAGACCCACGGGTCATCGATCATTGACCGGAACATGTCGATGCTTTGGACAATCGGTTGGTCGCCGGAGGTGTTCAAGATCACCGCATCGTCCCGCGCACCTGGCTCAATACCCTCGTGTCCGAGTGTGTTCGGCATCGCCAGACCATCAAGTACACGCGATAAGGTGGAACTGCCGACCTTGGCTCCGCAGCCACCACAGCGCATGTCGGCAACTGACAACTCCGCCTTGACGTTGTCTGGCACGGCGATATCCGGAAACGGGTGTGTTTGCACCGCCATGTCCGGCAAGACATTAAACTTCGTCATGAAGGAACGGTCGATGTTGTCCTTCAGCCGCCAGCACCAAGCCCCTTGCAAACACAGGCGACTCCACGAGACGACGGCATTCTGGTCGCCCGTCGACACAAGACTCAGAAACGCTTTTTGTGGTCTGTAGTGTTGGAGCGTTCGACCGTACACGAGGTTGCGCAGATTGCGCTCGAGAGGTGGTCCCTGCCGGACCGCAAACACACCGGATTTGGGCCGCGAATGACCGACAATACTGGCGCAGTCACCAACTCCGAAGACATCGGGATGAGAAACCGACCGCAGCGTTTCATCGACCGTCATAAAGCCGCGTTCGTCAGTTGCTAGCGCGCTAGCGGAGAGCCAGTCAGGCGCTTCGGCACCAGTCACCCAAAGCACGCGATCAAGCGGGATCGAGCGATCGCCAGCAACAGCCCGCCTAGGTTCAACACGATCAACCGCGAAGTGAGTGACAACCTTGATGTCGCGCTCTGTAAGGAGCTTGCGAAAAACCGAGCGCACATGCGGATTGTGTGTCTCGAGGATATCTGCGCCACGTGTCAAGATCTGGAATCTTGGACGTCTTGTCTCGCCGCACTCGGCAAGCATCGCGTCTAACGCGAACTGTGCTGACAGTGCCAGTTCGACGCCGCCGGCTCCGGCGCCAATCACGCCGATCTGCATATCCGGCGTTGTGCGGACTTCAGATTGCAGCGCTGCCCAAGTGTTCAGAAACTCGGCAACCGGCTTGACCGGAATGACAACGCCTGCAGCGCCGGGGATCACACTCGGGTCGGGCGTTGATCCCGCATTGATCGACAACACGTCGTATGGGATCGGTGGGCGTCCGGTGCACCTAATGGACTTTTCGTCCGTGTCAACGCCTTCAACTGTTCCGGAAATGAAGATCGCGCCGGCAAAACGGCAGAGACGCACGAGATCGATGTGCGCTTCGTCATAGGTATAATGACCGGCGATCAGGCCCGGCAGCATGCCGGAATAGGGCGTGTGTGCATCCGGACTGATCAACGTCAGCCGCACCCCCGGCACGGGCTTCATGCCGAAACGCTTCAGCACGGTGACGTGGGCGTGGCCGCCACCGATCAGCACAATGTCCTTGAGGACAGGGAGGTTGGCGTTCAGCCTCACCGGCCGCTCAATAACGTTTGGGGCAGATGAGGCAGAATCGTGAGGCGTGGAATTGGACGGGGTCGTCTACCCGCCGGCTGCTTCACGCTTGCGTCGCTCATAGAGCGATACGACGCCGATGACATCGTCAACCAGCATCCGCGCAATTGGGCCATCGGAATAGCTCGATGCGAGGACTTTGTTGTCATCGCCGAGCAGGAACTCACTTGGCTGGATGATCTGGCGACGATCTTCCCACCACGAGCCAAGCTTGTCTGCGATGTCACGGGTAACGCCATAACCAACTGGGAAAGAGACCTCGTCAGCCACTTCCTTCGCTTTGTCGATTGCATCAACGCTTGCTGCGACGACAGAGACGCCGAGAGTGGACAGTTCTGATGATTTTTCTGCTAAGCCGACCAACTGCCGGCGGCAATACGGTCACCAATGACCTCTGTAGAAAAGGATCAACTTGTAACCAGTCGTGAGACCGTCGGGCAGATCGAGCGTACCACCGTCGACCAGGTTAATGGTCATCGCGGGGAACGTCGCGCCGATACCGAGCTTTTCAGCCATGTGGGCTCCCAACCTCAACCATAGACAAAATACAGTCGCACGGCAGCGGCCTCGAGGCAAATAAAGTTCTGCGTGATCGCATTTGAACGACCTGCTGAGGCGAGCACCGTGAACTCGCGGTCGTTGGCGGCGCCAGAGCGAAGGGCAGCAGAGCACCGGGCGACAAAATCGGTTGGCGGAAAAGAGTGGGAGTCGAACCCACCAGGGACGTCTCACGCCCCCCACCGGTTTTGAAGACCGGGCGCCCCACCAGGGTGCGATTCTCTTCCTTGGCTATCGTCCCCGTCACACCAACCTTAAGACGACGGAAAGGCCTTGTCAGCCGGTTGGCAGATTTCGCGCCCGTCACCAACGCGCTGTGTGAACTTGCGCCTGTCGAAATGCTCGAGAATCTCGATCGCCATGTTACGGCCAACGCCGGTTTGGTCGCGAAACGCGATAACTGATAAAAGCCCCTCAGGCGCATTGGCTGCCACGTCTTCGGCCAAGCCTGCTAATGCGCGCAGCGCTCCAAGTGTTAAAAATCGGTTCTTCGAGATTTGTGCAACGAGGCCCTGCCGCGCAGCACGTGCCAGGAAGCGCTCCATCGAAATGTGCTCCATTTCCAATTGAGCTGAGATCTCGCGGGGCGTCAGTGGCCGCAATCCACTGTTCTCAAAGACCTCTGAAACCTGCTCCCAGATGGCGGCATCCTTGCCATCCAGTTTCGGTTTCTGGCCCGCGAGGCGTATACCGTCGGCATCCCGTACAAGCGCGCCCTCCGCCACGAACATGTCGACGATGATCGACGTGCGTTTCCGTGAAAGCGGCCTGCCGTTACGGCCGACAAGCTCGATCTTACTGCCCGAATTGCGCTCGGACACTGCGGGCCCGCCAGCGTGTCGAGAACGCCTCGGGTCGAGTTGATCGAACACCTGCGAACGAAATCCATCCCAGACCTGCTTGGAGAACGCGATACGTCCGGCGTCATCGTTGACGACGCGGAACTCGGAACGGCGCTCGACCTCTGCCCGCTCCGCCTCGGTGAGATTGCGGTTCTCAGCGAACGTGTCGATTCTGACACCGGCGTCGGAGGCGCCAATCAGCGCCGAAAACGCTTCGGTCGCGTCGCGGTACTCGGATGCCTTCAAAATGGCGATACGCTCGGGTCTGGATCGCCCACGCCGTGGCGGGTGGATATCCAGAACTCGTCCGCCGCCGATCGTGAATTGTGCCGATTGATCGCGAAGGATCAGGCGGTCACCGAAAACTGCGCCGATGGGCTCATCAACGGTGATTTGCGCGAGGGCCGACCTGCCGGGCTCGGTCTTCGTATCCTCCAACAGCGCGATCCGCCCAGTCGTTACCGCGGCGCCAAGATAGACATGAACCGGTGTCCAGTGAGCGAGGGGCCGCGCGAGATCCGGCACAACTTGGATGCGCGTATCGAACTTGCGCACGGGGGCTGCGACGTCCTCTCCGACGACCCATCGTCCGCGCGAGACTTCCGATTTGCGCAGCTCGGTCCCACTCAGGTTGAGCGCACACCGTTGGCCGGCACGGGCCGTTGCGGCCTCGGCATTCTGCGCGTGAAGTCCACGGATGCGCATACGCATGTCACGGCCTGAGAGCTGAACCGTGTCACCGACGCTGACATGCCCTGAGAACACCGTGCCAGTGACGACAAGGCCGGTTCCGACGACGTTGAACGCGCGGTCGATGGCGAGCCGGAACCGGCCATTGCTTGGTCGGAGTTCAGTTGTTCTGGCGGCCTCACTTAGGTGAGCGCCGAGCACCTCAATGCCCTCCCCGGTCTCGGCAGACACCGGAAACACCGGTGCATCCCGCAATGCGGTCCTCGAAAACAGATCGGCCACCTCGTCTCGAACAAACTCTAGCCAGTCCGCCTCGACCCGGTCGATCTTCGTAAGCGCGATCGCCCCCTTTGAAATCCCCATCAGGCTGGCGATCGCCAGATGTTCGCGAGTCTGCGGCATCGGCCCGTCGTCGGCGGCCACGACAAAAAGCACAAAGTCCGTGCCGGCCAGTCCGCAGAGCGCATTGCGAATGAACCGTTCGTGCCCGGGCACATCTACGAACCCGATCGTTAGCTCGTCGTCGATTGGCAGATAAGCAAAGCCGAGATCGATCGTGAGTTTCCGCTTCTTTTCCTCCGGCAGCCGGTCGGTATCGACGCCGGTCAACGCGCGGACGAGACTGGTCTTACCGTGGTCAACATGGCCTGCTGTGGCGATGATCATGCTTCGACTTTAAGGGCTGCGAGTTGGTCGACGAAGGCTTGTTCGTCCATCAGGCATCTGAGGTCGAGCACAACGGCGCCGTCCTTGATCCGTCCAATTACGGGCCGGGGCAAAGCGCGAAACGCATCCAGTATGGCAGTCTCAGAGATTGCAGCCCGAGGCGAAATCCGAAGCCCGGCACTTTCGATCGTCCGGGTCGGTAGCGCGCCGGAGCCGATTTGGCTGTCGCATGAGCAGACCGCGACGTCACCGGCAAGTCGCAGGGCAGCATCGACACTTGACCTCACCCGCTCAGCAGCCGCTCGGATCTCGCTTTCGGGGCGCGTCAGGGCGTGTAGCGTCGGCAACCGTTCCTGCAGCGTGTCCGGATTGGCGTAGAGTTGCAGCACTGATGACAGCGCTGCCAATGTCATTTTATCGCAGCGCATGGCGCGCTTCATGGGGTTCGACTTTATCGCGCCGATAAGATCTGCCTGACCAACGATCACGCCGGCTTGCGGACCACCAAGCATCTTGTCGCCGGAAAATGTGACCAGATCGGCGCCGGACCGGAGCGCGTCCATCGGCGTCGGCTCATGCGGCAGGCCATAGCGTTCCAGATCGACAAGAGTGCCGCTACCAAGGTCATTGACGAACGGGATGCAGTGGCGGCGACATAGTTCGGCGAGGTCTGCCTCAGACACGGCCTTCGTGAAGCCTTCGATGACATAGTTTGAAGTGTGCACTTTCATGATCAGCGCCGTGTCTTGGCCGATCGCGTGCGCGAAATCCTTCAAGTGCGTTCGGTTCGTCGTACCCACCTCGACAAGTTTGCAGCCGGATCGCGACATAATGTCGGGTATTCTGAATGACCCGCCGATTTCGACCAACTCACCGCGAGAGACCGGCACCTCCTTGCCGAGCGCCAGCGTATTGAGGACGAGCATGACCGCGGCAGCGTTGTTATTGACGACGGTTGCAGCTTCGGCGCCGGTGATCGCGCAGATGCGGTCCTCGACGTGCGTATCGCGATCCCCACGGTTACCGCTTTCGAGGTCAAACTCGAGGTTACTTGGGCCGCGCGCGACGGCTGCGATCGCCACGATCGCCTCGGCTGGAAGTGCGGCCCTGCCCAGGTTTGTGTGAAGGACAGTGCCGGTGAGATTGAACACCTCGACAAGCGATCCGGCCGCCTCTCGGGTCAACTGCTCGCTTACACGCGCTAGGACTTTATCGACCGTCACGGCAACACGAGGCGTCGCCATTTCTTTAACTGCGCGGAGTTCGTCTCGCAGTTCCGCCAAGATGTGGCGCACGACCCGCGTGACTTCCGGCCGGCCATGTTCTGCCAACAGCTCGCGCGAAGCGGGCGCATTCAAGACTCGGTCGACCGACGGCAACTGCGCCAGCACGCTCTTTGCGTTTTTCAGTTTCGAACTGGTGAGATCAGTGGACATACCCCAAGCATACTGCCTACGACCGTGTAGAAACAAACCTCTTAGCCTGCCGCAGCGCGCTTGTCGGGGGCGCGGCTCCAAAACGGGACGGCGTCGGGCTGCCAAACTCCACAGCAAGACGACGGACGCGCTCAACCCCACACGGTATCGGTCAGCGGTAATCCTTCGATATCCGCCTTTGTCAGCGGACGATCGGGCTCGATTCCGGCTTGCTCGAGTAGAGATGCGACTTGGCGCACGTGCTGGGTCGAATGCCAAACCGTCCGTTCGAGCATGTCGTGACGCCGCATATCGCCGAAGTAGGTGGGAACCTTGGCGTTGAAGTCTAGTTTGCCCGACGTCTCTGCCCACGCGTGAAACCGCGCGCGGGTCGCCTCGCCGAACTTCGCAATGTTCTCGCTCGACTGCAGGTCTTCAGGCGGCGGAGCAACGAGGTTTTCGTACGTCAGCGTCTCTCCGATTGCCTCCATGTCGAGATAGGCAATGGGAATCTGGAAGACGTGATGGAGTAGGACCCGCCATGACCGCGGGCGGCCCGGGAGCATGTTTTCAAGCTGATCGTCCGGCATCTGCCGCGTCAGACGGATCGCCGTCTCCAAAATACGATCGTACCGCTCGATCAACTGCTTCGGCGAGAGCTCCGGGCCGGTGTTGTCATCCAGCCCAAGAAACTCGACGACTTCCCCGAGCACCTGAGCGAAAACGAACTTGTCGCCGCGGGATACGACCGGAACCGATCGAGCACCAAGCGCGCGAAGCTGCTCGAGGCCATCTTCGTTTTCAATAACGTTTATTGACTCGAACTCGATCTCACGGACCGAGAGGAATTCCTTGACCCTCAGACAGCTCGTTCAATGTGGCTGCCAGAAAACCTTGATTGTCTCGGGCATCTTGTTCCCCGGAGTTGGTGCAAGCTCAGCAATCCCGGAACGTTACGCAACACCGGCTTGTCGTGCAAGCTGCTACGGGTCTGGCCGCGCCTACGTCCTCTTGGATTGGGCCACGTCTTTCAGGATCGGTGCGAACAACGTTGCAAGAAGCCGGGCCGGCTCGGAAAGAGGGCGGTCGCGGCGCCATAGGAGACCAATACCTCTGTTGAGAACTGGCCGGATCGGTACAACGGCAATTGAGGTGTCGTGGTCCGGCGGCAGGACGGTTGCTGGCACGATGCCGACGCCAAGTCCGCTCGCAACGAACTGGAACAGGGTGCCAAACTGATTTGTGATGAGGCTGTGATCGAGTGTGACCCCGGTTGTGCTGGCGGCCAGGTCGATGATCCGCCGCAGCCCGGATTCGATCGGCATCGACACGAGTTGTTCGCCCGCAAGATCGGCAAGTTGAACGCTCGTGCGCCGCCAGAGGCGGTGTCCCGCTGGAAGGGCCGCGTAGAACCGCTCATCGACCACGTGGTCGACCAGGATGTCCTGGTTGCCGCTTGACGCATTCCCAATGCCGATGTCGACAATGCCGCTATGGACGTCTTCTGTTACTTGAGGCCCGAAGCCCTCCCGCACGCGGATCAGCATTTTCGGATGCCGCTTCCGAAACTGCACCAGGGCTGCCGGCAAGACCTGATGGGCGATGGACATCAACGAGGCGATCACGAGTTGTCCGCGCATTTCACCATCGAGCGCGCGAATGCGCTGCGTCTGCTGCTCGAGATCGACCAACATTTTCTCAGCGACCAAGACAAACTCCCGGCCTGCCTCGGATAGTGAGACTAAACGGGTGCCGCGAAGAAACAGCCTGACTTCGAGGAGTTCTTCCGCCTGCTGGATGATCCGGCTGAGACCTGGCTGGGACAGTCCTAGGAAATTGGCGGCCGCAACGAAGCTGCCGAACCGGGCCAGCGCCACGATCGCACGCAGGTGCTTTACGTTCAGATTGGGTGCTTCGTGCATGCCTATTACAAATCCGCATCAATCATCGTTATCCATTTGCAATTGACATAGAGCGGTGCTCGGGGATGAATGCAAGGGTCAGTCGCGAGGCAATCTCTCCTGATGGAACATGGACACGACAAGCCGCTTTCGGGTGTAAGGGTTGTTGACCTGACGCGCTATCTGTCCGGTCCACAGGCCACCCTCTTTCTTGCCGGTCTTGGCGCCGAAGTGATCAGAGTGGACAGTCCGGTGGTGGGCGACCCGGCCGCATCCGCGCCACCGTTTTTCGGGCCCGAAGGCGTCTCGATGTCACGGCGCACGGATGCCGACATGGGAATTGCCTATCTCAAGCGCGCTAGAGGGAAACGGTCGCTCACGCTCAACCTTAGGTCCGATCGTGGACACGAAATCCTCTATCAGCTGCTCGGTACAGCGGATGTGCTGGTCGAGAATTTCAGGGTCGGCGTCGGCAAGAAACTGGGCCTTGATCGCTTGACCATTGAGAAGACATTCCCAAGCCTCGTGCATTGCGCGATCACGGGATACGGGCATTCCGGGCCGGAAAGCGGGGCCAAAGCCTACGATCTGATGGTCCAGGCCGCCGCTGGCATGATGAGCATTACGGGAGAACCTGACGGACCACCCTGCAAAACGGGATCGTCTCTAACCGATGGTATTGCTGGAAGTCTGGCAGTCTCCGGCATACTTGCGGCTCTCCTTCAACGCGGGCGCACGGGTCGGGGACAGTTCATCGATGTCTCGATGGTCGACTGCCTTCTGTCCCTGATGCTCGACGAGCCGCTCGACTGCTATGACGACCTCGGCCTGGACATCCGGCAGGGCAATCGCATTATGCGGTTCTCACCATTTAACTCCTATCCGACGCTGGACGGCGGCCTGGTGCTCGGAGCCGCAACGCATCGGGATTGGGAAGCACTGCTTGAGGTCATAGGGCGTGCAGATCTGAAATCGTCGCCGACCATCAGCGATCCAGCCTGGCGCATTCAGAACAATACGAAGATCGATCAGCTTGTCAGCAACTGGACACGCCCGTTGACGACCGAGGTTGCGCTCGAACGGCTGTCGGCGCGCGACATTCCGTGCGCCGCAATCCGCGACGCTCGCCGTCTTTCGGATTGGCCTCATCTCGCGGCGCGCGGCCTCCTTCAGCCCTTGGAGCACCCAAAGCTGCCGGGCGTCAATGGGCCGCTCGCCCCACGTTTTCCGCTGCAATTCAGCGGCGCACCGACGGATTATGAGACCCCGGCCGCCGAGATTGGCGAACACACGCAGATAATACTCGGCGAGGAATTCGGGTTCGGGGAAGACGAGCTGGAAGCCTTAAAGCGCGATGGAATTATCTAAGCCGTTTGGAGAGCCTTGATGACAGAGCTGCGATCCCTTTCGTCGCAAACCTATCGGGCCGAGGACATTAGCGCCGTCCAGGAGCTCTATCACAGCAAGGGATGGACGGACGGTTTGCCGATCGTCCCACCGACCGAGGCCTACGTCCGTGCGTGCCTCGAATGGGCCGCGATGGAGCCGGACGAACTCGTCGGGATCGAACCGGTCCGCGAACTTGCGATCACTGCCGAGAAGCTTGCAATCAACGCAGTCATGGCGGGCTGCCTGCCCATGCACTTCCCCGTTGTCGTCACAGCCTGGCAGGCGATGTTGCGCGAGGAATTCCTGCTGCACGGCATCTCGTCGAGCACGGGTGGCTGCGCAGTGATGCTGGTCTTGAACGGTCCCATTCGTCTTGAGATCGGCGCAAGCGGTACCTTCAACGCGCTCGGCAACAGCGATCGCGCCACTGCGGTTATCGGCAGAAGTATTCGGCTTGGCCTGATCAACCTAATGGACGTGCGACCTGGGAGCATTGACCGGTCCACGCTCGGTCATCCGGGCAAATTCAGCTACTGCGTCGCCGAGGACGAAGAGGACAGTTCGTGGGAACCTCTTTCGACCATTCGCGGCGTTCCGAACGGCCTTTCGGCGGTCACGGTATTCGCAGCAATGGCACCACGGCAAATCATGAATGAATGGACAAGCGACCCACGCGAAATCCTCGAAACCTTCGCTGCCGAAATGCGCGCCAATCAGCTGCACTATTCCATTTATGGAGGAAACTACGCCATCGTTATTCCAAAGCAGCTTCGAGAGCAGTTTCATAAGGCGGGGTGGAACAAACAGAACATCGCCGAGTTCGTCTACGAACGGGCCCGAGTCCGGCGCGGAGAGTGGGCACAGGTCGGAAAGACAGCGGTAGTCCGCGACAGGGCAGAGCGCGAATTCAAGGCGCTTGGCTCACCCGACGATCTCCTTGTCATCGCGGCAGGCGGGCCCGCCGGGGGGTTTGGCGCCGTGGTCGCGCCCTGGATGGGTAGCAAGACGCGCGCGGTCACTTTGCCCGTCGGCGCATGCATAGACTGCGAACCACCGAAGCCAGAGCAACCGTCACCGCTCCATTAGAAAGGGGTGCATGCCGTGACATTCGACGTACTTGATCCAACCAATGAGAAGTCTGCCGGCGAGACACGGCTTGCGCCGCGTCTTTCGTCTTTGGATGGAAAGACCATCGGGATCGTGACCAACGAGAAGGAAGGAACCAAAGGTTACTTCCGGCATCTCGACCGCCTGCTCCGGTCCGAGCTTGGCGTCAAGGATGTGGTCTGGTGTCCGAAAGCGAACTACAGCGCACCAGCCGGCCCCGAGGTGTTGAGCCAAATGAAGCGTTGGGATGCGGTTGTCACTGGTGTCGGTGATTGAGGCAGCTGTTCATCGTGCAGTTTGCATGATTCAATCGCAGCTGAACGCCAAGGCGTCCCAGCAGCCGCAGTAATGACGACGCAGTTTGTCACTGCAGCTGAGCTTATGGCGCGCGTGTTGGGTTACCCTGACTATCCGTTCGTCGTCATCGATCATCCGATCAGTAACGCGGATGATGATGCATTGTATGCTCGTGCCAGCGCAACACTCGATCAAATCAAAGGTCTGCTGTTGACAGGTTAGGCGCTGACCGTACGCCGCATCTCAAGACCAGGAGAAATCGGAGGCTCGTCGTTTCCGGTTTGTCCTGCATGCTTCGCTCAATTGGCCATTGCGCGAATGCACGAGAGGAGAATGCGGTATAAGTGCAGGACCCCTGAAGGCGCTTCGATTGATGGCTTCGCGGGCGGGCGTCCAGCAGACTTGGCAACGGGCGCTACCAAATCTGCGCACCGCGTGTCACCCGATGTGGCCTCGTCGGCTTGGCGTATGTGCGCATTGATTCAAGGTCCATGGGGTAGATTAGGTCGACGAACTCCGCTCTGCTGCGCGAATAGTTTTTGGTGGTGATCCTGCAGTTTCATCCACCGCGCCCGCCAGCTGGTGCAGACGTCGCTTCGCGACGTCGGACAGCACCATAATCATTTTGGCTCATCGCAACTAACCCTATGACACGAACACCAACCCCGAATACGTCGCACGCAACAAAGCCACCACAGGAACAACGATCAAGACGAACTCGCCCGTCTTAGCGATCCATCTTAGGTGCAAGATTTTCCGGCTAAGCACTTGATTTTGCTGGTGCCGCATGCCGGATTCGAACCAGCGACCCCCTCATTACGAATGAGGTGCTCTACCAACTGAGCTAATGCGGCGGTCTTGAGCTCAAGCAAGGCCCGGAAGCCGTGCGAGACATGCTCGTGCTACCCACAGTTTGCGGCAGACAGGCAGGTCATCTGACCCGCAGCCATCGCACGCGATGGCAACACTTAGCCGAGCTGTATGCGTCAATCAAGACCGGCCGAAAACACAGTGTCCTGCGATCCGTCTTCACATCGGCACAGCCGGAGCCGATCAAGAGTTCACATCAGACTATCTTCGCTACAGCCGAGGCGCGCGCCGGCCCAAACTCGAGCCGGCCCATGGGATAGCCGATGGCGGAAAACCGATGCTCGCCAGCGGCCTGAGCTGATCGCCATGCGGTTGGACTCAACTTATAGCGTTTCAGGTTGAGCTGGAACCATCCCCACTCGTTGCTTTGGTCATTCAGGCCGGCCAGTCAACGGCGCGATTTCACGAGTGACCCGTCAAGTTGAGTAGACATGGGGTGTGGGCCGGGGGTGTGGGCCGGCGATATGAGTTCGCCTGTAGCGGAAGTGGCGTAGAGCGTGTCTATGACGCCCTCGTCAACCACGGTAAGCCGGCCAAAGTCGCAATCACCGCACGCGTGCGAAAACGCGTCGTCCTCGCAAACGCACTCTTGCGCAACGACCGCAAATGGGCGCCCGTGCCCACTTGATCAAGACGGAAACTCTAAGATGCACCGGCCTCCAAGTGTGTGACGACCTTGTGCAAGTGGTTGAGCAATTGCCGGCTCATCGTTGCGGCTCGAACGAGATCTTGCTGAGACGCCGTCTCACCTGAAGCGGCCTTGAGCAACAGCGGCTTGAACTCCGACCATATCTGATCAATCCGACGCCAGTCATCGCCAATGACACGAGCCGCCGACGGCGTAACTTTCAGTTTCGGGAGTTCGGCCTTCAGGCTGTCTTGTGACCCTTCGAACAACGCGATTGAGCCCTGCAGCCGGATCTGATGGTCTCTGGACGCATAACCGGCGTTGATCAGGCAGAACTCCTTGGCAATGCGCTGAGACAGCATGCGCTGCCGGCCCGAAACGTTAATCGCTGCAGCAACACGCCAGTCCATCGTGCCGGGGTCAGCATACTTAGCCTCAATTGCATTCACAGCATGATGCATACGCTCAAGAAGAACGTTACTCAGCCCGAACACATCGCGTGCCGGCGACTTCAAGAGTTCGATCTTCGCCTTGGATTGCAACGCGCCAGTGATGTGCTGCTGATACTCAGCCCATGTCCCTCGGACGACGTCCAGTGCCGAGAGTGCCGAGACATCACGTTCCGGACTCAACGCGAGGCTCTCTGAGCCTGAGATAAGTGCGCGCAAGGCAACATCAAAATCGGACACAGCTTTCTGAAGCTGTGCTTTCTCCGTGTCGACATCGATACCCAAACCGACAAAGCACAGCGATTTCGCCATCCGCTGAGATAACATGCGCTGGCGGCCTGCAATGTTAATGCGTTTTGCACCTTCGCTAACAATACCCGCCGCTGAAGCGGTAGGTGGGGATATTGAGAAAACGAATGCGATTAAGAGAGCAACCAACCAGCCATGCATAGCCATGTCCTCAAGACTCCAACCGACAGCCAGCCGCTTGGATGATCCAGCTGCTGACCAACGGATACATCATCCACTTATCTAGATGAATTCATATGGATGATAAGTTGTATCGGTCGCCTGTGGATTACGCATAAGTTGCAATAGCTTACGAGCTTTATGTTCTCGTAGAGCGCATATTAGACTCACGATATCTGTAGATGTTCTTTATCTGTTTCAATCAAATGAAACGCCGCGTGCGCCGCGTACAATGATGAGACTACAACGCGAACCATAACATTACGGACGATCATAAACGTTCAGCCCGCTAAGTATATGTCACCGCGAATTTATCTTCAGCTGAGTGAATAAACAGCCTGCAGTTGAAAGAGCGGAGAAAAGTGTCAGTACTTTAGGTGTGCGTGCTTTAAGCGCCGCAAATGCTTGAGCGACAAATGCGATCCATAGTCAAACGACTGACGGCGCAATTGAACGTGCTAAATCTGCAAAGACTCAGACCCGAACCACTTCCGGTCGCTTGCCCGCTTCGCTCTTCCGGTTCGCAGACGCAGCGTCGGGTGTAGCTTTGGTCTCTGTCGGCTGGTCTTGCGTCGCGTTCGGCTCAGATGACGTACGCGCGGTTGCGATCGCAGAAGCCGTTGCCGTCGGTTGACCAGGTTGATTGTCCAGATTTGACGATGTCGCGGACGGTGCCGTCACGTTACGTTTTGATGGAGATGAACCGGCCGGTTGCGTTGGCTCGATGACATCGGCATCAACCGCAGCTGTTGATCGGACAGGGGCAGGTGCGGCAGCGGCGCCGGCGGCGGGCACGTCACCCGGATTCTTGTCAGCTGCGCTCCCGGCGACAGATGCTGGTGTTACAGCGTCCGCACGCACACCCAATTTGACGAACTCTTCGATGTTATCGGCCGCAATGGCGCCGTCGCGCCCCGCTGCCGCCTCAACCGGAACCCGCCACTGAAACGCATCAAGCGTGCCGGTCACCGGAGAGACCGGCGCCCACTCGTCTGCGACCAGACCGTCGGCAGTCCAAGCCGGGTCTCGCGGCGCGTTGACTGCCCGCGCAAGCCACTCACGTACAGCACCGACGTTGTCGCCATCTTCGCCTTCGATACGGGCCATAAGCGTACACACACGGCGCGTCAGCCGGCCGTCGGTCAGCGGCGCCAACACAGCGCGCGCCGTCTCGAACTCGCGTGCTTCAATGGCTGCCGCTGCGACCGCAATCGGGCTCTCGATCGAGTGTGGGCTGAGGGCTGCAAGCTTTTTCACACGCTCGAGCCGGTCCCGTGGGCTATCGCCGATACGCGCGTGCGCGAATGCGGTTGCAATATCCGGATGGGCCTGCTTTCTCCAACCGCGCTCCAGAATCTTTGTCGCCTTCTGGACGTTTCCTCGTGCCGCAGCAATCCGACCCGCAATCGCGGTCGCCGGCACAAGATCATTGGCCAGCTTGTGCGCTTCCTCTGCGAGCTTCAATGCACGCTCAGGATCGGTATCTTCGAGAGCTTGGGCCTGAGCGGTCAGCAAGACGGCACGCCGGCGATCGGCTACGGACTTATCCAGGTGCCCATGCTTACGGGCAATCGCCAAGGCCTTGAGAGCTTCAGCCCAGTTTCCTGCCTTGCAGTCGATATCAAACAGCGCAGCAACCGGCCAGGATAGCCGCGGATTGATCTCAATCGCGCGCTCCGCAAACTGACGCGCCGCTTCCGTCTCTCCCTCGCGCTCGGCTTCTAGAAACAATCCTCGTAAACCGAACGGTTCCGTTTCCGGCTCGCCAAGCATCGCTTCAAAAATACGTCGCGCTGTTTGCCGGTCGCCGGCCATTTGCGCGGCTTGCGCCCGAAGAATGTGTGTGAGCGGTTCATTCGGAAGAGACTTGCGTGCCTGAACGGCGTAGCGCGTCGCCAATGACTTGTCGCCGGAACCGATCGCCAGCAGGCCGCTCGAAAGCGCTTCAAGACCACGACGCTCGCGGCGGCGATTGAAAAAGTTACCTAGCCCTGCCGGTAACGTCCAAATCCCGCGCATGATGGACCACAGCATAATCGCGGCGCCGACCAGAATAGCGAGCATCACAACCGCACGGAACACGCTGGTCCGGATTTCGTAGCCTTGCCAATTGATAAGCAACGAGCCCGGCCGGTCTGCCAACCACGACAGACCGGTTGCCAGTGCTGCAACAAACAAAAGAAAGACGACGACGCGTACCATAGAATCTAGCCTTTCTTCGCCGGCGCCGGTTGCGATGTAAGCGCGTCTTGCAATGTGGTTTCAATCTTTGCAATCGCAGCGTCGACGGCTCCGCGTGCCTCAAGCTGCGTGAGCCAGTCTTTCGCGACCGCCTTTGCCGGACCCGGGAGTGCCTGCGCAGTTTTCAGAGCAGCGGCAACGCGGCCGGAGCGCAGCTCTTGCTCGACGCGGGCCACGATGCCTTCCGTCGAGCTCGGATCAACATCGGCTGTGGTACCGGTCCGGCGCACCTGGACAATCGACTTCGCACCGGACACCAGCTTATCAACCCAGCTGCCGTCTTTAGACTGATCTGCCGCCTGAATTATTGTGAAACTGAGTTCCTGCAGGTTGCTCAGCAACGTCGAAACCGTGGGAACGCCCTTATCCTTGAAAGGCTCGAGCGCAGACACATCGATACTGTCGCGGGCCACTGCAGAGACGGCACCAAGCTCATCTGCATAAGCACCACCGCGGTCCAGCGCACGCTTGAGATTCGAC
>JBCDAH010000082.1:0-21787 GCA_039186015.1 Pseudomonadota bacterium
AGACCCAACAGCAGCCGCGAACTCCATCCGAACGCGGGATTTAGCTGACAAAATGTCTTTCAACACAATCAAAACTGGCATGCTCTTGGCCGCATTGAGCGGGATTCTCGTCGTCATTGGCGGGTTTATGGGCGGTGAACTCGGCATGATTATCGCCTTGGTCATCGCCGGCGGCATGAATGTGTTCGCGTACTGGAACTCGGATAAGATGGTGTTGCGCATGCATAATGCGAAACCCGTCGATGAACATGCCGCACCCGAACTCTATCGCATGGTCGCAGACCTCGCCCGGCGGGCCGACCTTCCGATGCCGGCTGTTTACATCATCGAGAGCGAACAGCCGAACGCGTTTGCCACAGGTCGCAATCCGCAAAACTCCGCCGTTGCCGCGTCGACTGGCCTTCTCCAACGCCTAAGCCGCGAAGAAATTGCAGGTGTGATGGCTCATGAATTGGCCCACATCAAAAATCGAGACACGCTGATCATGACTGTCGCCGCAACAATCGGCGGCGCAATTTCGCTCCTCGCAAACATGCTGCAATTCCGCATGCTCTTCGGCGGTAATCGCGGTAACGGGGTTATGGGTTTGATCGGCGCTCTCGCGGCGATGCTTTTGGCACCGTTGGCAGCAATGTTGGTGCAGATGGCAATCAGTCGAACACGGGAGTATCGGGCAGACCGCATCGGTGCAGAAATCTGCGGCAATCCGCTTTGGCTGGCGTCTGCACTCGAGCGCATCCAGGACAGCGCGCGACGCATCCCCAACGAGGCCGCAGAGAACGCACCGGCGACGGCCCACATGTTCATTATCAACCCGCTCATGGGGCGTGGATTTGATAACCTGTTTTCGACGCACCCCAATACGGAAAACCGGATTGCGGAGCTCCAGCAACTTGCGAACGCCATGGGTGCGACCGGCGCACCCACTTCGTCGCATTCGCAAGGCCCTTGGAACCAATCACCGTCAGGCCCGACAAGTGGCCCAACTTCGGGAACAGGCACTAAGCGCCGCGGGCCTTGGGGCTAGCGCGTGTCCCGAAGCAAAGGCAACAACACGCCGCCTTCGAAACGGCCGACGAAATCGGCGCAACGCAAAGCTCCACGCCGAAAGAACGCAGCGGGGGGCCGATCACTGGACGTGCCTGCGGGCCTTCGCGTGCGCGAAGTCGCGCTGCAAATTGTGATTGGAATGACGACCAATGGGCAATCAACGGACGACGCCGTAACGACTGCGTTTCGTAGTGCAGACATTTCAGATGCGCGCGATCGTGCAGCAGCACGTCGCATCGCCATGGCCACAGTCCGGCGGTTTCATTCTCTCGACGCGACGGTCAGAACCTACCTGGAACGTGGCTATCCCAAGCGCAGTGGCACATTGCGCGACATACTGATTGTCGCCGCCGCACAACTCATCCTGCTGGCGGCGCCGGCCCACGCCGTTATTGATCTTGCCGTTCGCCAGGTCCGGGGTGAGCGGCGCGCTGCACCCTTCGCGGGACTGGCCAATGCCGTCCTGCGACGGTTGTCCGAGACTGGCTCAGAGCGGTTCAAGCAGCAGGACGCGTTTACGTTCGACATTCCCGTATGGCTGCAACACAGTTGGTCGGCCGCCTACGGCGCCGATCTGGCCCGTGATATCGCCCGGGCGTCTCTGCATGAGGCGGCGTTGGACATCACCGTGAAAGATAATGCCAACGCTTGGGCTGAACGCCTTGAGGGTTTTGTCACCCCGACCGGTACGGTGCGCCGCGCAAACAGCGGCCGGATCAGCGAACTGCCCGGTTTTGCGGATGGGAGTTGGTGGGTTCAAGACGCAGCGGCGGCTATACCTGCGCGCTTGTTCGGCGACGTTGCCGGTCGCGACGTTCTTGATCTGTGTGCGGCACCCGGTGGGAAAACAGCGCAGTTGTCAGCACTTGGTGCAAACGTCACGGCGCTCGACTGGTCCGAACGACGCCTCGAACGCCTGAATGACAATATGCGCCGGCTTGGATTCGAACCAGAGGTCGTGTGCGCCGATGCCATGACGTGGCAGCCGAACACACTGTTCGACGCCGTTCTCGTGGATGCGCCATGCAGTGCCACCGGCACGCTGCGACGCAATCCGGATATCCTTCACCGCCAGACATCTCGCGATCTGGCCGCTTTGGCCGAGCGACAGGAAGCGCTTCTCCGCCGGGCAGTCGCGTTCGTCCGGCCCGGCGGCACGATCGTCTACTGCACGTGCTCACTCCAGGCCGACGAAGGGCCGGACGTCGTCGCCCGCGTGCTGACGGATATGCCAAACGTCCGGCGTCTTGCCGTAACGGAAGGTCCCGACTTTATCCCCGCCACTTTCGTAACGCCGGACGGCGATGTGCGAACTTTACCCACACATTTTCCCCACGAACGGCCGGAGCTCTCGGGCTTGGATGGGTTCTACACAGCGCGACTGCGCCGGGTCGAATAATCAACATTGTTCGCCACGAACATGGTTTCCCCACGATTCGGCATGAGTGGAATCACTGCGCGTCGGTAGCCGATGTTATAGTACGTCAGAACACAACCGATTGGGCTGGACCATTTACGATGTCTCTCTCTTCGGCAGCCGACCAGCTTATGCTGGCCCGCCTGCGCGCTGGACGCACAGCCCGCGGGATTGCAAGTGGCATTGGCAGATCGTTTGGTGTGCGCCCGGAAGTCATTGGATCTGACCGCGACACAATTCGTCTATCGCCAAGCGACATTCACCCCGGCGACCCGAGCTTCTTCACGCAAGTCAAGCAAGGTCTCGTAACGCTTTCGGGCCAAACGGCAAACCTGTGCGCCGGCGGCCTGTTCGACAATCCGCCCACCGGGTCGGAGTTTCGGGCAGCCGCGCACGGATTCACCTGGTTGAAAGACCTGCGCGCATCAGAGGCCGGTGAAGCTGACGACCTGATGCGTCAGTGGACGATTGATTGGCTTGGCGGCGCGGATCGGTCCGACCCAATTGCGCGAAACCCAAAAGTAATGACGCGGCGCATTCTGTCGTGGCTGTCGCATGCGGATATCCTGCTGCAAGACGTCGACGCGGATGTCTACGACGCGTTCATGGACCGGCTGATCTCCGACCTCACCGACCTGGCCGGCCGATGGCGGAAAATCGAGGACCCCGGAAACCGCGTTCAAACGCTCATCACGCTTCTTGCGGGCGGCGCCGCACTCTCATCGTGCCAGTTGATCGCAGACACAGTTCGGCCCAGCGCGGAATCTGCATTTGCAGAACTCATACGGGCCGATGGCAGCCACGTGACGCGTAATCCGGCACTTCTGGTCGACATCCTTCTTGATGTATTGCCAATCGCATCCGCCTGCGAGGCTTTAGGCTCACCACTGCCGGAGACAATGTCCGATCGCAGTCAGCGCGCGCTCCAGCATATCCGTGAGATGCGGCATCCCGATGGAAGTCTCGCGCGCTTCAACGGTGTCGGCAGCACGCCACGTGCGGAGCTTGGCCGCCTCGTCCTCGTCGGCTGCACCACGGAAGACCAGCATGACGCGGTTTCGATACACGGTGACTATTTGCGCTTCGACGCAGCCGGCACGACGATGATTGCGGACATTGGCCCGTGTCCGCCGATTGAACACGCAGCCAATGCACATGCCGGTTGCTTGTCATTTGAGCTCAGCAGCACCAGCAAGCCTGTTATCGTAAACCTGGGTGCTCCGCCACTCGCGTCAACGCCGGATGTCCTCGTGGCGCGCGCCCGTGCAACCGCAAGTCATTCAACACTCGCACTGGGCGGGCGATCGTCAGCCCGTCTTCAGCGCAGTGACAGTATGGCACAGCTGATTGGCGGCCAGCCAATTCACGGTATTAAGGAGGTCCACCACGAGGTCAGCGAAAAACCGGAAGAGCTGCATCTCGTGGCCAGCCACAACGGCTATGAGCCTGTATTTGGCGTACGGCACACGCGGGAACTGACCCTCAGTCGTGATGGTAACACATTGATTGGAAAGGACGTTATCACATCGGCCAATCGCACGATGCGTTTCGCCAGCGATATCCCGTTTGCGATCCATTTCCACATGTTCCCGCGCAATACGTGCACGCGCGAGGCCCATGCCGGCGCAGCTGTGATTACGCTGCCGCATGGCGAAGTCTGGCGCCTGAGCTGCACGGATGCTCAGCTATGTCTTGAGGATTCCGTCTACTTCGCCGATACGACTGGGCAGACGCGATGCCAACAAATCGTGTTGCGCGGCGCGTCTTTCGGTGAGACCACGGTCGCGTGGCAATTGTGCAAACTGCAATGACGGTGGAGCAGATCATGCCAGGTCATCCACCTATGGAGACACACCTGGAATGGCCGAATCGAAACCCATCCGCCGCGCGCTCATTTCTGTGTCGGATAAGTCTGGCCTGACGGAACTTGCCCAGGAACTCAACGACCGCGACGTCGAACTCATCTCCACCGGCGGCACAGCAGCCGCTTTAAAGACTGCTGGCCTGCCCGTGATTGACGTCTCCGAGGTCACAGGCTTTCCGGAAATGATGGACGGCAGGGTGAAAACACTTCACCCGCATGTTCACGGCGGCTTGCTGGCCGTCCGGAACAACGACAACCATCAGAACGCAGCGAAAACGAACGGCATCGAGATGATCGATCTGCTGATCGTGAACCTCTACCCGTTCGAGGCTACGGTACGGCGCAAGGAAGACGCGGCGACTTGTATTGAGAACATCGACATTGGCGGGCCGGCCCTGATCCGCGCCGCTGCCAAGAACCACGAAGACGTCACCGTTATTGTTGATCCAACCGACTATCCGGGCTTGGTGGCAGAGCTGGAAGAGTACGGCGGCGCCGCATCCCCGGACTTCCGCCGTCAGATGGCCGGTAAGGCGTTTGCACGTACCGCGGCCTACGACGCAACGATTGCCAACTGGTTCGCCGAAGAGCTGGACCAGCACGCGCCCGGCTATCGGGCCATTGGTGGCCGGTTGGTCCAAGGCCTCAGGTACGGTGAAAATCCGCATCAAACCGCAGCACTTTACCGTACGGCGGAACAGAGACCGGGTGTCGCGACCGCAACGCAGGTCCAAGGTAAGGAACTGTCGTTCAACAACCTCAACGACACAGACGCAGCGTTTGAGCTGGTGGCGGAATTCAATGCGAACAGCACGGCGGCCGTTGCCATCATCAAGCATGCAAACCCATGCGGCGTTGCCTGCGCGGATACGCTCACGGACGCGTACCGTGCCGCGTTAAAGTGCGACCCCGTTAGTGCATTTGGCGGGATCATTGCGCTGAACCGCGCCGTCGACCCTGAGACGGCCGAACTGATTACAGAGCTGTTTGCGGAAGTCGTCATCGCGCCGAGCCTGACCGAAGACGCGCGCCGGGTGTTCGAGACCAAGCGCAATCTGCGCGTCCTGACAACCGGCGACCTGCCGGACCCGCGCGACGGCGCCCTGATCGTCCGGTCTATTGCCGGTGGGCTCTTGACGCAATCTCGCGACAACCAGGTTATCGACGACATCGAGCTGAAGGTCGCAACAGAGCGCGAACCGACGTCGCAAGAACTTGCGGATCTCAAGTTTGCATTCCGGATCGCAAAGCATGTCAAGTCCAACGCGATTGTCTTTGCCAAGAATAACGCCACGGTTGGAATTGGTGCGGGCCAGATGAGCCGGATTGATTCAACACGGATCGCTCACACCAAGTCGATCGATGCCGCAAAGGCCGACGACGTGGCGGAGGCCCTGACGCAGGGATCCGTCGTGGCGTCTGATGCCTTCTTCCCGTTTCCTGACGGTGTGATTGCCGCTGCAGACGCTGGCGCGACCGCGGTTATACAGCCGGGTGGCTCCATTCGCGATGATGAGGTGATCGCAGCGGCGAACGAGCGCGGGCTGGCCATGGTGCTGACCGGGGTCCGCCACTTCAGGCACTAATTGGCGGTCGCCCATGCCCACTGCCGCAAAACAGGTTCAATCTCAACCGGCCACTTCGATCCGCTTGCGGCCGGCGACCAGCGACGATTGGCCAATGATCCGGGCTTGGCTTCGCCTGCCCGCAATCGAAGCCTGGTGGGGGCCGGCGAGCATTTGCGAAGGTGAAGTGATTGCGGCCTTGCAGGCGGACGCCGCGATGGCCCGTATCATCGAGGTTGACGGCCGCCCGGTTGGGTACGCGCACGCCATCGACGCCAGCCTCTGGGGCGACGAGCTTCCGCATGGCTTGCCCGTAGGGACCTGGGACCTTGACTTATTTGTCGCAGACCCCGAACTGCGTGGGCGCGGCGTCGGATCTGAGGCACTGAGCCAGCTCAAGTCGGAAGTGTTTGCGACAACGCTGGCCGTAGCGACCTGCATCTTTCCGTCAATCGCGAATGAGCGCGCGGTGCGCGCCTTCGAGAAAGCCGGTTTCGCCTACAAGAGCGTGTGGCAAGACCCAACCCATGGGCCATGCTGGTTCATGCTTTGCGAACGCAATCCGTAAACCGAACCGGCTCATCCGAGTGCTGCAAGTGCGATGGACGTGCCGATCACGGCCGTAAAGATCAGGAACGCCGTGATCAGGGCCGGATAGCCCCAAATCGACACCGCGACAAGCGTCGCGAGGACGACGTTCATGGCCAGGATTGCGAGATCGACCGGGCGATTTTCCTCCATGCATCGCGCGGCAAACCCGACGATGGGGATTGAGCGGACGATGCGGTCGATCAGGGATCGTCTTTCGGTCTGCATGTCGTGTTCTCGCGCCAGTCTGAACTTGGGTATCTGACGCTACATCAGCATGACGGGCGCGTGGGTCCAGTCACCCACGCGTCGATGCCGCAGGCAACATCGCCGCACCGTTTCCAGGTGACGTCAGTAGCGGATTGTTAAGGCGACCCCAGTTAGCCCCGTGACGAGAGCCCAAGCAGCAGCCGCGCCTCATTCGGCGTCGCCGGTTTGCCGCCAAGCTCTGTGATAATCCGGACGGCCTTTTCAACCAGCGCCCGGTTACCGGGGGTCTTCACGCCCTTCTCGAGGTATAGCGTGTCTTCCATCCCTATCCGGCAATGACCGCCGAGGATGTAGGCTTGAGCTAGCATCGTGAACGCGTGACGGCTGGCGCCAAACGCGGCCCACTCGCAGTCTCTCGGCAACAGCGACTGAGCGTGCATCATCGAGGCCGGCGATGAGATGAACCCGTACTTTATGCCGGTGACGATCTGAAACAGCGCAGGCGTCTTCAACGTGCCGTCTGCAATCAGATCATGCGCGAGTTCGACATCACCGGAATCGAAGACCTCAAGCTCAGGCTTCACACCGGCTGCGTACATACGCTCAGCCATCAGCTTGATGTTGCGCGGCGAGTTGATGACCGCGCCGCCACCAAACCAGTTGGTGTTCAAGTCGAGCGTGCAGATCTCTGGCTTCAATTCTACGACGTGTTCGGTACGGATCTCCGGCGTTGTCAGCATTGTGCCTGGGCCGGCAACAGCTGGGTCATCGTCACTCGGAATGTACCGGCCGCCAGGGCCGGTCGTCAGGTTCACGATGAAGTCAACATCACTGTCCGCAATGCGCCGCACGACTTCGCGGTAGTACTCCAGCCGCATACTGGGCTTTCCGGTCTCGGGATCGCGCACATGAATATGACAGATCGCTGCCCCGGCCCGGGCTGCTTCGATGCAATCGGTGGCGATCTCCTCTGGTGTCACAGGCAGGTTTGCGTTCTGCTCGCGCGTGCCGAACGTCCCGGTCACAGCACACGACAGGATTGTCGGTTTCATAAGGCGTTCTCCCAGCCGGTGAGCAGGTGCTGCCCGATTGTGTTTGGTCCAAACGTGTTTCGCCGAGTTTAGCCGCCCACCCAGCCAATAGAAAAGGCCTGCCGGGCGGCAGGCCTCATCCACTCACAACACCGAAGCGGAGTTCTACGATACGAGCATCAAGGCTCCAGCTCGCTGTCCCAATAGAGGTAATCGAGCCAGCTTTCGTGTAGGTAGTTCGGCGGAAACGCCCGCCCGTTGCGATGCAGCTCGAAGACCGTTGGCCGATAGGGCCTCTGCTTCGGTAACATGCCGATCTTCTTCGGCATGTGGTTCGCCTTCCGCAGGTTACATGGCGAACACGCAGCAACAACGTTGTCCCAGCGTGTCTGTCCGCCGCGCGACCGCGGTATCACGTGATCGAACGTCAGGTCAGACTTACTGCCACAGTACTGGCACGTGAATCGATCGCGCAAAAACACGTTGAAGCGCGTAAACGCCGGGTAGAGGGCCGGCTTTACGTAGTCCTTGAGCGAGACAACCGATGGCAGCCGCATTTCGCAAGTCGGGCTGCGCACGACATGGTCGTACTCTGATACGATGTTAACACGGTCGAGAAAGACCGCCTTCACCGTTTCCTGCCAGCTCCACAAAGAGAGCGGATAATAGCTCAAAGGCCGGAAATCGGCGTTTAGAACAAGAGCCGGTGCATGATCCGGCAAGGCCTGGATTGTGCTCACGTCAGTGCTTCCCGAACTCGAACCCCCGATACCGAATGTGCCGTACCAAAAGCACCCGGTGGGTTGATTGAGTTGCGCACGTCGCACTCGCGCGGTCCCTACATACTACGGATGTGCGACGGTTCTGTGAAGCTGGCGTTGTGAGGACAAATCACCTCGCTCAACGCCATAATTCAGTCAAAACCGCTCAAATTCAGAGCGTTGGCGGCACAAACGCAGAAATGACACAAAAAACGACCGCTTCCGTCATATCGGAACAGCAGATTTCTGTGCTTTCAGATGTGCGTAATACGCCCAAAGTAGCCGGGCTGCCACACCTCGCCATGGGCGCCAACGTTCTGAGAGCTCGGCAAGCTCATCCGTGGTTGGGCGGTTTTCTTGTTCGAAGGCGAATTGGGCACCCACTTGCAATGCCAAATCACCAGGCGCAAACGCGTCAGCACGGCCCAACGAAAACATGATATAGATGTCTGCGGTCCACGGGCCAATACCCGAAATGGCCGTAAGGGCCTCATGGATGTCGCTATCGCTGAGACTCTCGAAGAGATCGAACGGCAGATCCCCGGCACGCGCCGCGCCGGCAACAGCTTTGAGCGTGCGGATTTTCGAAGCCGACAATCCGACAGACCGCAGAGTTGCCTCACGGGCGCGTGCAATCCGGTCCGGCGTGAACGGTTGAAACTTCTTCTCGCATCGGCCCCAAATTGCACCGGCGCTCGCTACCGACAGCTGTTGGCCGACAATAATGCGCGCCAAACCGGGAAACCCGTTCAACTGACGCCGTAACGGCGGATGCCCAACCGCGTCGTGGACCCCACGGATAACAACGCACTTGCGCCGCAACGCCCGCACGCCCTTGTCGATGTCCTGCTCGGATTCTATTCGCATCTTCACCGCGTCCATGTTCAGCCACCAGTGATACTAAAGCACGTCCGCACGTGATGGACTCTCCGTTCTGTCTCGCGAACAAGCCGACGTATCAGCCGGGACGCGCATGATCCGATAGAGTGCGCAAATCAAGTGCTGCTGGCACTGGCACCGTCGCTGGGGGCTGATGATGACCGACGACCCTGTTTTCCGCTTTGCGCCGAGCCCCAACGGCCGCTTACATTTGGGTCACGCGCTGTCCGCACTAACCACGTTTGAGCTGGCGAGACGCGTGGGCGGACGCGTCCTGCTTCGGATCGAGGACATCGATCTCGGGCGATCCCGAGACGCCTATGTAACAGGGATACTTGAGGACCTGGAATGGCTGGGTCTCACTTGGGAAGAACCCGTTCTACGTCAATCCACCCGGTTCGACGCCTATCTAGAGGCCGCCGCACGTCTCGAGCAACAAGGCCTACTCTATCGCTGCGCCGCAACCCGAGCCGAGATCCGCGCGGCGGCAGGCGCGGACCCCGTGAGAGATCCAGACGGCGCGCCACTGTACACGCGAGCCTGCGGTTATGCGCGCCAGGATCCAGGCGATCCACCATGCGTCGAACACGGGACACCGACCGCACTGCGGCTGGATATGGCTGCAGCCATCGCACGACTTAAACACCTGCAGGGAAACGCCCTGCCGACCTATACCGCCTGGGACGGCGGTGAGCACGTTCGCGGCATTGAAGCGCGCCCCGATCGTTGGGGCGATGCCATCCTCATTCGGAAAGACATTCCGGCCAGTTATCATCTTGCCGTGGTGGTCGACGACGCGTTTCAAGCTGTCACACACGTCACCCGCGGCCGCGATCTCGAACCGGCAACCGACTTACAACTACTGTTGCAAGCGCTGCTCGGCCTGCCCCAGCCGATCTACCATCATCACCGCCTCATCGCCGACACGGACGGGCGCAAGCTGTCAAAGAGCGCGCGCGACACCGCGCTATCCGACCTCCGCGCCACGGGCACCACCCCGGCGGACATTCGGCGTGCCGTCGGTTTGACATAGAGCGCCTCCGGCTTTCCGAATGCGCGATCATCCCCATACACATCATTCTGCCATACAAACTGGTAAACATCAGACAAATGCGGAGCGAGTCCGAATGAGCGACGGCTATTCGCAAACACGGAAAACGAGGTTCGAGGTGAGCTTGAGAATGCGCAACGTCACAGGGCTGCCAATTCTTGCCGTTGCCGCCGGGTGCATCACGGCCCCTATCGCATCAGCGGCGGATGCGCTGCCCCCTAAAGTACCTCATGTGGCGGCAAACACCGGTGAAACAAAAAAACCGAAGGCTTCGTTTGGCGAACGCCTGGCCGCTGCAGCATCCGAGCAGCGTTGGACACCGGCCCTTTACGATCCGTCATACCGCAAACTGAAATACCCCATGGGCGACGTGCCGTGGTACATCGGCGTCTGCTCAGACGTCATCGTGCGGGCGTACCGCAAGGTTGGTATCGATCTGCAGGTCAAAGTCCACAAATCGCGGCTTGGTTCCGGCGATCGTAACATTGACCACCGACGCGTCCGTGTCCTGCGCAAATTCTTCACGAAATACGGCAAGCGGCTCCCTGTAACGAAGAACCCTGACGCCTTCCAGCCCGGAGATCTCGTCACGTATTACCTGCCGGACGGAACGTTCTCAAAAGATCATATTGCAATCGTGTCCAGCACAAAGTCTGCGACCGGCATACCGCTGATCATCCACAACATCGGCTATGGTGTTCAGCAGGAAGATTGGTTGTTTGGGGCAAAGATTACCGGGCACTATCGCTATTCCGGATAGCGCGATAAGAGATACATTTATTCCGGCCACCTTATTACGAAATGTGACAAAGCGGCATCATCAAACCACCGTTATTTCAACCAAAACCAGAAAAACGAAAACATTATCCAAGAGATTCAGTTTATTAATGGCTCATTAACTGTTTCTCTTAAAAGCTAGGTGTCTGCGTCGGAATTCACGTGAGCCATCGTTTTCCATGCTGAGCGCCCTCCTCGATACGTTTGAACGCACGCAAGCGCTGTATTGTGCTGGCCTCGGCCTGCTTCGGGCACACAGCCGAGACCTGTGGGCGCGCGCGACGCAGCCGGACGATCATGCCCTGTGCGCGGGCTATCGGCCCGTAACTGTTCCCGCACCCATGAACGTTGCGGGTCAACTTGCAAAGTTGAATGACATTCTTGAGACCGGCCGCGCGACGCTCGAGCGCTTGGAGGCCGCGGAAGCACAGGCTTATGCGCACCTGGATGCGGCCACATACCGTCTCGGCCGGTTGCATAAGCGCATTACCGGCCTTGAAGTTGCAGAGGCGCCCAGCGCCAATTCTCGCCGCTCCGACCCATCGCCATTGAGCGCATGGACACCGGAATCAAGGTTGGCGGCGTAGTCCGATGCGATCTGGGCCGCCGAACGCAGTTCGACGCTCTTTGCGTTGACACGGAAACGCAGGTCGTCCATACAGCGAGCAAGTCCGACGGCAACCGAGCCGAGCCACTACTCTACCGCGAAATGATGATTATCTTAGGTAGAGGGTCCACATCCGCCAGCGCGTAGCGCCCGCGGATGCGCTTTCGTATGGGAAACCGAATCCAGAAGCAGGCTGCTGTCGCCTGCACCATGAGGACACATGTTCGAGTCTCTGTCCGATCGCCTGTCCGGTATATTCGAGAAGCTAACCCGCCGCGGTTCGCTTACGGACAGTGACGTTGCAGAAGCCATGCGCGAGGTTCGCCGCGCACTGCTCGAAGCTGATGTCGCGCTCGACGTCGTCCGCGATTTTACCGAAGCGGTGAAAGAGAAGGCGATTGGTCAGGAGATCGTAAAGTCGGTCACACCGGGCCAAATGGTCGTCAAGATCGTTCACGACGAACTCGTGCAGATACTGGGCTCCGAAGCAGACCCCATCGATCTGCAGGCCGCCGCCCCGGTCGGCATCTTGATGGTCGGCCTTCAGGGTTCCGGTAAGACGACGACGACGGCCAAGATCGGTCATCGCCTGACCAATCGTGACAAAAAGAAAGTCCTTCTCGCCTCGCTCGACACACGACGGCCGGCCGCGCAGGAGCAGCTCCGTGTTCTTGGCGAGCAAACAGATGTCGCAACCCTCCCGATCGTTACCGGCCAGACGCCGCTGCAAATCGCCAAGCGCGCAATGGAAGCCGGTCGTCTTGGCGGTTACGACGTCGTGATCCTCGACACTGCCGGTCGCGTCACGGTTGATGAAGGCCTGATGTCCGAAGTCGCCGACGTCAAACGGGCGACTGAGCCGCACGAAGTTTTGTTGGTCGCCGACAGCCTCACTGGTCAGGACGCCGTCAATACCGCGAAAGCCTTTGAAGAGCGTGTCGGTGTGACCGGCATTGTGTTGACACGTGTCGATGGCGATGGCCGCGGCGGTGCCGCCCTGTCCATGCGCGCGGTCACCGGCAAGCCGATCAAACTCATTGGCACCGGCGAGAAATGGGACGCACTTGAAGAGTTTCATCCCGGCCGAATTGCCGACCGTATTCTCGGCATGGGCGATATTGTCAGCCTGGTCGAAAAAGCCGCCGAAACAATTGACGCCGAGAAGGCCAAAAAGCTCGCCGATAAAATGAAAAAAGGGTCGTTCGATTTGAACGACCTGGCCGAGCAGCTTAAGCAAATGCAAAAGCTCGGTGGCATGGGCGGTATTCTCGGCATGATGCCTGGTATGGGCAAGGTCAAAAACCAGCTTGCCGACGGCGGCATGGATGACAAAGTCATCAAGCGCCAACATGCCATCATTACATCGATGACCAAGAAAGAACGGGCATCACCGAAGGTCATTGACGGAAAGCGCCGTCGCCGAATTGCGGCCGGGTCCGGCACGAAGGTTCAGGACGTTAATCAGCTGCTGAAAATGCACCGCCAGATGGCCGACATGATGAAGCAGATGGGCCGCAACAAGGGCCTCATGTCGCGCATGCTCGGGGGTATGGGCGGTGCCATGCCCGAGCCGACGCCGGAAATGATCGAAAGCGCCAAGAGCGGAAAGCTGCCAGCCGGCATGCCAGGATTGCCTAGCGCGGGTGCAGCTGCAGGTTTACCGAAGGGCTTACCGGGACTGGGTGGCGCACCAGGACTTCCTGGTCTTCCGGGTGGTTTGCCGGGGCTGCCAGGCGGTGGTGCGGGCGCCGGCCGCAAAAAGAAAAAAAAGCGCTAAGCCATGGTTCCGGAACTCCTGACAGACCGGCTTCGCTTGCGACCATGGCGCCTCGACGACTTTGAGCCGTTGGCGGCGTTCCTTGGCGATTCGGAACTTGCGCAGTACCGGGCGCCGGTTGCAGACCGCTTTGAAGCGTGGAAGCACATGTGCGGCCAGTCCGGACAATGGAGTATCCGCGGCTATGGGATCTTCGCGGTCGCGTTGCGCGATACCGACCAGCCGATTGGCTACAGCGGCCTCTACCATCCGATCATCTTCGATGAACCCGAGCTGTCGTGGAGCCTGTTTGCGGGACATCACGGACAAGGTTACGCGACAGAGATGGCGACAGCAGTCTGCCGCTGGGCCGCAAATGACCTGATGCGACCGCCGCTCATGAGTATCGTTCATCCCGACAACATTGCGTCCATTCGCGTTGCCGAACGGCTTGGTGCGAAACCCGAAGGTGAAACGGTCTACCTCGACGCGCCTCGGATAGTCTACCGACACCGCGATTGGAGGGCATCGTGACTTCCGCTGTGCCAACCATCGAAACCGAACGTCTTCGTTTGCGTGGCTGGCGCAATGAGGATGTGGAGCCGTTTGCGGCGTTGTTTCAGGACGAAGACACACCGAGGTTTCTTGGCGGCTCAGGCAGCTATCCTCAGGCTTGGCGCACTGCGGCAACGGAAGCCGGGCATTGGGTCCTGCGCGGATACGGCGCCTGGGCTGTTGAACAGCGAGAGTCTCATGCCTTTGTCGGCTGCGTCGGCATCTGGCATCCCGGCGAATGGCCCGAGCAGGAACTCTCCTGGCACGTGGTGCCCTCGCGGCGCAGCCACGGCTTCGCCACGGAAGCCGCGATCGCGAGCCGGAAGTACGCATACGACACGCTCGGTATGACAACGCTGGTGAGCTACATCGCGCCGGAGAATGCGCCGTCCATTCGCGTTGCGGAACGGCTCGGCTGCAAACGCGATGGAGAGGTCGACCTCTCGGGAAAGACTCGCCTTGTCTTTCGCCACCCATCACCGCAGGCCGCCCAATGACCCTCCCTGTGCCACAGCTTGAGACGGAACGGTTGCGGCTCCGGGGCTGGTATCAGGCCGATGCGGTACCGCTCACAAAGATCTTCGAGCACGAGAGCGCGCGATTTATCGGCGGCCAGGGCAACTATGCCAAGGCCTGGCGCGTCATGGCCATGCATGTCGGGCAATGGGCTATTCACGGCTATGGCACCTGGGCCGTTGAAGACAAAGACACCAGCGAACTTATCGGCTTTTGCGGGTTGTGGCACCCAGGCGACTGGCCCGAGCTTGAGCTCGGCTGGTCACTCATGCCGGATCGACGCGGCCACGGCTTCGCAACGGAAGCCGCGATCGCTTGTCGCGCCTGGACGTACGACCAACTGGAAACAAGCACGCTCGTCAGCTACATCGATCCTGCCAATGCACCATCTATGCGCGTTGCGGAGCGGCTTGGCTGTGTTCGGGACGGCGAAGTGCAGCTGTCCGGTAGCGTATCGATCGTGTTCCGGCATCCCTCTCCGGGGGCCATCTCGTCATGACCCAGGTGCCTGTCCTCGAAACAGATCGACTGCGGCTCCGCGAGTTTCGCGCATCAGATCATGCAACATTTGCCGACTTTGTTGGAGATCCCACCGCCGCGCATTTCCTTGGCGGGGCATGCGACGCTGTTACAGCTTGGCGGCGCATGGCGGCGTTCGCCGGGCATTGGCCATTGCGCGGATTCGGACCGTTTGCCATCGCGAGCCGTGAAACGGATGAATTCCTCGGATACTGCGGGCCGTGGTTTCCATACGGGAAGCCCGAGCACGAGATTATGTGGGGCGTGATCCCAGCCGTACAGCGTCAGGGCATTGCGAGCGAAGCGGCACACGCCGCCCGGCAATGGACCTACGAGAACTGCGTATGGCCAACAGCGGTCAGCTACATCGCACCAGAGAATATTGCCTCTCGCCGCGTCGCGGAAAAGCTCGGCGCAGCACACGACGGCAATGTCGACTACCGAGGATACGTCATGCAGGTCTGGCGCCATCCATCATCGAACACTCTCAACCAGAAATCACAATAGAACCTAGAACCGGAGAACGAATTAAAATGGCAGTCACAAAGATCAGGTTGGCACGCGGCGGTTCAAAAAAGCGGCCGTACTACTACATCGTTGTCGCACCCGCGACGGCCCCACGCGACGGCCGCTATATCGAGCGGATCGGGACCTATAACCCGATGGTGGCGAAAGATCATCCTGAGCGCGTGCGGCTGAAAGAGGAGCGCTGCCAATACTGGCTGGGCGTCGGTGCACAACCGACAGATCGCGTCGCACGCTTCCTGGATGCAGCCGGCTTGATGAAACGCACGCCGAAAAACAACCCGAAAAAAGCTCTACCCGGCAAGAAAGCGCAAGAGCGCATTCGTGAGGCCGAAGAGCGCGCCAAAGAAGCAGCCGAAGCGACCGCCGAAAGCAGCGAAGGCGCAGAAGCCGCTGCGGAGTGAGTTGTTGGTGATGTCGTGGGATGCCAATCGCCGGGACATCCGTCTGTCAGGGTTGCGGCGCCATGCCCGCCCCTGATCGCGTCCTTCTTGGGCACATCTCGACGGCGCATGGCATCCGTGGCGAAGTTATCGTCAAGTCGTACTGTGACGTGCCGGAGGATATCGCGTCTTACGGCGCGCTAACGGACGAAGCCGGCACGCGCTCCTTTGACTTGACCATCCGCGGCGCCACCAAGCGCGGCCTGATTGCCCGCGTTCGCGGTGTCGAGGACCGCAACACGGCAGAGCAACTGCGCGGAACAAAGCTCTACATTGAACGCAGCCGTCTTCCACCTCCCGCTGAAGACGAAATCTATCATAACGACCTGCTTGGATTGACGGTTCTCGATCGCGACGGGGGCGTTCTGGGCAAAATCGTCGCCGTCCAGAATTTCGGCGCCGGCGATCTCATCGAAGTCACAAAACCCGGCACGCGAACAACGGAGTTTTTGCCGTTTGATGCCCAATTTGTTTCAGAGGTCGATCTCGATGCCGGAACGGTAACGATGGCGATCGACGAACCTGAGGCCGAAGACAACGGCAATGCCAACGCCAACACCAATGAAAACTTGCCTGGTAACGATCCTGACGGCCAAGCGGAAACTCAGTGAGCGGCTCCCGATTCCATGGACGGTACGCGCGCATGCGCCTCTAGCCACACCTCAGTCTCTGCGTTGGCCGGAAAAAACAACTCAATCCTCAGGTCGCTGACAGTGATGTCAGTCGGCGTGCCAAAATGCGCGATGGTCGAAAACAGGTCTAAGATAACGCCGTTGCAGCGGATACGCGCAACCGACATGGGGTGCAGCTGGGAGTCGATCGGATCAGCTTCTGCAAACGCCGGGCTTTCGTGAAGCGACTTCAGGAGATTGCCGAGAACAGGGTCTTCCCCGCTCGCCGCGTACTCCGCTTGCAGCCGCGAAAGAAAGTGATGTGCCACTTCTGGCCAGTTTTCGAACTTTTCCTGAAACGCCGGCATTGCTGCCATCAACTGAAGTACGTTTCGAGCCGTCCCGTCGTTTGGCAGTCCGAAAACGACCGCCGCTGCCGCGTTGGCATCGATGAGGTTCCAGTACCGATCGATGAGCACGGCCGGAAACGGCATGTGCCCTTCCATCATGCGATTGAGTGCCGCCCAGACTTGCGCCAGAGCCTGGTCATCGAGCGCGGACTGTCGGTAGAGCGCAGCGAACCCAGCCGCTTGCAGCAGCGCGTTCCGCTCAGAAAGGGGAACGGTCAACGCATCGGCGAGACCGACAATCATGTTCCGGCTCGGCTGTGCGCGGCCGGACTCCAGGAACGAGATGTGTCGCTGGGACACGCCGGCGATCAGCGACAGCTGTAATTGGCTGAGGCCCCGCCGTTGTCGCCAACTTCTGAGATGCTCGCCGAACTCGCTCATGGCCATCACCTCACCTCAACGATGACGCCGCCGCAATTACCTCTGAGATAATTGCAGGCGCTGCAATCGAAAGCTACGTGCCGGATCTCTGACCAACAACCTCGAAAGGTCCAGCGATATGGTAGAGATCATAGCAGCTGTCCTCCTCTTCTTCATCATTCAGACGGTGATCTCTCCGGCTATTCAGTACTTCGGCGGAGACAAGCCTCTAGCGGCACGAATGCTGGTAGCACTGGGGCCGCGTGATAACCCGCCACCGATGCCTACACTCGCGAGACGCGCCGACAAGGCTCTGAAAAACTTCATGGAATCCTTGCCGATTTTCATAATACTCGCATTGATGAGCCTGATCCTGGGCAAGGCAAACGGGCTCGCGTTGACGGGTGCGATGACGTTTCTGATCGCACGGGTCGCGTATGTGCCGGCTTACCTATCGGGCATTCCCGGGCTTCGCTCGATCGTATGGGGCATCGGTGCCGGCGGCTTGGTTGCAATGCTGGTCCACATTTTGGAGTAGCGCCGCAGGCTCAGCACCACGTCCGCCCATGTGTCCGAGGGTGCCGAGCTGGGCGCTGAGCCCAATCGACTATGAGACCTTTTCGAACTCGTCGATGCGGCCAAGCAGCCGATCCCAGACCTCGACACACTCACGGAAGTACGCAAGATTTCCGTGAGTCATCATGCAGTCCCACTCGACGTTGAGGAGACCCTCTTCATCAAGGAAGGCGCGCCCGAACCGCCGTTCCCGATTCCAGGTATTCACTTGGTCCAGTGTGACGTCACGGCTCGCGATGAATGAAAACATGATGGAGTCGACCACGTCGGGCGTATCGTCCAGCTCGAACAGATAGAGCCCGAACTTCCATCCGGACGCTGACGACAATATGTACTTCCGCCCATCCTCGAGCTTCTCCAGCTCGGCACGATAGCCAGAGTCCATGAGCGCAAACGTCAGGTCCTCCGCGCTGATCGGGTTTGGGTCATCGTCAGACATTGTCGACCTCAAGTATCGCATACGCGAGCGCCACGAAAACGCTCGCAAAACGCACGCGCAAACTAAGCACGCCGTTCAGTTCCACGTGAACGATGCAGCTGACAATGACCGGAAAGGGGCATTCCCCCTAAGCCGACCTCTGTTTTTCAAGCGTATGGCGTCGATTTCGCCTTAAGCGGCAATCGCGGCCTGCAACGTCGTACCCAGGCTTGCCGGGCTGTCGGCAACATGGATACCGGCAGACTTCATGGCCTCAATCTTGGAGCCGGCATCGCCTTTGCCGCCGGCAACAATCGCGCCGGCATGCCCCATACGGCGGCCTGGAGGGGCCGAGACACCTGCAATGAAGCCGGCCATCGGCTTTTTACGGCCTTTCGCGGCCTCACGTTTGATGAAATCAGCCGCGTCCTCTTCAGCCGATCCGCCGATCTCGCCGATCATAATGATCGCGTGCGTTTCGGGGTCGGCCAGGAACATTTCGAGCATATCGATAAATTCTGTGCCCTTGACCGGATCTCCGCCAATACCGACAGCGGTCGACTGACCAAGTCCGACGTCGGAGGTTTGTTTGACAGCCTCGTATGTCAGCGTACCAGACCGAGAGACAATCCCGACGTTGCCATTTTTGAAGATGTTGCCCGGCATAATACCGATTTTGCACTGATCTGGCGTTAGCACACCAGGGCAGTTCGGCCCAAGCAAACGGCAGTAGGAGCCATCGAGCGCACGCTTCACCTTGATCATGTCCATAACCGGAATGCCTTCGGTAATGCATACGATCAGAGGGATCTCGGCGTCGATGGCTTCGAGGATGGCATCGCCGGCAAACGGTGGCGGAACGTAAATGGACGTCGCGTTACAACCCGTCGCCTTCTTGGCATCCAGCACCGTATCGAAAATCGGAAGGTCAGCGAGATCGTCCGCCGAGTGCTTTGTACCACCCTTGCCGGGCGTCACTCCGCCGACAACCTGCGTGCCGTACAGGCGTGCCTGCTGCGTGTGAAACGTCCCCTGCGAGCCGGTGAAGCCCTGGCAGATCACTTTGGTGGTGCTATCGACAAGAATGGCCATTCCGTGGGCTCCTAAAGTCGCTCGAGATTCTTGACAGTCAGCGAACTGTCCGCGTTTCCGGTATTCAGGGTCGTGGCGGGTTCAAACATCAGGACAATCGGTTCGTCGGTCAGAGACCGCGGGCGATGTTCTATGGCCCGCGGGACAACAAGGAACTCGCCTTCGCCGAGTTCGACAGTTCCATCGCGAAAGTCCAGCGCAATGCGGCCGCTCAGGACAAGAAATGCCTCGTCCTCGGTCTCATGCGCATGCCAGTCGAATTCCTTGCCAAACTTGGCAATCTTCACCTGCGCATTGTTCACGTCACCGGCAATCTTCGGCGTGAAGACCTCGGTGATTTGCCGGCCGGCCTCTAGGAGATCGATCTTGCGTGGTGGCATCACCGCCTCGCGCTCATGAACAGGTTCCCGGCAGTTAGCCGAGTGCCTTAACTTCATCTGTGATCTTTTTCGCGGCGTCAGCCAGATCGTCCGCCGGGATGATCTTGAGCCCACTTTCCGCGAGGATCTTCTTGCCGAGCTCCACGTTAGTTCCTTCCAACCGGACAACCAACGGCACGGTGATCCCCATATCCTTGGCTGCCGCGACCACGCCCTCGGCAATGATATCGCATCGCATGATGCCGCCGAAGATATTGACCAGAATGCCCTTCACCGCTGGATCATTCAGGATGATCTGAAATGCCGCCTGGACCTTTTCCTTCGAAGCGCCGCCACCGACATCAAGAAAGTTCGCCGGCTGCATGCCATAGAGCTGAATGATGTCGAGGGTTGCCATCGCCAGGCCGGCACCGTTCACGAGGCAGCCGACATTGCCGTCAAGCTTGATGAACGCGAGATCGTACTTGGACGCCTCGATTTCCATCGGATCTTCTTCGTCGAGATCCCGGAATTCCATGATGTCCGCATGACGATAAAGGGCGTTGGAGTCGAAATCCATCTTACCGTCGAGCGCCTTCAGCTCTCCGTCCTTCGTCACGATCAACGGATTGATCTCAAGCAGGCTCATGTCCTTCTCGGTGAACATCCGATAGAGATCGCCGACCATCTTGGTGCATTGCTTGATCTGAGCGCCTTCAAGCTTGAGCGCATAGGCAATCTTGCGGCCGTGGAACGGCTGGATCCCGGAGGCCGGATCAATTGAGAAGCTCAGGATCTTCTCCGGCGTATCGTGCGCAACAGCCTCAATGTCCATGCCGCCTTCGGTCGACGCGATAAATGACACGCGCGACGTCTCGCGATCAACAACCATCGAGAGATAGAGCTCCCGTGCGATATCCGAGCCATCCTCAATATAGAGGCGCCGCACCAGCCGGCCGGAGTCACCGGTTTGGATCGTTACGAGCGTTTTGCCCAACATTTGCTCAGCGAAGGCACGCACTTCGTCTACGGACTTGGCGAGACGGACCCCGCCGTTATCCCCAGCTTCCGGTTCTTTGAAGTGCCCCTTGCCGCGGCCGCCGGCATGGATTTGCGCCTTAACCACCCAAAGCGGCCCGGGAAGCTTCGACGCGGCCTCAACCGCTTCGTCGACGGTAAACGCAGGATATCCTGTACCCGTCGGCACGCCATATCGGCGATAGAGTTCCTTGGCCTGGTATTCGTGGATGTTCATCGGGCAGCCCTCGGATAGGTCTTGAACGGCCGGAAACCGGCGCAGTGCGGTGCCAGGACGGGATCCGCCACAATTGAGGTCTTTGGGAACGACCGAGCGAAAACCAGATCCGGGACGCCGCAGATAATGCAACACGTCGCACGGATAGCCCGCTGCAGTGCACAACACAACCCATCGAAAGTTCGGCGTGACGCGGCCTATCACATACTGGTCACAACGAGTTGCACGCGCCTGACGCGGAAAAGGAATTGTCAACTCGAACCGAGATCACCACCTCCCGAATAGGCCGAGATCCCTCCCCCCGACGATCGGCCAAAACGGCCGCCGCGACACCCTGCACCCCCCAAGCCCCTCGCGGCGGCCCACATTTCTCGCCTAGGCAGAGAGGATCATTGCGAAGAGAGAGCCAGCCATCGCACCAAACTGTGCACAGATTCCAAACACGCACCACGCAAACCCGAAACAGCATATCAGCCGATACAGCTGGAGCCGAACCGTCCAAACGGAATAACCCAACCTCCGAAACTCAAAGACAGTGGCTGCGAAGAGAATTGCGGGGCAAATGGGCATGAGACCTACATACGCCGCTAGC
>JBCDAH010000083.1:0-21318 GCA_039186015.1 Pseudomonadota bacterium
AGCAGCGAGATGTGTCAGCGTGCCGAAGAAACCCGAGCCCTGCCGCTCCCGGATCACAACCCGCTCGGGACGTTCACCGCCCGGCTTGCCGTTACCGCCGTCCGAACCACCTGGACCACCAGTGCGCCCGCCGCCGTTCGAGCCGCCCGCGCCAGGCGTGTCCGTTGCCGCTTGAGATGACGCCGCGCCCGGCTTTGCGGCGGCAATTGCGGCCGCGGTGCTGGTTGGTGCTGCAGCCGGTGTCCGCTTGCCCGCATCAGTCTTGCTGGCCTTTGGAACCGACGATGACTTAGGCGGCACAGGCTTCGACGGCTCTCCCGACGGCTTTGGAGACGCCGGAGACCGGTCCGTGCGCACCTCAGTCGCCTTGAGATCAATCATGCGCTTGGGGACTTTTTGGTTCTTGCCCCGATCACCGCTTCCGTTGCTCACGATAGATCCTCCGCGACGAGAAGTATTCGATTGCGTACGCGCAATAATGACGCCTACAGAGCGGCAAAAAAGAGAACAGACCGCTTGTTTGGGGTTATGCAGCGCCCACGATCGGTTTTCTACCCGATAAGTTCCACCATTTCCTTGACATTTGGCTTTGCCGATACAAGCGCATCCGCAAATCCAGATTGCCGAAGTGGCGCAGCCACCGCAGCCGATAAACAATAGTGCCGTAACCGCCTCGCAGCACTCTCAATACGAGCCTCCGTCAGCCGGCAGACATATTGCTCAGCCGTACGCTGAGAAAATAGAAGAACACCGTCCACCTTACCATCCGCGATCTGCCGCACCAGTGCCGGCGACGGCGAAGCAGTTGGGACCGCGCGATAGAGAATGTGACGGCGCACGTCCAGTCCAAGTGAGCGAAGCACCCCCTCCAAGTCGTATGCCACGTCCTCTCCTCTGAGCACGGCAACCGGTGCATCGCCAATTCCAGGCAGTGAATGGATCAATTCGGGAAGGTCAGCCGCCCGCCCCGGCCCGACTTGGACGTGATGAAAACCTAGGCGTTGCGCTTCATCAGCGGTACCTGGCCCGACAACAACCAGCCGCTGATCAACGGCACTGGTGAAAGCCGGCGTCTTGGCCAATACACGAAGCGCATTCTTACTTGTCGCAACAATAGCGGACGCGCCATCAAGATGCGGGCTCGCGTCGGAACACGGCTCGATTTTGAGCAGCGGTTCAACAATAACGTTGTGGCCGCGAGCTTCCAGCGCTTGAGCCAGATCGGCACCATCATCTGCAGGTCGCGTGACCCACAACTGCATCAAGTCTCTCCATCTTAGTCCGCACCCTGCGCAATCTCCCGTCCGCCGCGCCGAAGCGTCTCATCGGCAGCATCGGCCGCCAGTGCAGCGAGCTCGGCCAGGGGACCAGAACGCTCAACCGATAAAACTTTCCGACCGTCTGGGGACAGAACCTGGCCACGGAAGCGGTAGGTGTCGCCACCAACTATCGGCTCTGCGAGGCCGGCGATCGGCGTGCGGCACGACCCGTCAAGGCGACTGAGATAGACGCGTTCCGCTGACACGCATTGCGATGTCTCCGCGTGGTTCAGTGGCGTAACGACGTCGCGCGCACGGTCTTGGTCATTCCGCACTTGGAGTGCAATCGCACCTTGGGCAACAGCCGGCAGCATCGCATCCGTGGACAGCGGGCTCGTAATGCGTTCCTCCTGCCCCAATCGCTTCAAACCGGCGCAGGCTAGAAAAGTCGCCACCGCCACACCCGCCTCGAGCTTACCAAGGCGCGTTTGAACATTTCCACGGAACTCGACAACGGAAAGATCCGGACGGACATGCTTTAATTGTGCCCGACGCCGGAGCGATGATGTACCGACTGTCTCACCGTCCGGAATATCCGCAAGCGTCGCATATTTCAGGCTGATAAAGGCGTCGCGAACATCTGCACGCGGCAGTACCGCACCGATGATAAGACCATCAGGCAACGTCGTTTCGAGATCCTTCATCGAATGGACAGCGATGTCGATCTCATCACTAAACAACGCCTCTTCGATCTCCTTCGTAAACAGGCCTTTGCCGCCCACCTCGGACAATGGGCGGTCCTGGATCCGGTCACCGGATGTCTTAATGACTTTAATCTCAATCGCGTCCGCAGAAAGCCCGTGTGCCGACATGAGCCGGTCGCGGGTCTCGTAGGCCTGGGCCAGCGCCAGTGGCGAACCGCGTGTCCCTAAACGAATGGTCTGCGCAGTCACGGTTTCTCCCTTCTTGTGAGCGGACAGGAACCCTATCGGTTACGCCCGTTTTGACTCGGCACCCACTTTCCACGCACACAGGGCACACGCCCCTACCAGCGATGGCCAAGATAAACTGTCGGACGCACGGCACAAACGCAACCAGTCGGACCGAACCAACATGGTGTCACCCGCCGAAAATCAGGCAACAACCGTCCTTGGCATCGAGACGAGTTGCGACGAAACAGCCGCAGCGGTGGTCGTGCGGGCGCCTGACGGCAGCGGGACGATCGCCTCAAACATCATCCGGTCCCAATGGGCCGAACATGCGGCCTATGGCGGTGTCGTTCCAGAGATTGCGGCCCGCGCCCATCTTGCCTGCCTCGACACGATCATTGAGCAGGCGCTGCGCGACGCCGACCGGAAACTGTCGAATGTGCACGCGATTGCCGCGACGGCGGGGCCCGGTCTGATCGGCGGTTTGATGGTCGGATTGACGGTGGCAAAGGCCATGGCGATTGCAACATCCAAGCCGCTGTTGGCCATCAATCACTTGGAAGCGCATGCACTGACCGTGGGGCTGACCGATCAGCTGAGGCCGCCCTATCTCCTGCTGCTTGTATCGGGCGGACACACCCAGACCGTGCTGGTCGAAGCCATCGGCAGGTACAAGAGGCTCGGCTCAACGATTGATGACGCACTCGGCGAGGCGTTCGATAAAACCGCAAAACTGCTGGGGCTGGAGGCGCCCGGCGGCCCGGCTGTTGAACGCATGGCCGAACTTGGAGACTCAGCCGCATTCGCGTTCCCGCGCCCCATGCGTGGCCGACCCGAACCTCACTTCTCCTTTGCGGGGCTGAAGACCGCTGTGCGACGCACGGCACAGAAGCTGGTGCCATTGTCAGATTCGACCGTGTCCGATCTGTGCGCAAGCTTCGAGGCTGCGGTTTGCGATTGTGTGGTCGACCGCTGCGAACGTGCCCTGGCTGATGCGCGCGCGCACCTTGGCGAGCGGCCGGCCCTGGTTGTCGCGGGTGGCGTTGCAGCAAACAAGCGACTACGAAGGGCTCTGCAGGTTTACGCCCGCGATGCAGGCGTACGGCTCGTCGTACCACCGCCACGACTGTGCGCCGACAATGCCGCAATGGTCGCATGGGCGGCAAGTGAGCGACTGGCACGCGGTATGTTGCATGACGGATTGACCCAGTCTGCCAGGGCACGCTGGCCGTTGGACGAACTGGCCGATCCCGTTCTTGGCACCGGGCAGAAGGGCGCCAAGGCCTAACGGAACTAAGGATGTCGAGGGGGCACGGGGCGCAGTGACATTTCGATCGATCGGAGTAATGGGTGGCGGGGCCTGGGGTACGGCACTTGCGCATCGCTTGGCGCTGAACGGGCGAAATGTAATGATTTGGGCTTTTGAGCCCGAAACGGTTGATGCGATTAACACGCACCACACAAATCCGCTGTTCCTCGCTGACATACCCTTATCCGACGCACTCCGAGCCACATCCGATCTGGGTGCGTTATCGGCATGCGAACTTGTTTTGCTTGTGCCGCCTGCCCAGCATCTTGGCCGCCTCGCCAGCGCACTTGCCCATCATGTCTCTCGCGACGTCCCCTTCGTCATTTGTGCGAAAGGAATCGAACGCGAAACCAATCGATTGCTTCAGGACGTCCTCGCGGCAACCGCGCCGCATCAGCCGTTTGCGTTTCTTTCGGGACCGAGCTTCGCATCCGAAGTCGCCAAGGGCCTGCCCGCGGCCTTAACGGTTGCATGTCCTGACGCCGACCTGGGCCGCAAGATCGCTGAAACCATCGGTTCGCCGAACCTGCGACTGTATTGGACGGACGACGTGGTTGGGGTTGCAATCGGGGGCGCTGCAAAGAACGTCCTTGCCATTGCTGCCGGTATCGTCGACGGCCGCGCGCTCGGCGCGAATGCCCACGCTGCGCTCGTCACCCGCGGCTTCGCAGAATTGCGCCGATTCGCCGAAGCGCACGGCGCACGTGCCGACACGTTGGCCGGCCTCTCCGGTCTTGGCGATCTTCTCCTCACATGCGGTAGCCCCCAGTCGCGGAACATGTCGCTAGGCCGCGCCCTGGGGCAGGGGCAGTCGATTGAAGATGTCCTGGGCGCGCGCAAGTCCGTGACCGAGGGCGTTTATACGGCCGCGGCCATGGTCGCGATGGCGGAAGCAAAAGGCGTTGATGTACCCATTTCTCGCGCGGTCCTGGCGATCGTCGAAGGATACATCGGCGTCGATGCCGCGATCCAGGCCCTTATGCAGCGACCATTGAAAGCAGAAGACTGAGCGTGATGCGACAGGGCACCTGCAGCGAAGGCTCGACCAAATGAGTCATATCGCGACAGTAAACCCGATTAATCAATCCAACTTCGACTGAGGTCCAAGATGCAGTACTGGCTGTTTAAATCAGAGCCCGACGTCTTTTCCTGGGACGACCTCAAAGCGAAGGGCCCGACAGGCGAGGAATGGGATGGCGTTCGCAACTATCAGGCGCGCAACAACATGCGCGCGATGAAGCTCGGCGATCTCGGCTTCTTTTATCATTCCAATGCCGGCAAGGACATTGTCGGCATTTGCGAGGTTTGCACGCTGGCCCATCCGGACTCGACAACCGACGATGACCGCTGGGAGTGCGTTGACGTGCGAGCGGTAATCGACGTGCCAAAGCCGGTTGCGCTGCCCGAAATCAAGGTTGATCCGGCGCTTGCCGACATGGCGCTTGTCACGTCGATGCGGCTATCCGTTCAGCCCGTCACAACTTCGGAGTGGAAACATCTCTGCAAGGAGATGGGACTGTCGCAAAAGGCGATCAAGGACGCGACGTACCAGTTGCCGAAGCTCAAATGACCGACCGCGAATTGCCAGACTGGCGTACATTCATCCAAAACAACACCAAGCCGATGGCGCCGCCGCTGGTGCCCGAAATTACGTTAAATCTCGCCGAGGAATCCCTCCCGATCTGGCGCAAAACGGAGGAAGAACTCGGAGAAATCAACGTGCCACCGCCGTTCTGGGCGTTTGCGTGGGCGGGCGGGCAAGCTCTGGCCCGATATGTCCTGGATCATCCGAGCGTGGTGGCCAATCGCAATGTGCTGGACCTTGGATCTGGCTCCGCGCTTGTTGCCATCGCGGCGATGAGGGCCGGTGCGTCAAGGGCCGTAGCCAACGATCTCGATGAAATCGCCAACATCGCCGCGCAGCTGAACGCAGAGCAGAACGGGGTCGACATCGTCTCTGAACCTAGCGACGTGCTGGATCAGGATCCAACCGCATACGGCGCCGTACTGGTCGGCGACTTGTTCTACGAAGAGCCGCTTGCCGCACGCGTACTCGCTTTCTGCAAGCAAGCTGACACGGCGGGTGTGCCGGTCTTGATTGGCGATCCCAACCGCAACTTCTGCCCCACGGATCAATTGGAACGCTGCACATCCTATGCGGTTCCGGTGACGCGCGAGCTGGAGGACAGCGAAATCAAGTCAACATCGGTTTGGCAGTTGGCACACGATACCGCTGCGCAAGCACGTTAGTTGAGCGGTAATCTCCGTTCCAAACCGTCCTCAAGCCCGCTCGATGCGGCAATGATAGCAGTTGTTCGATGCGGATCGGACGTGAACGTATGAAACGGTGTCACTGGCCAGCAAACTATCGGCATGCTGCGCAATTTGCGCCGTCGGAATGACGCTGCCGGAACCCGTAACAATGCGATGGTCCGGCCCATATCCGCGGACCAGATAGGTCGGCGAATCCAGAAACGCTGGTAATCGCCCGACAGCGCCGCCGCGTTGACAATGTCTCGCATGAAGAAATATCGGGCCTGTCTCGGCGTAGGGCTGCGGCTCTGGAAACGGTCGATAGGCGAGCAATAGATAGTCCTCTCCTGGCTCGATGAAGCCCAGACAGTGCCGACAGGGGCGCCCAGGCGTATCAGCGGTACGCTGTTCGGGGCATTGACCGTTTGCGTCCGGCGCGCCGGCACGATAGGCCTCTGCGACATCTGACGACATCGCGACAAATCGAATGGCCATGACCAGTGCTCCCCTTTGCCTCGCGAGAGTTGATGACGCCTACGGATCACGCTGGCGTCCACCAGAACAACCCGTTTCTTGATCATGTGTTGCGGGCATCACGGCCTGCGGTTAGACGCATCGATCTGCTTCGAAGGACGAGAGACAATGGACGTAAGCACAGTGAACTACATCGCGGTTATCTTGGCCGCCATCGTCAGTTATGCGTTCGGCGCCGGGTGGTACATGTTGCTGGCGAACCCATGGATGGCCGCACTCGGCAAAACCGAAGCCGATATCAAAGGCCCGGATGGCAAGGGGCCAAGCCCGGTTCCCTTTATCGCGTCGTTCATCGCCCAGCTTGTCATGGCGTTCGTGTTCGTCAATCTGCTCGGCCATTTCGGCGCGGATCGGGTCACGCTCATCAACGCCATCCTGTCTGGCGTCATGATTTGGCTCGGCTTTGTTGCAACGACGCTCGTCACCAATCACGCGTTTCAGGGTGCAAAGCCCGCGCTAACCCTCATCGACGGCGGTCATTGGCTCGGCGTATTAATGATTCAAGGCGCCGTAATCGGCCTCATCGGCCTATAAGCCGTCCCGCCCAAACGCATGTTGCCAGAGAACGTTGCCAGAAGGCATTGGACGTCAATCGTACGGAGCAATTTCGGATGATGCAGCTCGCCGTCGTTTCGATCCCGGTCGCCGATCAAGCCAGATCGAAAGCGTTCTATCAGGATGTTGTCGGGTTCAGCCTTGTACGGGAGGGCGATCTCGGGACACCATTTGCTTACATCCTGCTCAAGCCGCCCGCCGGCCTTGCCGGAATCAGCCTCGTCCACCCGACTGAGACCAATCCGGCCGGCTCCGTTCAGGGGCTGATGATGCAGACCCTCGACGTGAACAAGATCATTGAGCGTCTGCAACCGCGCGGGCTGACACTCACGGAACCCAAGGTCGCCAGCTGGGGCCGGTTTACGACGTTTTCGGATCCCGACGGCAACGGCTGGGTGATTGCTGAGCCAAATTTTGCGGCATAGGCGCGAAGCGTCCGTCCGCCCGATGGTCGGAGAACATCCAGGTCACAATCGACAATAGTTGCTTCGACCAACGGTCCGCTTGCGATCCGAGTGCATCAAATCATAATGCCCAACAACGAAGCAGACTTTGAGGAAGCGAACCAATGAGCGATTCGGTTTATCCCGTACCCGCAGAATGGGCAGCGCGCGCTTGGGTTGACGATGCGAAGTACCAGGAAATGTACGACCGCAGCGTTTCCGACCCGGAAGGTTTCTGGGGGGAGATGGGCCACCGCATCGACTGGATCAAACCCTATACCAAAGTTAAAGACACGACATACGGGCCCGGCGAGGTTGCGATTAAGTGGTTCGAAGATGGCACGTTGAATGTGTGCTATAACTGTGTCGATCGCCACGTCGAAAGCCGCGGCGACCAGGTCGCTATCATCTGGGAAGGCGACGACCCGACCGACGATCAAACCATCACCTATCGCCAACTGCACGAGCGGGTTTGTAAATTCGCGAACGTCCTGAAGGCCAACGGTGTTAAGAAGGGCGACCGGGTTACCATTTATCTTCCGATGATCCCAGAGGCCGCGTACGCGATGCTTGCGTGTGCCCGTATCGGTGCGGTCCACTCGATCGTGTTTGCCGGGTTCTCACCGGACAGCCTGCTCAACCGGATCGAGGACGCCGGATCGACGTTCGTCATTACATCAGACGAAGGCATACGTGGCGGACGCACCATTCCACTCAAGGCGAATACGGATGCCGCCATTGCCCATGGCAATCTGACGAACGTGAAAGTTCTCGTCGCGCGTCGTACGGGCGGAGACATTGCCTGGCATCCAGAACGCGACGTCTGGCTTCACGAGGAACTTGTCAAGGTCGCTCCGGACTGCCCGATCGAGGAGATGAGCGCCGAAGACCCGCTATTCATTCTCTACACATCGGGTTCCACGGGCAAACCGAAAGGCGTCATGCATACGTCGGGCGGCTATCTGATGTACGCCGCAATGACGCATCAGTACGTCTTCGACTATCATGACGGCGACATCTACTGGTGCACTGCGGATGTCGGCTGGGTCACCGGTCACAGCTACATTGTGTACGGCCCGCTCGCGAACGGCGCGACAACCTTGATGTTCGAAGGCGTACCGAACTACCCGACTGCGTCGCGGTTCTGGCATGTCGTCGACAAGTGGGATGTCAACATCTTCTACACCGCGCCAACAGCCATCCGCGCGTTGATGGGGGCCGGTGACGACTTCGTCAAACGGACGGATCGCTCGTCGCTCCGCCTTCTCGGTTCGGTTGGCGAGCCCATCAACCCTGAGGCGTGGGAATGGTATTACAAGGTCGTTGGCGATAGCCGCTGCCCCATCGTCGATACGTGGTGGCAGACCGAGACAGGCGGCATCCTCATCACGCCGCTACCCGGCGCAACGCCGCAAAAGGCCGGTTCAGCCACGCGTCCGTTCTTTGGCATTCGACCGGCGCTTGTTGACGACAAGGGCACGATCCTCGAGGGCGCGGCATCAGGCAATCTCGTGATCCTCGATAGTTGGCCCGGCCAGATGCGCACGGTGTACGGCGACCACGAACGCTTCAAGATGACGTATTTCGCGACCTATCCGGGAATGTATTTCACCGGTGACGGCTGCCGGCGCGATGAGGACGGCTACTACTGGATCACAGGCCGCGTTGATGACGTCATCAACGTCTCGGGCCACCGTATGGGCACGGCCGAGGTCGAGTCGGCACTTGTCGCGCATACCAAGGTTTCGGAAGCCGCTGTTGTTGGCTATCCGCACGACATCAAAGGGCAGGGCATCTATTGCTACGTGACCCTGATGACCGGTGAGGAGCCGACCGACGAGTTGAAGAAAGAACTGCGCAATTGGGTCCGCCAGGAAATCGGCCCAATTGCCTCGCCGGATCTCATCCAGTTCGCACCCGGCCTGCCGAAGACGCGATCCGGTAAGATCATGCGCCGCATCCTGCGTAAGATTGCCGAGGACGACTTCTCGAACCTCGGCGACACCTCAACCCTTGCCGAACCGGCCGTCGTCGAGGATTTGATCGAGCATCGCGAAAACCGGCACGAGTAATCTTCCGAGTTCTGCTGAGAAAGCCATGATCGGCGCCATAACGGCGCCGATCGCGTCTTACTGCAAAAAGCTGAGGCAACCGCCACGTTCGACCGCTGACCTCAATCGATCCAGATCGTTTCGAGCAAAATCAACTTTGTCCTGAGCCGCCTGTCTCGCGAGCTTCGCATCTTCCAGATCGCGACGTTGCTCGTCCACTTTCCGTTGTCGAGCAACCCTCAGTCCTGAGAGCTTGATCGCCACATCAATGCAATCGCGCTTGTCTCCCGTGCGCCGAGCAAGATCTATCGCGCAGCCAACCCCGGACTGCGCGTTTGCAACGATCTGATCAATGATATGCTCCAGGAGATTCTGCGCTTCAGTCAACCGACCTTGCGCCAACTGGACAGCCTTGTCGGCCTCGATGAGTTTGCTGCGACTTCTGGCCAGCTTCTTCTCCGCATCCCGAAACTCACCGGCTAACCGCCGACACTCCTGACTTTGCTCGGGTGTCACTTTCGTCTCCACATTTATCAAGGGAGACGCTATGATCCGCCATCTGACGATATCGGGGATAAGATGAGATATGGTTAAGTCGTCACCACGGATTGCTTCTGCGATCATCCTCGTCGCGCTGGTTGTCCTTCACGGCACTGCAACTGCTGCCGAGGAAGTTGACGGGTTCTACGTTCGTAAGAACGGCAAAATGACGTACTTTGGAACGGAGCCAGCAACCAAGCTCATGCACCGCGATGAGTATGCGGACTACATGACCTACCTCAGGAACCTGAAATGCGCACGCGGACTCGCTATTCTTCGCCTCGCTTTCATGCGGCGATACCCCCAATATCGAGAAGTGCTTAAATACGGTCAACGATACATATCACTCCCAGCAAGGTGGTCCGGTTACGCAACCGCAATGTTTCCTGAATACAGTTTCTGTAACAGTCTATTGAATCTGAAATATGCTAATGCACGGATTTCAGAAACAGGGAAAAAACCACCTTACTATGTTCCAGGTGCCTTCTTCTTCGTCTTCAGCGCTAAGCCTCAAACGCCGGCGAGACTTCGTGACGAAGCAATCCATGATCTCCTTCTCGACGTCACCGGAGACTACCCACCGGCATACGCGAAGCTCATCAAACTCATGCAGCAAGGGGATATCTTCAACCCGCAATACACGCCGCCTTATATCGAGCTCTATCTGCAGTACCGGTACTGTGACTTTCTCAAAGCGGATTGCGATGAGGACCGCCGATCACGCATTAAAGCGCTGGAGGCAAAGTTTCGAAAATCCATCGTCGAAAAAATGAAAGTTGAAGCCCTTTATCCAATCTCACATGCATTGTGGCATTTCAACAAACGTGGCCCAATTATGTATCGAAATGTGTTTCCGGCGAAGTAATTGCAACTGCCGCCTGCCAAACGAACCCACCCACTAGCCATCGACAACCCGATCATCAACATGACCGGCAAGCCGCGCCGAGACCGTTTCAGCAACCTGCGCCATTTGCCCGCTGAGAGATCCGTCCAAGCCATAGGCGGTTTTCGCAAAGTTCAAATGCTCCTGAACAGCCCAGATTCGATCGTGCTGATCGGCGCTGAAAACCTGTGCCGGGTTCCCGACCGCCACCCAGCCGATGGGCACTGTCGATCCGGGCGCAAGCACGGTATTGACGTGAACGACGCCGTGAATACGCACGACGGAACCCCGGCCAATACGGCTTCCGTGAAACACGGACGTACCAGTCGCCAGGAACACCTCGGCATCAACCCAAGATCCGACAACATGCGCTGTCGGCCCGACCAGGACGTGCGAGCCGATCGTGCAATCATGAGCCGCTGTCGATCTCACCACGGCATTCTGCATGACGATCGACTGCTCACCCACCGCAATGGATCCGCCTTCAGCAATCACGCGCGCGCCATGCATGATGCGAGCGCCCGCAGCGACCGTGACATCACCGCAGACTGTCGCGTCCGGCGCAACATACGCGTCATCGTGGATCTGCGGCGTGTGCCCGTCGTGTGTGATAATCATTCGCTACGCCTCCGTGACTGCATTGCGCTCGCGCGCTTCGACTTCACCGGCACGACGGTCAATTGGACAATCGGCCTCACAACAGACGCCATGATTGCAGTAGCGGCAGGTAGTGCGCGCATGACGCCTGTTCTGCGTGCCCGCGTAAAGCACGCAATCGAGAAGCTCGCCGAACTGCGTTCGCTGCTCTGCCGTCAGCGGCGCCAGGAAATCAGCCATGACCTGCTGTCGAGATTGGTCGAACTTCTGCGCTCGCGCCCGGCCCTTGCGTGTCAGCCGGACTTGCACTGTCCGCCGCACCTTCGGGCTCCGTGCGACAAGCTCGCGTTTCTCCAGCCCTTCAATCAGCCGGGTCGCCGTCGGCTGCGATACGCCGACTATCTCACTGAGCCATGAAACACTGACCGGGCCACGCTGCAAAAGTGTCGTCAATACGGATGCGGCGCGCGGCGACAAATCATCCGACGACAGCTCCAACCGGTCTTGGACCATGGTCACAAATGCGGCCGTACGTGCTTCAACAACCATATGCATAGGCTATGCATTTAATTGAGTCTCGTCAACAAGGAGGTTGCTGAACACGAGATCGACCGGCACCGTACGCTGCCATCACGAAACGTTCACTTGTCGGTATCGCCCACTCCGGACATCGTTGATCTCAAATGATCGATGGAGGAAGCCGTGCCAGACGCCCCGCTACGCTGGCGGACGTGGTTCTTCGGTCTTATCGTTGCGGCGCTGATCGCACCCGTTGCCATTGCGCAGGATGGCGGTGCGCCGCCTTCGATCAAATGGCGCGAATGGAACGAAAAACTCTTCCAAGACGCCAAAGAAACCAAGCGCTACATTCTGCTCGATCTCAATGCGCGATGGTGCCACTGGTGCCATTTCATGGAGCGTCGAACCTATGCCCACCCGGAAGTCCGGCGCGTGGTCGCGGCCGGCTATCTCGCGGTTAAAGTCGACCAGGACGCTAATCCAGATCTTGCCTCACGCTATGGTGATTGGGGCTGGCCGGCGACAATCATCTTCGATCCCGACGGCAAAGAAGTCGCAAAGCTGCAGGGCTTTCAGCGTCCCAGCCGGATGTTCGGAATACTCTACACCATACTTGCCCATCCCGAACGCGTTCCCATCATTGCCGCAACGCCCGACGTCGTCCCATCTTCAGAGCCGTTTCTCTCAAAGGCGCAACGCTTCCAAATCGAGAGCTTGCTCGAAGAAACCTACGACACCGAGCACACCGGCTGGGGCCGACGGCTGAAATTCCTGCAACCCGACGTGATTGAGTATGCACTCAAACGCGCGCAGTCCGGCGACGTGACATTTGAGACGCGCGTGCGCAAAACGCTGGATGCGGCGCTGGTCTTGATCGACCCAATATGGGGTGGAACCTATCAATACTCGCACGCTCGAGATTGGTCGGCGCCGCACTACGAAAAGATCATGGCGTTCCAGGCCAATGGAATAATTCTCTACGCGCGCGCTTATGCGCAATTCAAGGACGAGCGGTACCTTGAGGCCGCAAAGAGCATTGCAAGTTATCTCCTAACGAAACTGCGGAGCCCTGAAGGCGCATTCTTCACGAGCCAGGACGCGGACGTCGACGAAACGATCCTGGGTAAGGATTTCTACAAACTGGATCAGTCCCAACGCGCGGCACTGGGCAAAGAACCGGGCATCGATACCAATCATTATGCCCGCGAAAACGGTTGGGCAGCGCGGGCGCTCGCCGAGCTGTACGCCGTCACAGGCGACGCCAAGTACCGACAGGCTGCCCAAAAGGCGCTGGAATGGACCATCGCAAATCGCACGCGTCCGGACGGTGGCTTCATGCATGGCGACAACGATCGAGGCGGTCCATACCTGTCGGACAGTGTTGCGATGGGGCGGGCGTTTTTAGCGTTCTACATGATCAGCGGCAAAGACGTCTGGCTGAAGCGCGCTGCAACGACGGCGGACTTCATCTCCCGCACATTCCGACACAAAGAAGCCGGCCTAATCACGACATTCAGTCCACCGGCCAGTGGCGCAGCGTTTGCGGAGCCGTTCCGAAATGTCGAAGAGAACATCGTGGTCGCGCGCTTTGCGAATTTTCTGAACCGCACCCACGGAGCGGACCGTTATCGTACGCTTGCCGAACATGCTATGCGATTCCTTACGAGCGCAGCCGTTACGTCTCAGCGGCGCTTCATGCTAGGCACAGTCCTTGGTGACGACGAACTCGCCATCGAACCCGCGCACATTACGGTGGTTGGTAGCCACGACGACGCGACTGCTGCAGCCCTGCACGCCGCCGCTTTGCGCTTACCGATCGGTTACAAGCGCGTGGATTTCTGGGACCCGTCGCGCGGACCCATGTTGAACCCCGACGTCACATATCCCAAAATGGAGCGTGCCGCCGCGTTCGCGTGCGCCAACCAAATCTGCTCTCTGCCAGTTTTCAAACCTGACGATCTAACGGAAACGGTCCGCAAGATGATGGCGCAGCGCAAAGCAACGCGCTGAGCACCTCGCTCGGCGAACGCCAATTTGAAGGCGAAAGCCAGTTCGTCACCGAGCCGACCGGCGGCGGCTTAGCTGCCTTTGCGTTGACGCAGACCAACCGACGACGCGTTCAAACGCCTCGCCGGCCGCTTTTGCTCTGTCTGATGCAGACGATCTGCCTGGCAAAAACTACTCCGCGATGCGCAGCTGCGTGATATCGACGGCGATATCTTGGAATGCCTTGATCAACATGCTCGGGTCATCCGCCAGATACGCATTCGCAGCAGACGACGCGCAACTTGCCATCACATCTCGCGCCGCCTTGTCCGCCCAGTTCGACCCAGAGATATCGAAGCCTACGGTATAGATTCTGATGCCCGCACTTTTCATGTTAGCGCAGGTCAGCTTGGCAACATTGGTCGAGTTCTTGCCGTGACCGCTGCCCCAATAAGTATTGTAATTCCCGTCCGTCATCAGCACCGCCACCTTGACGGTCGTCTTGTCGGAATAGTCCGCCGGCTCTGAAGCGCTTGGCCAGACGGCCGCCCATTTTGGTGAAAGCAGGTACCACGCCCAGGCGGTGCCGAGATGACCAGCGGTCGGACCGCTTGGGACATAGCCTGTAATGTTGGCCTTGAGCGCGCCCTTGTCGTCGGTGAGGGGTATCACTTCCGCCGATGGCGGACAGAAGCCTTGCCATAGGGGTCGAAGGCTGGCTTCGCCCGCCGGCACCACGTCTGTCAGCTGGTACTTTGCATCATCAAGGCGCTCGCCGATACAGCTCCCCCAGCCAGTAAACCGCCCCACGATGAAAGGTGCGTAACGTCCGGCATCTACCCCACTGGAGAAAGGAACGATGCCGACTCTGACCCGCTGGCCTGTTGGGTCATCTGGAAGCAGCGTATCGACAAGCAGGTTTGTCGCGTCTTGAAGAGCGGTGAGTTTAGTGCACGGATTACACATCGACCCGGTGATATCTAACTGGATCGCAACTTCAATGTTCTGGTTGTTGTAGACCGCCGTCGCCGATCTCGCCAAATTGTACTCTCGTATGCCAAAAACCTTTGAGAGCACGGTTGGCACATGCGCGTCGACATCGATTTTCACTTTGACATTTTTCCGGTCGACCGTGACGCGCAGACCGTGATCATAGAGCTTCGTAGCGCCCTTGTTCCCTTGCATGTTTGCATTGAAAACAGACCGCGTTAAGCGCTGAACCTCGACATCACTGAGATTCTGCAATCGCAGCCCTTTCGCACCAGCAAGCGCCGCAGCATCAAGCGCGCCCGACAGCCGTGTATCGGCGACCACCGTCCGCCCCAAATCCATTGCGAGCCCTGCTGCCAGAAGCAAGACTGCAAGTGTCAGTGCAGCCAAAATGGCCATGGAGCCGTCTCGATTAGAGCCAAATACATTCAGCTTTCGCCACGCCTTGCCAAACATATGTCAACCTTCATTCGTTATCTGACATTCAGCTTATAGATTATCAGTATATAGATAAATTGGCAGCAAGGCAAACGCATGCTGACGCTCCGTGCAAACACAATGAATTAAGACTTCTTTTGGATTATCCGTTGTTCAAGTTTGAAACATTCCACACAATGCGCCCCATAATTCTGGCTTTATGCAATGAAATAATTTCAAGCTGAGTCGGTGCAGTTTCGAAAAGTTACCGCTGGTGCAACACAACCCGCCAAAGATGCAGCCTCAAACGCATCGCCAAAATAGCCCACGATCAAAATGAAAATGGTCTCTGTGCGCCCTGTTGAAGTCTGGCCCTAACACAACGCGAAAGAAGCGGCACGCGCCTCGATGTACGGTTCGAAGAAACACGGATCGATTATCGGGCGCGTTCCAATGACGCAAAATCGAGATCGTCTGACCATTCGCCAATCGAAAAGAGCCCACATCAATAGCGTTTGCCGTGGCATGTTGGCTCCTGCGGTTCCGGAAGAACCGCACACCAATAATGTTCCGACAGCTATAAACGCCCATGTTTCCGATTGAGACAACGCGCGAACCAAACAACCGCATGGCTTCCGGCTGAACGACATGCTTGATCCAGAGAGCCAGACCACCGGCGACACCGCAGGACACGCGGCGCACGGAAACGTTCGCCCCACCCGCACCGAGCATGCCGACAGCATTGCGCCAACCGCAGCCATTTGAGATTGGACGATCCGGAACCAGGCGCGCGCGAACGCCCTTCTTCGTTACAAATCGACGGCAAAGTGCGCGATCGTTCGCGAGTTCGACCAGCTGCCAGTCAACAATCACAGGGATGGGCCGCTCCAGATCGAGAGCCGGCAGCGGCGAGAACTGCGCCGGTAGCCATCCGTGTCGAAGCGTCGTCGCGAGCGCCAGCGCCACGACCCCAATCAGAACAATCCTCCGCACCCATTTCCAGCGCATCGCCCCGTCCATCGATCAGCATCGCCCAGCACGCATCTTTGCGTGCACACTAGCGATCGAAGCCGCTGGTTTGAAGGCCAAGGGGTGGTGCGACACACGCCGCCTGAAAAGCGTGATCAAATTGGAGCACGACGACCATGACGCGTCGCATCGCTGTCAAGCGTTGAGAGCCGGACGGCACGCATAAATCACATCGATTTGCGTTGACCCGGCTCATCCGCATCACTTGATCAGTCGCAATTCCTCCGACAGGATACTTGTCGCCACGTCTTTGAACCTTGCCAAGAGCTCCCCGGCATCGGCCGCGAGGTAGGCCTTGTCAGCAGACGACGCGCACGTCTTCATGATTTCCTGAGCACGCCGGTCGCCCGGCACAGTGATGTCAGTCACGTCGAACGCCACTGTGTAGACGATGACGCCGTTGGCCTTCATGTTCGCACACGTCTCCGCGGCCGAGTTAAAGGAGTTCGTATCAGGGTCGGTGTCAGCCTGGAAGGTATTGTAAGAGCCATCCGTCATCAGGATCGCGATTTTCACCGTGTTCTCATCGCCGTACGCCGCCGGTTTTGAGACTATTGGCCAAACGCGCGACCAGTTGGGTGACAACATGTACCAGGCCCAGGCGGTTCCAAGGTGACCAGACGTACCGCCTTGGCCGTTGAGCTTCTCGACGCTCCGCCGGAGAAGATGGCGATTGCGAGTCAAGGCAACGACCGATTGGTCCGAACAGACTCGAGACCCGTTGCTCGGCGCACGCATCAGACGTGTGCTGTCGAGTAAGCGGCCCCCGGGATGAACATCCGTCGATTGATGAGTCCGATAATCCAAGCGCTCAATCACGCAGTTGGGACCGCCCGGCACAACAGGCCCAGCCACATCGTGCGTGTAGCGGCCAGCATTTACGGCTGATGCGAACGGTACGATCGCAATCCGTACATTATTCGCGCCAGGTGGAAGCATGGCTTTCACAAACGCGTTCGTTGCCTTTTTCAGCGCATCCAGTTTTGTAAGTCTGTAGGCCCGATCAAGCGGCGTCGCGTAGTCATTCATTGAATTTGTAACGTCGAGCTGCAATGCGATTTCGAAGTTGCGCGAAAGCGCGAACGCGGCTTCGGCCTCGCGGACCACAGAATACTCATCTACACCGAACAGCTTCGAAAGCGATGACGAAACTTCATACTCAGCGCGAACACTCACCCGCCCGGTTGAACGGTTGACGTTAACCCGGACACTTGTCCGTTTTGCTTGCGTGGCCCCGGTATTATTGCTCATATTCGCGTTAAAGACTGACAGCACCAAGTTCCGTGCCTGATTGTCCGTGAGGTTTTCAAGTCTCAGATCCTTTGCAACCGCGAGGGTTGCGGCGTCGACGGCGCCCGCAATACGCGTGCCGGCAGCGGTTGTTCGTCCGACATCTATAGCGAGTGCCGCTGCGCCAAATACCACCGGTGTTGCCAGAGCAAATAAAATCGCAACGCCACCACTTTCGTCATCCCGCACGCCAAGAATGCGCGACAAAACCGAGTAAATCATTCACGCAACTCCAGCTGCCAACAGATAATCTGTAGTTTGATATTCAGCATATGTCATAATTTTGAGAGTCAGACAACAGTGTGCTGAGGACGATTTAGAGAGACTGGAATTAAGGCTTTCGCAATTGCCGAAAGCTGCTTCGTTTTAAAACACTTTCGCTCAAGTAAAGCACCATCGACTGCGTCCAATTTCAATAAAAAATGCGACAGCTCGTCGTGAGCCATCGCATAAAATTCGAAACTATTTTTATTTGTCTACTGGCTCCGTCGCTCAACGTGTCAGTCGCAACTGTGCGATACTTACGGCAATCGAATGGAAGGTCATAAGTAGTTCGCTGTCACTATCTGCCGAGAAGCTGCGATTGGAGCCTGATGCACAGTATTCCATAACCTCTTTAGCGCGTTCCAAGTTCAGTTGAAAACCGACTGTATATATGATAATGCCCTTCTTCTTCATTTCATCGCACGTGTCCTTGGCTGCAGCAACAGACTTGAGCAAGCTTTCGCCATTCGAATGAACGTTGCTGCTCTTGGCATGATACGTGTTGTATTGGCCATCTGTCATGAGCACCGCAACCTTGGTGGTCCGACCATCGTCATAGGGTTCTGGTCGTGATGAACTCGGCCAAACACTCGACCACTTCGGCGATAGCATATACCAGGACCACGCAGCACCCAGATGGCCGGCAGTTGCTCCACCTGCACGATACGACTCCAGCGTTGTTTCCAGCAGCAGTTTGTCATCTGTAAGCGGCAGCACTGGCGCGAGGGTCGGACATACGTGTTGCCCACCAACCTCGGACTTTGTGGCCAAACGTTGGGCGCCGATCGGTGGCAGATCTGTTGCTTGATAAGACGGGTCCAAGCGCTCATACACGCACGGAGAAGACTGACCCGATACATCATAAGCGTAATGCCCGGCGTTGACACCTCCTGAGAAGGGAGCAAGCGCGATTCGCACCTTGCCGTCTCCTGTGTCCTGATCTGGGATCAGCGTATCGATTAGCCGCTTGGTAGCGTCTTTCAATGCCACCATTTTACTTCCGAACATCGATCCCGTGACGTCAAGCTGGATTGCCACCTCAAGATCACCACTCCCGTACTTTGCCTCAGAGACGTTATTGAGTTGAGTCTCTCGAATGCCGATCACGCGCCCCAGCGTCGTCGGAATTGCGGCATCGACATTGAGTGTTACCCCAGCGCTTGCACGATCGATTTCAACGCCAAGTTGGGTCGTGCTGGCCTGCGTCGAACCAACATTCCCCTGCATGTTCGCATTGAACACTCTCTGAGCTAGAGACAAAACTTCGTCGTTATCCAGGTTTTGAAGCCTCAGCCCTTTCGCCGCGGCCAGCGCTGCCGCGTCCAGAGCTGCGCTGATCCGCGCGCGTGCAACGTACGCACGGCCGGTATCCAACGCCAACCCGCCAACGACCAAAAGAATGATTGCGACGAGAGCAAAGATGACTGCAACTGTACCTTGCTCATCCTTCCGAAACGCACGAACGCCTGTCACGACCCACGACCACATTGAAACAACTCCCGACATCACATGAACTTACAGAAAATCCGTGCAAGTCTGATGCCGACTGATGATCAGTTGCAAAATCAAATGCTGTCGGAACAATATTGGTTGCCGAGATCTCAAACTCTCGCTTACAGACGACGATGTTGCCCAACAACACACCGATGAACATTGACGTTCAAGCGGCAGAAGTCACTTGGTTGTTTGCTTCTGGACCAGTTCCGCCAATGGCAGACTCTAATGCGCCGGAGCACAACTATTGAATGTCGATCCATCCCATAACAGGCAGCCTTGAAACAACGCTCTCACAAACGCTCAAAAGTATTGGATTTGAAGGCGTTTCAAACCGGGAACATTGTATCGTTTTCAGGCAAACCCGCTTCAAAACAAAGAACGTAGGTTATAATGAAATTCAATAAAATTGATAACATATAGAGAGTAATTACATAAAACTCGAAAACAATTTTATGTTTGAGAATTTGAGTACTTGAGCACTTAAGATTTTCGCCCGTAGCGGAAATGATCTGGTCAGCGAGTCTATAAAAATTACGAAATACAATTCGTCAAAAACCGCTGCGACGCAATGAGGACAGGGCTCAGTTTTAATGGCACCACTCGTATCCTTCATAGACACAGAACGACGACCGTCCCGATTTGGGATTAGATCATTTTTGCCATGGGCGGGCTCACTTCGCCGGCCCACCCCACGTTCGACTCAAATTGGCCGGCCACCCAGCGGTATGCTGTCTTGGGTGGCCGGCCAGGAAGACCGAAAGAATGGTGTAGGATGGTTCCAGCGAAACCTACTGGAACGCCCTAGCGTTGTTGGCGTTCCCCCATCGCTTGCACGATCGATTTCGACACCCTGTTTGGTTGCGCTGACGTAAGCAGCGCCCAAGTTCTCTTACACGTGAGCATTGCGCATTCTCCGGCCAGTAACCGGGCGCCAGTGTCGTCTCCATGCTCGAGGCGCAAGTCGTTTGCCGTCGCGGGCGCCATAGCCGTATGCGGGGCATTGATCCCGGCGTATGGCACGTGCACACGAGCGATATCCATCGTCAGCCCACCAGCGACCACCAGAACAGCGACAGCAAGAGTGGAGACAACTGCAACCCTGCTTTTCACTTCTTTCCGAAACGCACAGGCATCTGTAACGATATGAGACCACATTGAAGCAACTCCCGACCTCGATTGAACTTGCAAACGATCCGTGCAAAACAGATGCCGACGGACGATCCGTATAGCGATACAAGTTTGTCTGAGGACTTATGGTTGCCGAGATCTTAACCGCGGCTTCAAAATGCGGCACCAGCTTACAACGCTCAAAGGGGCGGCGTGCCAGACGCAAGTAGGTGGCCTTGCGTTAGTAGACCGTCAGAGCGAATCGACACACCGCAAGCTCGTGTTCTGTCAAATCGCCAAAACGGCTGCGTCTCAATGCGCTCCGCCTGAGACACCGGACTATGACCGGCACAAGTAAGCCAACGTTACCGACCGGCGCCCCATGTTCTGTTCAAATTGGTTCGGTTCAACCTGGCCGGCCATCCGACGAGGCGACGTCATGGGTTGCCGGCAAAGACAATCGGGAGAATCAGGTGGGGCCCGGCGATGCGCGTTCGCCAAAGGCGAACAGAGTCTACGAACAGGCCCTAGAAGTCCGAGCAGATGCCGTCTTTCTCCCAGTCGCCAAACCGCACCGGATCGGGGCCCTGCTGCCCGCCGATCTCCTTCGGCCGAGAGCCCGCCGTCCGCTTCGCCGCTTCCCGGCGCTCCTCGGCTTCGGCGAGTGCACGCTTGGCAGCATCCGTGAGTTCGCGCGGCGGCATTGCCTCCTCGGCAGTATCTGGGCCACCGGTCGCGCCCTCGTCATCTTTATGAGGCTCAGCCATGATCACGGGCTCCATCGTTGCAAATCCAGGTCCTGAGACGCACATATACCTTACGAACGGGAGTGGAAGCGGTTTTATCTCAAGACCCAACAGCAGCCG
>JBCDAH010000084.1:0-21113 GCA_039186015.1 Pseudomonadota bacterium
GCGATTTTCAGTCGCATGCTCTACCAACTGAGCTACCTGGGCAAGCCCGCAGTCGTCAAAGCCCGTATGGGTACCGACGCAGGAGCGCTGTGTATAGGCGCCACCCCCAGCCTTGTCCAGCCGTTTTCGGTTGTGTCGCCACGTCGACACCAAACAACGGCGATCAGTGAACGTCGCGACCGTTTTCCGGCAAGACGTCGTCGGGCTTCAAGCCGTCTTCGTCATCATCTTCCGTGACTGCAATCGCGTACTTTCCGCCAAGCCACCGCCCAAGATCGATGTCCGCGCAACGCTTGGAACAGAATGGACGGTAAGCAGCCTGCGTCGGGCGCGCACAAATTGGACATCGCGGCCCCCGCTTCTGCGACGATGCGCTGTTGTTACCCATTCCATCTGCCTCTGCCCGTCGCGTTGTGTCCCGACCCTGTATGACGCCTGACGAGAGACGCGCGCACCGCTCCGTTTTAGCCCGCGGCTACGCTACGCTGGCGTGATCTCGCCGGCCACCCAGTTGTAGTGGATTGGAAACCTCTCTCCTTGCAGAAGGGCAACCACTTCCGTGAGGGGCAGTCCAACGACATTGGTATATGAGCCGACGATCTGCTGGACAAAGCATCCTGCCAGCCCTTGGATCGCGTAGCTGCCGGCCTTGTCCCGCCATTCGCGCGATGCAATGTACGCTTCGATTTCCGTGCGCGACAAACGCTTGAACCGGATCCGGGTTTCGACAACGCGCATCCTTAGGCGATCATCGTGGGTCAACAGGCAGACGCCGGTGTACACGCGATGCGACCGGCCGGACAGGATCTCCAGCGTCGCGACAGCTTCTTCGACATAGTGTGGTTTGCCGAGAATCCGCTGGCCGAGCGCAACGATGGTATCCGCAGCCAAAACGTGGGCATGCGCCAGCGCATCATCATTCTCGATTTGCGAAACGGCGGCCCTGGCCTTCGCACGCGCAAGGCGGCCGACAAGCGTTCGCGGCCGTTCACCACGCCGTGCCGACTCGTCTATGTCGGCCGGTCTGAGCGCATCAGGTTCGATGCCCACTTGACCAAGCAACGACAAACGCCGCGGCGAACCGCTGGCCAGAACAAGGCGTGGCGTCGGATCATCGACCGTCAAACGACCGGACGCACGCGCTTGTCTCAGCGTCATGCGCTGGCCGCCGGATCGGTCACTTAAACCGATACGTGATCCTGCCTTTTGTAAGATCATACGGCGTCATCTCGACTTGGACTTTGTCGCCCGCGAGGACGCGGATCCGATTCTTGCGCATTTTACCGGCTGTATGAGCCACAATCTCGTGACCGTTCTCAAGCTTCACGCGGAACGTCGCATTCGGAAGAAGCTCGGTCACCGTCCCGGGAAACTCAAGGAGTTCCTCTTTCGCCATATCACCTCCCAGTTTCGAACTGGCTCGCAGCGACCACTTGCGTCAGGGCCGCGCAGCAGCTCCGATCCCGGTGTTAAAGTAAACGAACTAGCGATCAAGCTCGCGATAGTGCTGTGTCAGACAGCAGCAACGCGACGCCAGCGACCGTAGCACGACGACTGCCAGGGCTCTACGGGGCAATCCCAGACTTGTGCACCACACCTGGCTCGATACCGCACTGCTAAAGCAACCGACTGCCGATCACAACTGTCGGACAGCATTAACTTATGGCGCGGTAGGCCTAACGAAACCCGAAACGCCCGGGGAATGGTGCATGCGAACCAGAGTTCGTGTAGATTATAGCCCAAATGGACGCGACGTGAAGGACGGTCACGATGCGCGATGACGCACAAATCCGAAATCTTCTTTCGGCAACACAGATTTTTACCGGGCTAGAGCCGGAAACGGTCGCAAGCGTTGCGCGCGCCATGACACCGGTTTCGTTCGCCGCCGGCCGCACCATCTTCACGCGTGGCGATACAGGCGGCGACCTATACCTCGTCCGCAGTGGACGCATTAAAGTATCCGTATTGACGGCAGAGGGCCGCGAACTTGCCTTTGCGCACATCGAGCCAGGTAGTTTGGTGGGCGAGATCGCGATGCTCGATGGCGGAGAGCGAACGGCCGATGCAACGGCTTTGACCGCGGTGGAGGCGCTGGTCCTCAACGCCAGAGACGCCCAGGCTTTGCTTGAAAAGCACCCGGATTTCGCCCAACGGATCATAACGTTTCTCTGCAAGCGATTGCGCGAGACCGACCTTCAATACGAAGGCGTGGCCTTGCATCGCATTGAAACCCGCCTTGCACGGTACTTTGTTGCGCTGTGCCGGCAGGTCGCGCCGGAACAGGACGAAGGTGAGCTGACGGTCGACTTGGGCATGTCTCAAGGGGAATTGGCCCTGCTCCTCGGCGCGAGCCGGCCGAAGGTAAATGCCGCGCTTTCCGAGCTACAGAACCAGGGCGTCATCAAACGCTCCGGCAACCGCGTGACATGTACCGTCGAAGATTTGTTCGAGATTGCCGAACTCTATTGACGTCAATCCGGACGCGAGACTGCGCTGTTCGATTGGCGTTCATCTTCGAACGTACATGACGCGCGCTTTAGGGGTGTTGTTTGAGGCACTGCAAAGGTGGTCGACCAGTCCGAACACGCCGCTGATTTGTCAGCACAACGCACGCTCGACGCAATTCGTCGGCGCGGATGGGCCGGTGGGCGCGGCGTGCGCATCGGCCTGAAGTGGCTGTTGCGCTGGTGGAAAATCGTCTCCCCGTTTGGGTATATCCTCAGCGCCCTCGGCTGGCTGGCGGATCTGGGCACAAAGGGATACGACGCCGACACCCGACGACGGCTCAAGATCCTAAATCTCATTGCCTATCTCATCGCGGCGACAACGCTGATCTATGCCGTGCAGCATTCGCTGATGGATTATGGTCGGTTCGCGCTTCTCATCTGGGTCAATGCCGCACTTGTCCCAATCGCAATCCTGGTGCCGTTCTCCCACCGGTTCAGCCCGATCGCCGGCGGCCTGATCATCGTGATTGCCGAGTGGATCGGTTTGACCCTGATCACCTCGCTACTCGGCACGGACTCTGGCGTTCATATGCAGTTCTTCATCGCCGCAGCTGCCGCATTTGTCGTGTTCGGACTTGAGCGCATCCGTCTTGTTCTCGCAACGGTGATTTCTGCACTCGCCCTACACCTCTATTGCGCGTTTGCCCTGCCGCCCGATTCCGCATTCATTGCCGAAGCACCGCAGGTCGTCGACGGGATCTATATTCAAGCGGTCGTCACGACGACGGGGTTGATCGGCGCATCCGTTTGGTACGCTTTCCAGCTTGTCGAAACCGCCAAGGCCGAAACGGACATGTTGCTGCGCAATATTCTGCCCGACGACATTGTCGAGCGGTTGAAGACGCGGCCAGGCGAAGTCGTTGCGGACTCACATGACTCGACCGCTGTACTGTTTGCCGACGTCGTCGGTTTCGTCGCATTGGCCAAGTCGCTTGGGCCGGAGAAAGTCGTCCGCCTACTCAACGAACTCGTGCGCGCGTTTGATTCTCTCGCGGAACAGCACGGCGTTGAAAAGATCAAGACAATGGGCGACGGCTACATGGCCGTAGCTGGCGTTCCGACGCCCATCGAGCGGCCGACTGTTCGACTGGCGGCCTTTGCGCTCGATATGCTGGCAGAAGTCGAGCGCGTTCGCGAGCAACACGGCCTTGAGCTGCAACTCCGGCTCGGCATGGCAAGCGGACCGCTGATGGCCGGGGTGATTGGAACGCGCAAATTCACGTACGATGTATGGGGAGACACGGTCAATCTCGCTGCGCGGCTTGAAAATCGCAGTGCGCCTGGGCGCTTGCTCGTTTGCCCGGCATCCCACGCCAAGTTGGAGGCCGAGTTCGAACTCGAAAGCCACGGAGAAGTCGACATTAAGGGTGTTGGAAAGCGCCCCGTCTGGTTTGTCGTGAATTCAAAGACTGGAGATCACGGCGTGTTCCGTCACGAATTTGCGGGTGAAGACGCTGCTATACCGTCGGCCCGCCTTGAATCCCGAACCGGGTCTTGATTCGCTGAAATAGCTGATCGCGAACCTGGCGGTACCCATCCAGAATCTGTTCTCGCCGACCATGAGCGGCCAAAAGGGTCGCGTCCAATGTCGGCCAATATTCAACCTCAACCGCCATCGTCCGCGTCAATTCCAGCGCCTGGTGATGGGCTTCCGGCGACAGAGATATGATGAGATCGAAACTCGTATCGTTCAAATCAGCCAGCGTGTGCGGCCGGTGCCGCGACAGATCGATCCCGATTTCCTCCATCACCGATATGGCAAACCCATCCACTTGGCCGGCGCGCACGCCGGCCGACGTGACATACGCCCGACCGCCGCATAAATGGGATAGCATGGCAGCAGCCATCGGCGACCGGACAGCATTCATTGTGCAAGCGAAAAGGACAGCCCCGGGTAGGTCATTGCGCCCCGGCAACGGTTCAACCTTTCCAATGCAGTGCACAAATCAACGTAAAAAGCCGGCGCGAGGTATCATGATCGATTGCGATCTTGCCCTCCAGCCGCTCACAAAGCAGCCGGCTTCCTTCGTCGTGCAGACCCCGACGTCCCATGTCGATTGACTGTATGCGCGAGGGCGGCGCCGTTCGGATCGCATCGTAGTAAGACTCGCAGACCAGAAAGTAATCTTTGATCACCCGACGGAACGGCGACAACGAAAACATATGGGTGGTTAGTGGCTGCTTATCGGTATCCGCGATGCTGAAATGCAGTCGGTCCTCAGCAATGGACAGCTTCAGATGATAGGGACCTCGGTCATATCCCTCCAGACGGAAACTATTTTCCTCCAGAATATCGTAAATCGCGACCTCGCGCTCATGGTGGATGTTCGCGTTGGAACGCCGAATAGACGCGCTATCGAGTGTCAGGCCGACAATCCTGTCACGAGGCAAGTCGGGCTTCGGCTGATCCGACATCGTCAACTCTCCACGTGCCGCTCCGATGAGATCGTTATGCGCTGTCCAGCCGCATTGCGACAGACCGGGCGTGTGCATCCAGGCCCTCAGCCTCCGCAAGACGCACGGCAGCCGGTCCGAGCGCACCAAGCGCCCGTCGATCGAGCTTGAGCACGGATGTCCGCTTCATGAAGTCCAGCACCCCCGAGGCCGGAGGCATAGCGCGCGCTCCGTGCCGTAGGAAGCACGTGGTTCGTCCCCCCGACGTAATCTCCAATCACCTCAGGCGTCAGCGCCCCAAGGAAAACCGCACCGGCATTTCGAATCTGTGCCGCCAGCGCATCCGGGTCATCAACAGCGATCTGGAGATGCTCAGCCGCAATCCGGTCAGCAAGGGCCGGGGCTTGGCTAATGTCGGCAACAACGATAACGGCGCCAAGCGTATTCCAACTTTCCGCGGCAATGCTCTGGCGCGGCAACGTCTCCAGCTGCTGCTCGACAGCGGCGATAACCTGCGCCCCGAAGTCCGCATCGTCCGTCATCAGGATCGACTGTGCATCGACGTCATGCTCCGCCTGAGCCAACAAATCAGCCGCGATCCACTCCGGATTGTTGTTGCGATCCGCGATGATGAGAACTTCTGACGGCCCGGCAATGCTGTCGATCCCGACGGTGCCGAAGACCTGGCGCTTGGCTGTTGCGACATAGGCATTCCCTGGGCCGACGATCTTGACGACCGGCGATATGGTCTCTGTGCCATAGGCGAGTGCCGCAACGGCCTGCGCACCGCCGACCCGATAGACCTCATGGACGCCGGCCAGTTTCGCGGCCGCCAGGATCAGAGGATTGAGCTCACCCCGCGGTGCAGGAACGACCATAACCAGCCGCGGCACACCGGCAACGGACGCGGGGACCACGTTCATCAAGACAGAGCTGGGGTACGACGCCATGCCCCCCGGCGCATAAAGGCCGGCCGATTCCACCGCTGTCCAACGCGTGCCGAGAACCGCACCGAGATCGTCCGTATAAACGTCATCCTGTGGCAGTTGACGCTGGTGGTGGCTGCGGATCCGGTTGTGTGCAAGCTCCAGCGCCTCCAAGTCGGCGGCTTGACACGCGTTTACGGCAGCATCGATATCGCCGGCCGCAACACGCAGCGTATCAGGCGTAAGCAATACGTTATCGAAGCGCTTGGTGAACGCCAGCAAGGCGCTGTCGCCATCCGTGCGAACGGCGCTGACAATGTCTCGCACCTGACGATCGACGTCATCGGACGTCTCGCGCTTTTGAGCCAGAAACGCGGCGAAACGACCCTCAAAGTCCGCCTCCGCAATATTCAGGATCTGAGGCATCTCACAGCAACCTATTCGTGCTCGCCATCGGGTGGCTCGGTATCATGCTTGGGCATCGAAGCCGTCGACCATGCTGCACCCAAGTCGCGCAGCTCGGCCTCGACATACTCAACATCCAGCCGCAGCGCTGAACCGCCGGAAAAGACAATCTCGATCGTTCCCTCGGCAGTGCCGTTCCCCGCTTGCGAGAAGCCGATGGTCAACATCGATAACACACGACGCTTGTCGTTGAGATCGATGGCTTGCATTTGAACCCGGGACACACGCTCAAACCGGAGCGCGCATCGACGCCGCTCGAACTTTCTCTTGCCGGCAGTAGACTGCGTTTCCGTATCGCCACCTAAAGCCGACATCCAGTCGAACCGGTTGGCAATCAATGCAAAGCGTCGCTGAGCCCGAAAATAGGCCATATCTTCCACCCGCACGACCGCATCTTGCAGTTGCGCAGCCAGCATGGCGAGGTCTTCGCCATCGAGCGCGATCAGCTTCAAATCCTGCATGTCAGTAAAGCTTCCGCACCTCGCACGAGACACTCATTTCAGGCAAACGCCGACGTTTGGATGCGCTATGCAACCAGCAACGATCGAGGCAGACCCGCGTGTAATGTCCGGACAAATAGTGACTTCGGCGCATTCGCGCAAATGCTGTTCGCAAACCGATGAGCTGTCCCATCAACCGGACAACCGCTCGATTTCAGCACCGCAAGCAGACAATTTTTGCTCAATGCGCTCAAATCCTCGATCCAGATGGTAGACGCGATTGATCATTGTTTCACCGTCCGCAACGAGCCCCGCGATGACCAGCGAAACAGACGCGCGCAAATCCGTAGCCATCACGGGCGCACCAGTCAGGCTCTCGACACCGGTAATTGTCGCCGTATCCCCGCGCAGCTGAATATCAGCGCCCAGACGCACCAGCTCTTGCACGTGCATGAACCGGTTCTCGAAAATCGTCTCGCGGATAACGCTGGTGCCCTCCGCCTTCGTCATAAGCGCCATCATCTGGGCCTGGAGATCAGTCGGGAAACCTGGAAACGGCTGGGTTTCGACGTTGATCGGCCCAAGCCCTGAGCCATTGCGCGCGATCCGCACGCCGGCCTCGGTTTCGGCAACTTCGGCGCCGGCCCGAGTCAATTCCTGCAGCGGCAAGTCAAGCAAGCCGCGCCGCGTTCCCACCAGCTCAACATCGCCTCCCGTAGCCGCAATAGCCATGGCGAACGTCCCGGTTTCTATGCGGTCCGGCAGAACCGTATGGACGGTGCCCTCAAGCTGGGAACAGCCCTGTACGCGCAGCGTCGACGTATCGATGCCGTCAATTTGCGCGCCCATCTTGACGAGACAGCGCGCCAGATCGCCAACTTCCGGCTCACACGCCGCATTTTCGATCAACGTCTCGCCGCGCGCGAGGCTAGCGGCCATGAGCACGTTGTGCGTCGCGCCAACAGACACCTTCGGAAAGACAATGCGATTGCCGCGCAGCCCTTTAGGCGCCTTGGCGACAACGTATCCACCGTCGATCTCAATGTCGGCACCCAGCTGTTTCAGGCCCATCAAGTGCAAATCAACAGGCCGGGTGCCAATTGCGCACCCACCGGGCATCGACACGCGGGCGACACCCATGCGCGCCACCAGCGGTCCGATGACCCAGAAACTGGCGCGCATGCGGGAAACAAGCTCATACGGCGCCGTCGTATCAACAATATCACGGGCCGTCAGATGGAACGTTTCCCCGACCATGTCCGGCAAATCGGCGCGTTTTCCGTCGACGGAATGGTCAACGCCATGGTTCCGGAGAATCCGGGCCAGTAGATTCACATCTGCAAGGTTTGGGACATTTTTCAACGTCAGCCGATCTGGTGTCAGCAGACTGGCAATCATCAGCGGCAGTGTCGCGTTCTTTGCACCTGAAACTGGTATGCGTCCGCTCAGTGGGTGGCCACCAACAATCTTAATCCGGTCCATTGCGTTTTCCGTCTGGTGGCGCCAAGAGCGGGAAACACCGCTGGCGCGTCGTTAAGTCATCAATTAGCCAGTCAGCTGCTTCGGCGACGACACCGCTCTATCACATCCGATCGCTTCTGAGAGGCATTTGGACTGCAGTCATGACTTGGATTGCATCTACGACAAGGCGGGAATGCGGTCTTATGCACTCCGGCATACGTCGTCCGGCGCGCGTACTGCAAACGGAGCGAGGCTGTTAGTCCTGTGAACGATCATCTTTGCCGGCACTGCGGGCCCGGGATTGCGCCTTTCGTTTTGCCAGATTAGCACGCAACGCACTCGCCAGCCGATCCTCGCGCTCGCGATTTGATCGGAGCCGTTGCGCCGTTGGCTCTGCCGACGTTTGCGCAGCATCTTCGCGCAGATCGTCCTGATCGGGTGCTTCTATCATCAACGTCCTAATGGGCTTCCTAGACTTCTTGATCGACTTCCTTAAGTGCCTGCCGGCCAAATGATTGCAGAACCGCTTCATGTTCCAGGCCCAACCGGTGCTCGGGACATGACACGTGACCCCAAGACATGCAGCGAGTGTATCGCAGACTCTGAGCCGGCAACAGGCCGTCAATTGGCTTTGAGACCGTCACGCACACTAATCCACTGCTTGCTGCAACCGTGTGAATATGGCAAGAGCCGGCCAGTATGCGTGAGTTAACGACGCATGCGCGCGGTTTGCAGCGCTGCAGGACATTAGGTGCGGCCTACGTCGTCCGCGTAACTCGCACGACGGTACAGGTTTGCTGCCGTAGCTCAGTGGTAGAGCACTCCCTTGGTAAGGGAGAGGTCGAGAGTTCAAGTCTCTCCGGCAGCACCATCGACTTGGCTCACGCGAGTATGCGTTTTGCGCGGTGGCTCCACTAGGGCTTTACGTGCGCACCTATCCAACCCAGATGCCGTATCGCAAACCTGCCGAGATGACCTGACTGTTACAATCAGAAACGGCGATATGCCGCTCCGAACCTACGCCGCCCTTAGCGGCCAATCGCCACGAACGCCGCCAAACACCGTGTGAGACGTCTTACTCTCCGACAGCGCAGCGGCGTTTCACGTCGAACCCTCACGAAGCATATGAGCAGTCTCGCCGAGCCTGAGCGTCGCGGCAGGGGCAAGCTGCACACTTGCACTATTTTTTCTTCATGGTAGACAGATCATCCGCATACACCTTTAAACTATCAGACGGCGTGATGCGACGCGACACAACATCGGAGACGCTTCATTTTGTCGGACAGCTGAAAAATGCGTCCGATACGACCAGTGTGTTTCGCACCCTTACGGAAGCCGTATCTAAGTTTGGCTTTCAGCACTTCCTCGTCACCGGCGTACCGTTGCCAGGTCAGACGCTCAGCTCTCAGGTTTTACTCTCTGGATGGCCTACGGAGTGGTACTACCGCTACAATGATAACGACTACGTGACCCATGATCCTGTCGCTCGGCTCATTGTGCGTTCGACCAAGCCCTTTGCCTGGTCAAGTCTCGACGCCAGGACAAATGCTTCGAAATTGTCTCGTCAGGTTATGAACGAGGCCAGTGAATTCGGCATGGCGGATGGGTTTACCGTACCCATTTATGGATACAACGGCTATCAGGCGTGCGTCACTATGAGCGCAGATCGCGTGGTTGACCTGTCGGCTGAAGAGCAAAACGCCATTTATCTTATTTCGCTGGTGGCATTTTCAGCTGCGAAAGCGCTTATCACCGGAACACCCAATGATGAGGACGGCGATGATGACATCACGCTCACAGAGCGAGAACGTGAGATCATCGGCTGGGTATCTGTCGGGAAGACAAACTGGGAAGTCTCCAAAATCCTCTCCTTGAGTGAGAAAACAGTCGAGAAGTATTTAGCCTCAATTGCTCGCAAGGTCGGCGCAGTCAATAGAGCGCACACAGTTGCAGAGCTGTTGCGTCGTCGCGTCATTCATTAAACCATTTCTGCCATAAACAGGTTCACGTCGCCGGCCCATACTCAAACCCGCACTCGCGGTTTTTCCGAGCTCGGCATTCTTGTGTCAACGGCACCGGGAACATTCGATGTCGCCATGCCATCCAAGAAATGGGCCACCCAAGAAATAGGCCACCCATGACATCGTCCCGTTGGTTGACCGACCAGGACGACCAAAACGACAGCTGTGGGATGGCTTCGAGCCGAACATGAAATGCGCTAGCCTGCAGTGCTTTCTGCAAGCAAATCATCGCAGATTGAACTTGCTAGGCGGTACAGCAAGTCACTCTCGTGAGGGTCAGCCAGTTGTTTGAAGATTTTCGCTTTCAAATATGTAAGTTCTTGACCTGAATGACAGCTGATAATCGTTTCAATGATATCGGTCTGCCTATCAAGCAGAACATCAATCTCCTGGGCGAGAACCAGTTCAGCCTTTTCATTGTCAGACAACACACTCAAACGTTCACTGAGCTTGCTGATCTGTCGTTCGAGCGCGTCGTATCGCTCCGAAAAAACCACTCCCTGCCGGCTACTCTCTCTAAACTCACGCATTGCGTCACCGTTTTTCTAAGGCGCTCGACAACTGTCGGCGTACGTTAGGCAGTCGCCCTATGGACACTGGTAGCGTAGTCGACACCGGGAACTTGGCGAAGCTTCAACAATCGCCATGGCTTGCGAAGAGCTGTATCACTCATCGCAATTGTAAAGGCGATGACTGGTTCGCCATCCAACTCTTGTGATAGTCGAATTGGCACAACGTCGAATCCGAAATCGGAAAAACGCGCGGTCCACATTGGATGGATCTGCATGCTCAAACTGTCTAACTCTTGTCCTCCGGCTATTTGCAGGGCCGCAAAGGGAAGCAAGAAGCTGATGTTTCCAACTTCCTGTTACGGTAGCGGCCAGTCAGCTGCGGTGCGCCTCGTCTTGCGACGTCGTCAAGGCGGGATTCCCTTACTCGTCAGCACAAAGGGTGATGTGGAAAACTACCCCGCCACAAGTTACGGGAATTGTCACATCATGCTTTATACAGATCATCCTCGTCTTGCCAAGTGGAATAAACGATCGAAAGTTACTGGAGGTCGACTATGCTGCATCGCGCAAGGCAGCAGACGGTATTTGAAATGATGACGTTCGGACAACGCCTACGCGACGCGCGAAAATCTGCTGGATACCGAACGGCGCAGGTTTTTGCGACGGAAATAGGCCTCGATCAAAACCGCTATACGAGATATGAGCGGGACGAGGTTGAACCGAACTTGTTTGTGCTGCGAAAAATCGTCGAACATACGAATGCATCGGCAGATTGGTTGCTCGATACTCAATTCGCGAAGGTAAATAGATCGCTTCAAGACGAGTAGCTGATGCAAATTGTATGGTTCTAATAAAAGATATAAATGAGTGGTCGTCATCAACTTGCAAAGCAGGGATTAAAAGGCAGAGGAACTCAATTGTTGAGGTTGCCAAGCGACGTGCGGGCGGCCCTACCGCCGGCAGCCGATTGAGCGCTTGGATCAAGTTTTCAAACACGCCGAACTCTTGCAGCACCACAACCACAGCGCTGCAACCACAGCAAAACAGCCTCGGCGTCGTTTTGGATCGCAACGCGCCGCGCGCTACAGCGCGAACGACAACGTAACGCTGATCGACAAGACGACAACCGTGCTCAGGCCCAGCCGCAGCCGCTCGTACCACAGCGGCGCCTCGCCGCGCCGGACGGACTGAATGTCGTAGATCAACAGCACAACAAATCCGACCGCCAGCACGAACAAGCCCGTCCGCGTCCCGAGAAACAGCGCAAACCACGCCAGCAGGGACGGTAGAACGCTGACCACATACCGCCGCCAGAGAACAATCCCCTGCGATGCAGGCGTGGCCATTGCAAGCCCCCACTGCACGCCGCCCAGGAACGACAGAATGATTGCCGCATAGAGCAGCAGGGCCGGAATGGTGAGATGAGCGCCGAGCCAGTCGGGGATGGCGAGCTCCGGCTGGGCAATTGCCAGGAATGGCAAAGCGACAAACGGTATCAGGCCAAGGATCCCAAGCAGCAGTGCTGCAAGCGGCATACGATCCGGGCTTTGCCCCAACGAACGCTGCATTTCGCCTTAAATCCCGCAATGATCTTGAGCAAGCGCCCGCCTCGCCCTGCGCCGGAATAGTGAACGTGAATTCAGAACGCGCGCAGAGCGCCGGCGGACCATCGAGGCACTGATATACGCAGCTGCGACACCAAGAAAAGCCTAACATGGTTGAATCGGCGCGATCGCAGCCCAATATGTTGCAGTGCAATATGCGAAGAAACGCCGCATTCACGCGGATTTCAGTGCGACAGGCTTTCGCGGGCCAGATCCGCACCGCGCGATCTGTCGTTATCGGATCATGCAAGACACAAGCATGTATGCGCCAACACTTCTGATTGCAGACGGGGACGCCTTGTTCCTGCGATGCCTGCGCCGCGTTATGGAGCGGCGGGGATACATCGTTACGGCCTGCACAACAATGAGAGCGGCGGTCAAAAGCCTCGAATCGACGCACTTCACATTCGCGATCATCGAGTTGCGGCTTGAGGACGGCAGCGGTTTGGATCTTCTGGAGTTGCTGCGCGAGCGGACTTCGGACACTCGTGTGGTCGTGCACACCGGCTATGGGAACATTGCGACGGCGGTCGCTGCCACCAAGCTCGGCGCGCAGCAATACCTGATCAAACCTGCTGATGCGCACGAGATCGAAGTCGCCCTTCGCGGTGGAGAATATCCGCTCTCCAAGGATCGGAAATTCCCGCGGCCGGAAGTGCTGGAGTTTCGTTACTTGTTGGCAATGTACGAGCGCCATGGCCGCAACATGAGCGAGACCGCGCGAGCTGCGAGCATGCATCGTCGCACCTTGCAGCGCATCTTGCGCCGCCATGGCGTCGGCCCGTCAGAACAGGTTCCACCGGAGGCACGCACTGAGCCGCGGCATCTCCGCCGTGTGCTGCGGGTTTGGAAGGCGCTTTTAGAGGGATCAGACTCCATCAAACCGCCCCTCGATTGCGACGGTACCGGAGATCACGAAAGCGACAGCGAAGCCGAAAGCGACAGCAGCGGCACACAGCAAAATGCATCGCCTGTGTACCAGGAGGAACATGTGAACTGAGGACGTATGGTCTACGTTGAGAAGCACGTGACCTGGCCTCCCAGGTCTCGTTTCCTCCCTAGACCTTAGGCCGCCAATTGGCGGCCTTCTTTTTGCTCAATCCGTCAGCTCAGCGTCGTACGTGACACCGGCGAGATAGAGCCCGTCGGGCGGAGCTAGAGCGGCACACACACTCCGATCGCGCGACCGTAGCGCGGCAGCCACGTCATCGGCGCTCCACTTTCCGGCACCAACCTGCTTGAGACAACCGACAATCGAGCGCACCTGGTGGTGCAAAAACGATCGCGCGACGGCCACCACGTGGATCTCTCCACCAACCCGGCTGACATCCAATCTATCCAATGTCTTGACCGGCGATGCTGCCTGGCAAGCCGCGGCGCGAAATGTTGTAAAATCATGTTGGCCGGTCAGCTGCTGCGCCGCCTCGTGCATGGCCGCGGCGTCGAGCGGGACGGGCACCCACCACACGCGATGGTGATCCAGCGCAGGGCGCGCGCGCCGCGGCAAAAGCCGATATAGGTATTGCCGGGACGTGGCACTGAACCGGGCGTCAAAGTCATCCGCCACAGCCTGACACGCCACCACGGCGATCGGATCAGGTTTCAGGTGATAGTTCATCGCTTCGCGGATTTTCAGCGGATCCCAGTCGCGCGCGAGATCAAAGTGCGCAACCTGCTGGAGGGCATGAACGCCGGCATCCGTTCGCCCGGCCCCGCGGGGCACCAGCTCTTCGCCACTAAAGCGGACAATTGCCGACGCGAGCTGCCCTTGCACCGATCGGCCGTTTGCCTGGACCTGCCACCCGACAAAGGGCGTGCCGTCATACTCGATGTCGATGCGATACCGCGGCATGCCGTAAGACCAGTGTCCGAGTTTGTGGAACCCGGACACCTATCGATTGATCTGCGAAGACTCAAGACATCGCAAGCAACGCGCGCTCTTTAGAACGCCCCCGACCTGCCGGCCCTGCCGCCACGCCGAACAGACCTGGTACCGCCGAAGCGACCGTGACTATTGATCACGCCACCAACCGTTCCCGGGCTGCGCGATCCCGCGCCGGGACCGGAATTGTAGTTGTAATTGTGGTTCGTACTCCGGCTTATGACCCGCTTATTGACGTCCTTGATCGACAACGTCAGCGGTGTCGCGTTGTCCGGATTGACGATCATTCTGCGGGTTGGCGGCATCGGGCGGAACACGCGCACGCCTTCTTCGATCGTAATCACGGCGCCGTAGTACGGCCGCGGCTCGACCCGAACGGTGTAGGCATCCTGCGCCGACGCGCTCGCAACGCCCAGCGCACCGACCACTGCACTGGCCACGATACCGGCCAGCATGACCAGTCCCAACCGACCTATAACCGAGTAGCGGAGCATCATTGTCCTCAAGGTGTCGTTAGCGATCGCAAAGACACTATCGCCACCTCGGAACGAGGCTTCATAATTCGTTCACGATGATGAATCCGAGGACTCCACGTTCGGTAACACCGTACCGACCGCTATCGGCCGCCCGCGCAGGAATTCATCGCGTGCCATGGCGCGTTTACCAGCACGCTGTAGCACCTCGAACCGGATGCCGCCCGTACCGCATGCAACCGTTAACTGATCGTCCAGTATGGTGCCCGGCGCACCGCCAGCACCCGGCACCAGCTGCGACGACAAAACCTTCACCCGCTCCGCCGCACCGTCCCCCGGCAACAAGAACCAGGCTCCCGGGAAGGGGGACAGACCCCGGATATGATTATGCACATCGCCCGCGGTATGCCGGAAGTCGATCCTGGCCTCCGACTTCTCGATCTTGGCCGCATATGTGACGCCATCCTCGACCTGCGGGGTCGCCACCAGACTGCCACGTGCGAGCGCGGACAAGGCACGAACCGTGAGACTTGCGCCGCGCTCGGACAAGACATCGTGCAGTTCACCGGCCGTCATGTCCGGTCCGATCGGAACCTGCTCGGCGAGGCAAATCGCACCGGTGTCCAATCCCTCATCCATTTGCATGATCATGACGGCGGTTTCGTCATCTCCAGCCATGATCGCGCGCTGGATCGGTGCTGCACCACGCCAGCGCGGCAATGCCGATGCGTGAACGTTCAGGCAGCCGTAAGCCGGCGCTTCAAGTATTGGCTTCGGCAGGATCAATCCGTAGGCGACGACAATGGCAACATCGGCCTCGTGAGACGCAAACACGGCCTGACCGTCGCCATCGCGAAGGGATCGCGGCGTGTAAACATCAAGACCGGAAGAAGCCGCAAACTGATGGACAGGAGACGGCACCTCACTCATGCCCCGGCCGGCGCGACGCGGCGGCTGCGAATACACGGCCACGATATCGTGGCCCGCCGCCATAATCTCTGACAGGGTTGGAACGGAAAAGTCCGGCGTTCCCATGAAAACAACGCGCAGCATGGTCAAATCTCCGCTCGATGTGACGCGATCTCATTGGGTTTTGCCGGGGCGTGGGCCAGAGGTGCAAGGCCGCCGATGGCGAACAGGCTCTATACCGTGCGCGCCGCCTTCTTCAGCCTGCGCACGATCATGTTGCGCCTCAGCGGGGACAAGAAATCGATAATCAGCTTGCCGTCGAGGTGATCGATTTCATGTTGTATGGCCGTTGCGAGCAAGCCGTCCGCTTCCCGCACTCGCGCAACACCGTGCCTGTCCAGATAGCGCACAGTGACGCTGGCCGGCCGATCAATGTCCACCAGCACGTCCGGTAATGATAGGCAACCTTCCTCATGGGACCGGTATGTGTCGCCAAACCGCTCAATCACCGGGTTGACCATGCAGATCGGATCCGGCTGGTCGTCCTCGCCGGCCACATCAAGGACCAACAGGCGCCGCGGAAGCCCAATCTGCACTGCCGCGAGCCCGATACCCGGTGCGTCGTACATCGTCTCAAACATGTCATCGACCAAGACCTGCAGCGTGTCGTCGAATGCCTCCACGGGCACCGAGGTCTCGCGCAGGATCGGATCTGGAACAGTGACGACTGGCTTGATGGTCATACGATCGAGATAGGTGAGATCAGCGACCGGGTCAATTTGCTGGCTTCGCCCCGGGTCCGCCGCGCCGCGCAGCCTGGGGCTTCGCAGCCGTTTGTCGCCGCCAAGCCTCGCGACCGATAATGAAGAGAATCTTGTAGCCCGCAAGCACGGTGCCCCGCACGGTCCCTGAAACTTTCGACACGCCGATACGATTGCGATAGCGCACGGGAACTTCGGCAATCGCGAGACCTTTTTCTATTGCCTTGATCTGCATCTCGACGGTCCAACCGTAGTTGCGATCGGCCATTTCTAATCGGTCCAACGCCGTCTTGCGGATTGCGCGGAACGGACCGAGATCCGTAAAGCGCGTGCCCCAGATCAGCGCGATCAGCCGTGTCGCCAGCCAATTGCCGAACCGTTGCGGCAACGTCAGCGAGCCGGCTTCGCGCGCACCTTGCGTGCGCGAGCCGAGCACAAAGTCGGCCTCACCGTGTATGATCGGATCAACCAGCGTGGCCATGTCGGACGGGTAGTCGCTGTAATCGCCGTCGAGAAAGACGATAATGTCTGCATCTTGAGCCAGCGCAATACCTGCGAGACACGCTGCACCATAGCCGGGTTCGGGCTCACGAACGACCGTCGCACCGGCAGCCCTCGCAACCTGCTCGGTCTGGTCCGTCGAACCGTTGTCAGCGACGATGACGCGATCAACCCAGCCCGGGATTTCGGCAATGACCCGCGCGATGGCGTCGGCCTCGTTGAGCGCCGGAATAACACAAACAACCCGTGCTCCGTCCTTCATGCACAACTCCGCGGCTTACAGCTCATGACGACAGGCACATCACCCCTGCGCCCGATAGGCTGATATAGCATTCGGTTTCCTGAATGGTTCCTGTAAGGCCCGCTACCGCGACGTCAAGGAGACCCGGTCAATGTGTCTGGTGCACAGCCAAACTGCGACAACGCCGAAGAAGATGCCGCCGACGAGGTTGCCCGCCAACACGCCATGGGCCCCCGCAAACATGCCGCCAACCGTGACGAACGGCACCGTACCAAGCGTTGCGCGTGACCAATTCATCAGTGTCGACATGTGTGGCCGGCCGAGCGTGTTGAACACAGCATTGGTGACGAACAGCGCGCCGAGAAAGACGAACAGGGGCGAGAGCCATCGACAAAAGAAGTAAATGAGCTCCGCTGCAACGCCTTCGACACGAAACGCCGCAACGACAAGAGGCGCAGCTGTGGCCAGGAGCACCCAAGCCGCGAACGTGAACGCCGCCGTCACCTTGAGGGCCTCGAAATAGGCCTCTCGCAAGCGTCCGTATGCAGAGGCCCCGTAGTTTTGACCGATAATCGGGCCAATCGAGGCCGACAACGCGAATATGGCGCCAAATGCAACAGGTATGACGCGTCCGATGATCGCCCAGGCGGCCACGGCACCGTCGCCAAACGGCGCCATGGATGCGGTGACATAGCCATTTGCAAACGGCGTTGCCAGTGCCGTCGCGACGGCCGGAACGGCTACGCGCGCCAGGGCACGGGAATCGGGTGCCAGCGTCTTCCGGTCAAAAGGCCCGGCAAGATTGTGGACCCGGACGACGCCGTATAGTCCGATCGCCATAGCGGCCAACCGCGCACAAGCGGACGCAATTGCAGCGCCGTGAATGCCGAGACCCAGCGAGAATATCAGAATCGGATCAAGCGCGACATTGACTGCGGCTCCGGTCAGCGTGACGTACATGGCCCGTTTCGCGTCCCCTTCGGACCGCAAGATGGCCGCACACGTCATACCAACCGAAAGCGCCGGCATTGCAGGCAGGACAATGCGGGCAAACTCGCACGCGACTTGATGCGTCCTTGCCGTCGCGCCGAGAAGTTTCAGCAGTTGCGGGGCTAGTATCCATAACGTGAGCGCCATACACGCACTGATGACGAACGACAGTATAATCGCGTTTGTCGTCAGGCGCCGTGCCTTTTCACGCTGCCCTGCGCCAATTGCGGGAGAAACGAGCGCGGTTGCGGCAATCGACAAACCGATCCCGACTGAAATCATCATGAAGACGACGATGCTGGCGTAGCCGATTGCAGCGACCAGTACCGTGTCGTCAAGCAAAGAAACAAAGAGAATATTGGCAAGTTCGCCGACAAAAATGGCCATCAAGCCAAACGCGCCGGCACCGGTCATCACAAGGATATGTCGACGCAGCGAACCGGATACAAACTTAGGTGCCGGTGGCGTGTATGCGGCACCGTCCGACTCCGTCATGCCGGACGCCTGGATCGGATCGCGGCGGCAAGCGTCCCGTCATCAAGGTAATCGAGCTCACCGCCAATCGGCACACCCTGAGCGATTTGCGATACGGTGACGCCGGCGTCCGCAAGCAGGTCCGTTACGTAATGCGCCGTCGACTGCCCCTCGACCGTCACGTTCAGCGCGAGCAAGACCTCATGGACCTCGGGCTCTTTGGCGCGGGCAACAAGCGTAGCGAGATTGAGCTGATCCGGGCCGATGCCGTCGAGCGGGGAGAGATGACCGCCGAGCACATGGTAGCGCGCATTCACGACGCCGGCGCGCTCCAGAGCCCAGAGATCTCCAACCTCCTCAACAACCACAATCAACGACGCATCACGCCTGGGATCAGCGCAAATGGTGCAGGGCTGAACCGTATCGATGTTTCCGCATATCGCGCAGGTTTCGAGTGTTTCGGCCGCGACCTTGAGGGCATCAGCCAACGGCAAAAGCAGCTCCTCTCGCCGCTTGACAAGAGCCAGCGCCGCTTTGCGCGCAGAGCGCCGTCCCAGACCGGGCAGCCGCCCGAGCAATTGGATCACCCGCTCGATCTCTGGACCGGAAACACCTTGAGCCATAACACCAGTTTCGTTGTTCAAGCTGCAGCGAAGCTACCACGTTCACGCCGGCAACGCGGCGGGCATTCGCCAAAGCCACCACTTTTTGTGTGATCAGTTGGCAAGCACGATGAGGCTGCGGACAGCCAAGAAAACTCCAACCACGCCCAGGCCGATAAAGAGCAGACGCTGAAACAGTACGTCGTTCAGTCTCGCGCTGATCTTCTGCCCGAGCCACATGCCGACGAACGCTGGGATTACTGCCAGGAACGACGTCAGCGCCATGTCGGCGGGCAGCAGCGCCACTTGCACCAGGAACCCGCCAAGCGCGAGCGTCGAGATACAGAACAAGAGCCCCATAGCCTGCACGAGCTGGGCACGTTCCAAGCCAAGGGACTGCAAATACATCACCCCGGGCACGATGAACGTACCGGTCAAGCCGGTAATCGACCCGTTGACCAGTCCAACCAGCGGCGACGCCCACCGTTCGCGGTCACCAATAAGCGGAAGGACGATTTTCGCCAATCCCAACGTCGCGTACACCAACAGCAAGACACCAAGCACCAAAGTCAACGGCGCCGGGCTCGCCGACGCGAGAACCCGCGTGCCCAGGAACACGCCACACAGAACCGCCAGAATCAGTGGCGCCAGTCGTACCATCAACGTCCGGAGATGACCGCCCGACAGCGCCTGCCAGAGATTTGTCAGAAGAGATGGAAAAACCGTTAGTGCAATTGCAGGTTTGAGGCCAAACGTCGCCGCGAGCAGCGCCAGCGCAACCGTCGGCAGTCCGAACCCAACAACACCTTTGACACAGCCGGCGATGAGAAACGTAATCGCAACGAGCGCGAGCAATCCCGGATCAAGCACGTTTTGGCCCTGTCTCGCTGTCGATACTGCACAGATGCACGATGCGGCCCCGGTTGGCCTCAGCCACCGCAACCGAGGCGCAATTGAGGAGGCGGAAACCTTGGCCCAGGCCGCGTGGCTTCGGCAAGAAGCTCCGCCCTCCGCCACATCAATCGCATGTCAACGCCTCTCCAGTCACGCATCACCACAACTTCAGACCCGGCGGAATTGGCAATCCACCAGTCACTTCCTGCATCTTCTCCTGCGTTGCGACCTCGGCCTTCGCCTTCGCGTCAGCGACGGCTGCCATCAGCAGATCTTCCAGAATTTCCGTCTCGTCCGGCTTAGCCAGCGATGGATCAATCTTGATTGCCTTGATGTCCGCCTTACCCGACATCGTCACGCGCACCAGTCCGCCGCCGGATTCGCCTGCAACTTCCATATCCGCAAGCTCAGCCTGCACGGCTTGCATCCGAGCCTGCATTTCCTGCACCTGCTTCATCATACCCATGATGTCACGCACGGCTGGGCACTCCTCTTGCTGGCAATTCTTGCATTGGAAACTAAGTTGGGTCCGGCGCGTTCAAGCAACGGCCTCTCACACGTCAGTCGTCACTTTCGCTTTCTAGTCCGTCGGGATCAATTGGCGGCGCATCTTCGGGAGTCGCAAACGGCTCTCCTCCAGCTCCGCCGATGGGACGCACCTCGGAAATCTCGGCATCCGGATAGTCCGCAAGCAACACGGAGACTGCGGGATGCGATTTGACGTCTTCGATGTCTTTAGCGATCTTGCGCCGCCGGACCGAGCCAATGGGCTCTGCACCGTCCTGACGTGTCACCGTCACAATCCAGCGCTCTCCGGTCCACTCCGTCAGCTTCCGCCCGAGGTCTCCGGCCAGGTCGGAAGGAGCGCCATCCAGAACATTGATCTCGATCCGTCCCGGCCCGAACTGGACCAGTCGCACATTGTCCTCAAGATGCAGCTTGAGCATGGCATCGCGGCGCGCGCCGGCGGGCGCGACCCCCTCATGAAAGCGGTTCAAGGCGGCATGCCCGGGTTGTGGTTGGTCGACGTGCTGAGGCAGAGTGGCGACAACACGC
>JBCDAH010000085.1:0-20531 GCA_039186015.1 Pseudomonadota bacterium
GACAAAGATGACCCGTTCCGGCTGATGGGCTTCGGCCACCGGGTGTACAAGAACTACGATCCTCGCGCCAAAGTCATGCAGCAGACGACGCACGAGGTTCTCGACAGTCTCGGCATTCGCGACGAGCCATTGCTTCAGGTTGCAATGGAACTTGAGAAGATCGCCCTTGAGGATGAATACTTCGTCGAAAAGAAACTCTATCCGAACATCGACTTCTATTCGGGTATCACGCTCCGCGCGATTGGCTTCCCCAAGGACATGTTTACGGTGCTGTTCGCCTTGGCCCGCACGGTCGGTTGGATCGCGCAATGGAAAGAAATGATCGAGGATCCGGAGCAGAAAATCGGACGGCCGCGCCAATTGTACATCGGCGAAGGCAAGCGCGACTTTGTGGCACTCGACTCTCGAACTTAAACGCACACGAGAGGTCGCTCTATTGGGCCGAAGCTGATTGCTGCGGCCCAGTCTTTGCATCGGGACAGATTGCCCGAGATTGGGGTTGTGCCCGATGCTGCGCGGTGATGTTGAGCAGAGCTCGCCCGGTCGGCTCCGCGGCATCGGTCTCATGATCGCCACCATGGCGCTGTTCGCCACGCAGGACGGCATCTCTCGCCATTTGGCTGCCGATCATCATCCGATCTTCATCGTTATGATCCGGTACTGGGCTTTTGCTGCGTTTGTCGTGACGCTATCTGCAAATCGCCCCGGCGGATTGCGAGTGGTCGCCCGTACGGCGCACCCGCTGGCACAAACAGCTCGCGGTCTGCTGTTGGCCGCTCAGATCTGCGTTGTCACATATAGTTTCGATCGGCTTGGCCTGGCAGAGACCCATGCGATCATGTCGGTCTACCCATTGCTGGTTGCAGCTGGCGGCGCCATTTTCCTTGGCGAACGGATTGCGGTGGTGCAGTGGGCGGCGATTGCGTTTGGGTTCGTCGGCGTTCTGATTATCGTGCGCCCCGGGTCCGGTGTGTTTGAACCATTCGCGCTTGTGCCGCTTTTGTGCGCCGTCGGCTTCGCGACTTATGGCATCCTCACCAGATGGGTTGGCAAGCGGGATACGGCCGCAACGAGCTTCTTCTTCACGGGTATTGCGGGCGCCGCCGGCATTTCACTGATCGGACCCTTCTTTTGGTCCGAACTGACCGGATCAGCCTGGCTGTTCCTGGCGGCGCTGTGTGTGATCGGCGCGTCCGGCCACTTCCTTCTGATCAAAGCCTATGAAACTGCCGAAGTTGCAGCACTGCAACCGTTTGCCTACGTGCAACTTATGCTCGCATCAGCAATAGGCGTGATTGTTTTCAATGAATCGCTTAGTGCCACACTTATTGTTGGCTCTATAATTGTTGTGGGTGCCGGTTTACTTGCATTGCGCGCAGGAACTGGCGCCGCATGCAGATCCGTGCGACGTTGAGCCGGTCGGTAAGGCGTTAAACTTGGATTATTGCATGCTTGAGGTCGATTGATGGAAGACGGGCTAAGCTTCCATGTGGATAAATCCACGAAAGCTCCATCATTCCCCACGCTTGTGCCAGCACGTGACCCCGGGCGCATCGCCCTCTGGTGCTTTGTCCTCATTTCCGTTGCGTTTGCTGTCGGTCACGCTGCGCTACGCTTGTCGTTCGACGTTGCGCTTAACCCCGCAGACTCGCTGGAGATCATCGCAAGTCAGGATCTGAAGCCGAACTATAGTCCGCGACAGCCTCCGCTCTATACTTGGCTGATGTGGGGCGCAGTTCAGGTTCTCGGCCCCGGCGCGCTGGCCGTGCAGATCGTGAAATACGGCCTGATGTCGATTGCCGCGATCGGGTTTTACACCGCCGGTCTCGCTGCAACGAAAGAGCATGTTCGCGCTGCAATCGGTGCACTTTCCGTACTGATGTTGTTCAATGTCGGCTTTACGATCCACGATCAAAGCACGCACTCCGTTGCCTTAATCGCGGCGATTGGGCTCCTGTGTCTGGGATACGCAATGCTCGGGCGAGATGCGCGCATCTCAGGTTTTGTTGTCATCGCAGTCAGCGGAGCATTGGCGGTATTATCCAAACACTCCGCCTGGATCCTTCTGGTTGCCTTTCCGGCTGCGTTTCTGCTTCAGAACAGCCTGCGCCAGAGGATCCTTTCGCCGAAGTTTCTCGCAGCCATGGCGACGATCGTGGTCGCTGCGCTGCCAATGATCCTCTTCCTCCTGGTTCATCGCGACGAAACGGCCGGCCACCTCACGGGCACCTTCGCGATGAAGCCAGACGAGTCGATCTGGATCGGTCGCCTCTGGGCGCAAGCGATGTTGTTTGGCGGCGCGCTGATCCTTCTCGGCCCGGTCGCGCTGTTGCTGTGGCTGACGTTCCCTGAAGCCCGCTTTGGCTGGACATCCGTTGTCAAGAAAGCTGACGTCCTGACATCTGTTCGCGCGTTGCGCCCCGTGCCACAGGCATTTGTTACTGCGGCTTTGATTGCGTTTGTCGTCATCGTTGTCGGCCTCATCGCGTCGGGCGCAACAAAGGTGCCGTCGCGACACTTGTTGGTGGTCGCCATTCCGCTCACGCTTGCTCTGGCCTGGTGTCTGCCACTCGGCAGCTTGAATTTGCGGAACTTCTTCCGCTTTGCCGGCATTGTCGTTGCTCTGCAGTTGGCGTTGATGGCCAGTCGCGCGGCCGGCTACGCGTTTCCGGGTAAGCCCTTTTGCAAACGGTGCAGTCAGGCAATGCCTGTCGCCGCCCTTGCCGAGCGGCTCGACTCTCTCGGCCTGTCCCACGCGACGCTCATTACAGAAGATCGCGTGCCAGGCGCAAACCTCCGCACGTTCCTGCCGAACCTACGTGTGATCTACCTGGTGTTGCCAAACTGGGTTGCACCAAAACAGGTCATGGCTGAGGCCACGGACGACCAGGCCAAGTGCGTCTATCTCGGACAAGGCAGCAAAAAGCCGATCTGGAAGGCGCACAACAGTTTCGCCCCAGAAACCCTTCGGGCGGAGGTCGCCAAGGTCACGCCAATTGAGTTTTCGGCGCCATGGCCACAGATGCTGAACGGGGAGCGACGCGTCAGCACGTGGCGGATTTATCCGTTGCCTGCCGAGCTTGAAGTTTGCCAGTAGGCACAGATGAACCGCCTACGGCGTCTCAGTTGCGGCCGCCCGCGCACCGATAAGCGTCAGCACCACATCAGCGGCGCGATCGCTTGGCGCTGTTCCGTCGGCCCGCATGATCGACTTCAACCTGGCGAGTTCCTTAAGTTGCATCGTCCGTGGCCCGCCGTCGTCCAACACCTCCGACAAGGCCGGCGCCAGTTGATCGGCGACGCAGTGCTCTTGGAGAAACTCCGGAAACGCGTTCGAATCGAGAATCAAGTTGGCAAGAACAATCGATGGGACATGCACAACGTATCGGAGCCAGGATGCCAGCGGATCAACGCGGTAGCCCACAACCATCGGCGTGCCTGCCAAGCCAAGTTCGAGTGTCACGGTGCCGGACGCCGCAAGTGCCGCGCGCGCAAGCTTGAATGCGCGCCACTTATCCGGATCGCCGTCAATCAAGTGAACCGGAACCGGCCAGGTCGCGGTGACAGTAGAAATGCTCTCACGCAATCGCGGGACGGCCGGTATCAAGACATCCAGCTTGCGACCATCCGCAACCAGAGCATCGATCGTCGCCCCGAACGGCCCAAGCAGACGGCCGACCTCGGAGGCCCGGCTGCCCGGAAGAACAACCAGCGGTGTGTGATCCGGCGACAATCCCAGGCGCTGCGCCAAAGGTGCGGGATCAAGCTGCTCAAGCCAATCCAGCCGCTCAACGAGGGGATGGCCCACATAGGTACAATCGGGTCCACCCAGTTTCGCATGGGCGTCCGGCTCGAACGGCAGCAGCGCGAGGATATGGTTGACATAGGGGCGCATTTTGCGGGCGCGCCCCGGTCGCCAAGCCCACACCGAGGGCGACACGTAGTCAATGATCGACATCTCGGGCAACTGTACGCGCACGCGCTTTGCGATCGGATGCGTGAACTCAGGCGCGTCGATAATGATCAAGGCATCAGGCTCCGCAGCGATACAGGCATCAACACAGTCGTAGACGCGCGTGATCAATGCCGGCAGGCGGCGTAGGATCGCCATCGGCCCCATCACGGAGATATCGTCGAGCGGGAAAAGCGATTTCAGTCCTTCTGCGGCCATGCGCTCACCGCCAACGCCTGCGAACGCAATCTCGCCTTGCGACCGCGCCTTGAGCGCTGCCATCAGCCCCGCCCCGAGTGCATCACCGGAGTGCTCACCCGCAATAATGAAAATGCGCGCTATTCCGTCGTGTTGCCGCGTCTGCACGTTCCACCCCACTCTGTCGTCTTGGCTTCCCAGTTTCAGATTTCGCTGGCGCCGCGTGGCTCCCAACCTGACGGTACCCTGCTCGCATCGCCCTCGCCTGACGCGGGTTGGCGCAGCGTTGGCATGGCGCTCCCGCTTAGGGTGGGCTTGCTTTCACGTGCGTAAACGCCAAACCAACCGCGCGGGCCTTGTGCTTGATGGCATCAACATCTGGCATGTCGTTTCCGACATCGACGGCGTGCTGATCACAACGGATATCAATGGCAATCTGCGCGAGGCCGGCAGCGTGCGCCGCGGCGATGATCTGGTCCCAGGCCGACATCGTCGTGCGACGGTCCGCAGAGGTCAGTGCGATGAGCAAGACGCCAGCGCGCCGCGGTAGCAAAACGGGGATTTGCCAACCGCGCGGCAAGCTCGTGAGTCGGCGTGCCCAGTGGTTTTCGGCCAGCGCGTCGACCATGACGGCCATGACGTGGCCGCGACGGACGACAATGCCAATGTCGCGGTAACCTGGCCGCGCATGACGGGCGCAAGCTGCCGCGATTGTCCGGGCCGTATCGAGATCGTCAGTCAGATAACGATGATCCGGATCGCGCGGGTTGCCGTTCTGACGGTCCTGGTGCAGGGACGGGACACCAACCACGGAAACACCGTGAGCACGCGCGGCATCATCCAACGCAGCACGCTCGGCCACGAGCGTTGTGCCCGCGCCGACCGCGATCGTCGTCAGCCCGGCCGTCGCGGCTTGCGCGACTGTTGCCGCTCCGATCGTCGGTGCATCGACTCGCAACTCCTGGCCGATTTTCGCCAGTTTGACGAGAACGCTGCCGGGCGCCGCGCCGCCAGCCGACGCAAGGCGCGCCAACATGCGTGCTGTACCGCCACCGTCTTCGAATGCGTCAATCCCGTCGAACGACGCGACCACGGCCTGTCCGAGATCAAGATGTGAGAGATCGGCTAGCGCGGCGCGCGCAACCTCTATTGCAGCGTGCTGCTGCTGATCCGGAGACGCGCCCGCAATCGCCCCCATCGGCGCCAACAACTCCGGGACCAGGTCACCCACACCTCGGACTCGAAACCCCTGCCCCTCAAAGAAGCGGACGACACCGCGCAACAAGTGATCATCTCCGCCCCGCGTCAGCTGAAGGACCGAAAACGCGTGTTGAAACGCACCAAAATCAAGCCGGAGTTTTGTCAGGTCGGGTCGTGCCAGCGTGCCCAGGATAACCAGATCCGTGCACTGGTGCCGACGAAAGGTCCGCAACACCCGGCCAAGCTGTCCCAGATTGACCAGCGTATGGGGATGCCGCGAGACGTCTGCGTCTACAAATCCCTCAAAACCGACGACGTGGTACGCGTGCTGACGCTTGGCCAACGCACCCGCAACTTCGATTGGCAAGCTGCCTCCGCCCGCAAGAACTCCGACTTTGGCCGCTTCCTGCGCCACATCAGGCATCCGTTTTTTGTAGACGCACTCAGATCAAGCTTCGCCGGCATCGCGCGGCGTGCACAGTGAGCGCTTGCCGGGTGCCCGCATGAAGGCAATGATTTCCTGGACAATGTCGTGGCTGGAGAATTCCTCTGCAACATCATCGACGCGCTCTTTCAGCGTCCCTTCGGCTACGAACAAAAGCCGATACGCGCGCCGCAAGTCGTGAATGGCATCACGTGAAAACCCGCGACGCTGCAAACCAATAATGTTCAGTCCCGATAAGTAGGCACGGTTTCCAAGCGCCATGCCATACGGGATCAAATCATTCTCAAGGCCCGACATTCCGCCAACGAACGCATGTGCGCCCACGCGGGCAAACTGGATAACGGCTGCACCGCCGCCAATAATGGCATAGTCGCCGATCGTGCAGTGCCCGGCCAACATGACATTGTTGGAGAAGACCACGTTATTGCCAACATGGCAGTCGTGACCGACATGGGAATTGGCGAGGAACGTACAGTTATCGCCGACAACAGTTTGCATGCCGCCGCCGGTCGTCCCGGGGTTCAACGTTACGCCTTCGCGAATTCGGCAGTTCGCGCCGATCGTCAGCGTCGAGCGCTCGCCATCGTATTTGAGGTCTTGCGGTGCATGACCGACGGACGCGAACGGATAGATCTGCGCACCGGGACCGACCGTGGTTATGCCGGCTATGGCGACGTGACTGATCAGTTCGGAGCCAGCTCCGATCGCAACCTCGTCGCCAACAACGCAGTATGGGCCGATCTTGCAATCGGCGCCGATCTGCGCGCCGTCTCCGACAATGGCCGTCGGATGAATGATCGCATCAGCCATGTGATGTCGCGAATGCCCGCGCCTCTGGCGTGTCAGCAAGCATCGCACTGATCTCCGCTTCAGCGACAACGACACCGTCCACCTTGGCCTCGCCGGCAAAACGCCAGACGCGGCCGCGGTTACGGATCTTCTTGACGAAGTAGCGGAGCTGGTCGCCCGGCAGGACAGGTTTGCGAAACTTCGCTTTGTCGATGCCCATGAAATAGACCAGCTCTGCCCGATATCCCTCGCCGAGACTGTGCACGCAAAGCGCGCCCGCGGTCTGTGCGAGACCTTCGATGATCAAGACGCCCGGCATGACCGGGAATTGCGGGAAATGACCTTGGAAGAACGGTTCGTTCACGGTCACGTTCTTGACGCCGACGCAGCTCCGATCGCCGTCCATATCGTAGAGGCGGTCCACCAGCAGGAAGGGGAAGCGGTGCGGGAGAAGCTCCATAACGCGGCTGATATCGGCGCTTGCCAACTCTTGAGATTTGGCCTCAGACTCACCCATGTCATTCATCGTCTTCGCCTTACGTCGCCTGACTGGCAGTTTAACTGACCTCTTCGCGCTTCGGATGACCTCAGGCCGAACGAACGCCGGCCTACGCTCCACCCGTACGCGCACCACGTGTTGACGCCAACCGCTTGACGACTGCAAGTTCTCGCGCCCACTGCTTAAGGGGGCGCGCCGGATAACCGCCGACACGCGCCCCGGCCGGCACGTCGTCCTTGACTTGCGAGCCGCCCCCAATCTGGGCACCGGCCCCAACCGACAAGTGCCCAGCAACGCTGACGTTGCCGCCCATCACTACGAAATCTCCAAGCACGGTTGAACCGCCAATCGCTCCGTGCGCCACGATCACGCAATTTCGACCGATGACGACGTTGTGCCCGATTTGAACGAGGTTATCAATTTTGGTGCCCGCACCAATGATTGTATCTTTAATGGCGCCTCTGTCAGCCGCGGTATTGGCGCCGATTTCGACGTCGTCCTGCACCACAACACGGCCGACCTGCGGCACCTTGAGGTGCCCTTGCGGCCCCATGGCAAAGCCGAAACCGTCTTGTCCAAGGCGAACCCCGGGGTGCAGAATAACGCGATCACCGATCAGTGAACATATGATCGTCGTTCCAGGCCCGATCATGCACTCGCGCCCGACTGCACACCGCCGGCCAACGACAGCGCCTGCACATACACGCGTCCCACGCCCGATCTGCGCTTCCGGTCCAATAACGGCACCCGGCTCAACAACGACGCCATCTTCGAGCTTTGCGGTCGGATGTATGGGGTGCGCCGCCCCGTCCGTCGTCTGGCTCTCGAGTGCCATCGGATAAAAGAGCCGCAGGGCATTTGCGAACGCGTGATACGGCGTTGCGGTGACAAGCGGCGCGCAGGTGTCCGGTACCGCCGACAGATTGCCCTCGGCGATCAGACAAACGGCAGCCCCAGTCGTGCGCAACTGTTTGAGATATTTCGGATTGTCCAGAAACGTCAGATCCTCAGGCCCTGCGTCTGCAAGCGTTCGGACATCGGCAATCGCCGTATCGGGATCCGCGTTCGGCGATAACGTGGCACCAACAGCGGCGCCGATTTCCGAAAGCGTGATCGGGCCAATATTGGAGAAAAAACCGGGATGTTCCACGGTTGCTCCTTCAAGAGCGCAGGATCGCGACGCAATAAGGGGCCCGATCAAGCAGCTGATGCCTGTCAATCGAGGGTCTTACCACCAGGATTACGAGAGATCCAGCACTCGAGCTGTCAGCTGTTCATGATCTCGCCGCTAGACCACTTCCGCCTTTGATGGAAACGACTCGCCGACCCACGTCCCATGCGACCTGCCGTCCACCCATGAAATCGTCCCATTGGGTGGCCGGCCAGGGAGACCGAACGAACGGTGTGAGATAGGTCCAACGACACCTGAAACGCACTAGAATTGTGTAGCGGCGCCGAACCGGAACTCCTGCACTTCGTCGTAGTCTTCTTTCGCGAGCGGGAACGCGTAGTCGAAGCGCAGTGGACCAAGCGGCGAGCTCCATAGAATAGAGACACCAACGGATGCCCGAATGGAGGCATCGTCCTCAAGATCCGGCACAATCGACTTTGCATCATCCGTAGCGCCGAAGACTGAGCCAGCGTCTGCGAATACCGCACCAGTAATCCCGAGTTCAGTCGGGAGCAACGGGATCGGGAAGCGCACTTCCGCCGTTGCGGCGTAGAAGCTTGTTCCGCCCAACGCGTCGTTTGTCGTCGGGTCACGCGGGCCAATACCGGAGCGCTCGAAGCCGCGAATGGTCTCGCCACCACGGTAGTAGAGATCGAGCAAGCGCGGCTCATCACCACCCCAGCCGAGAATGTGTCCGCCGACCACGCGGCCAACGAGCGTCACACGCTCAAACAGCGGATAGTAAGCGCGCGCTTCGCCAGAGAAGCGCACATACTGCGCGTCGCCACCGACACCCGCGAAATCCGTGCCGACAGACACATAGATACCCTTGTTGGGGTTCCGCGGGTGATTCCGCGTGTCGTAACGAACCGAAGCTGAGACCGCCGAGGTGAAATACGTACCGTCCGTGTTGCCGCACGTGGTCGCTGAAATGTTGTCGCAACCTGCAGCCTGCTTGATCGCCAACGATGCATCGTCTTCGACGTCAAAGATGTCATCGTAGGTCAGACGATACGACGTCGACATCCAGTAGTTTTCAGCAAGCGGAAAACCGAGGCGAATCGCACCGCCGGTCTTGCGGCTCTCGTAACCGGACTCGTCGCTCGCATCGACTTCCTTATGGAAGATGTCGAAGCCTGCAGACAGGTTGCGATCAAGGAACCGCGGCTCTGTAAAGCTGAGATCAATCTGGAAGCGGCTCAGAGAACCGGCCAACTTTAAGCGCACAAACTGGCCGTTACCGAACAGGTTCCGCTCCTTCAACGTGATGTCACCGATCACGCCTTCCTGGGTGGAGTAACCTGCACCGAAGCCGAGTTCACCCGTCGACTGCTCCTGGACGGCGACATCGATGATCACGCGGTCACGACTGGACCCAGGGCGCGGGCGAACCTCAACCTTCTTGAAGAAGCCCAAAGCCACCAGTCGCTTTTTCGCGCGATCGACAAGCAAAGGATTGAAGGCATCACCTTCTGCAAGCCTGAACTCACGCCGGATCACGTGATCCTTGGTGCGATCGTTGCCCGAAATATCGATGCGCTCGATGTATGTGCGCGGCCCCTCAGAGACCGTGTACGTCAAGTCGATCACGCGCGCTTCCGGATTGCGGTACGACTGGGCGCGGACGCGTGCGAATGCGAAGCCTTGTTCCGCCACCCGCAACGTCATCTTCTCGACGGTCTTGTTGATCTGGGACGCGTTGAACTCCGCGCCACTCAGCGTCAGGATCTCGCCTTGCAGCGTATTCGGATTAAATTCCTGCAAGGTATTTTCGATGCGCACATCGCCGAACTTGTAGAGTTCGCCCTCGTCGACCACGAACGTGATGAAAAAGCCCGAACCTTCGCGATCGAGTTCAGCGCTCGCACTGACAACCTGGGCGTCGGCATAACCGTTCTTCAGGTAGTACTGGCGCAACAGTTCCTTATCCAGGTTCAAGCGATCGGGATCGTAGACGTTGGTACCTTTGAGGAAGTCGAACCAACCGGACTGCGTTGTCGTGATGATATCGCGGAGCTGGCTGTCCGAGAACGCGCGGTTGCCGATGAAATTGATGGCCTGGACCGTAGTCTTCTCGCCTTCATTGATCTCGAAGACGACATTCACCCGGTTTTGGTCGAGCTGGATGATTTTCGGGTCGACCGCCGCAGCAAAGCGGCCCTGGCGCCGATAGACATCCGCAATCCGACGGGCATCAGCCAGAGCGCGCGCCCGGGTATAAACTGACCGAGACTTCAGGCGGACTTCGCCGATCAACGTCTTATCGTCGATGGCGCTGTTTCCCTCGAAGGCCACCGTGGAGACGACAGGGTTCTCCTGCACAGTCACGACAATGGTGCTGCCTCGGCGGTCGATTCGCACATCGGCGAACAGGCCGGTGCCGAACAACGCCCGCAAGGACTCGTTCACGCGAGCCGGATCGTATGGATCGCCAACCGTGAATGTGAGGTAAGACCGAACGGTCTCAGGTTCGACACGTCGGTTGCCGTCGACTTGTATCGACCGCACCGTCTGCGCAACCGCTGCAGTCGGGCCAACGCCAGGAAGCGCCTGCCCTCCGCAGAGTACGGCAGCTGCAACGAAGGCAGCGCCGGCGAACCGCAGAGCTATTCTATTGGGCGTCCAAATTCTTGCACGCATTCGACGGTCTGCCCCTTTGCCGAGTCCCCCTGACGCGCACCCTGTCGGCTCAAGGTGCAAGACGACCCACCATATGAACGCACATCCCCCGATGTACGCTCTCAGTAGGTCTCTGTAGATTTTCTATCGATTCAGCAAGCGCGTTGGAAGTGGCAAAGTTACGTCAGCACGGGTGATTCTGCCGTTCGCGCGCCTGTGATTATCACCGATTTATGCACATATGGCCGAGATCCTGGGGAAACTCGGCCACGTGGGCGCATCCTATTGAATTAGGGCGCAAATGTGTTCGCAATGCTGACGTTTGTCAGACGGCGTCTTAATAATAGTTAACTGAGCCCCAACCAGCCGCTGATGATGTGTCGCCCGTTCCAGAGATTTGCGTAGATCATCAAGGCCAGGACGACGGCAAGGCCGACTTTGAACGCAAATTCTTGGGTTTGCTCGGCCAGCGGCCTGCGACGTACTGCCTCAATCGCGTAGAACATAAGGTGACCGCCATCGAGAAGCGGGATCGGGAACAGGTTAATCAAGCCGATGCTCACCGACAAAGCAGCGATCAGATACGGCAGACGGTCGATCCCGATATCGACAATACGACGCGTTGCCTCGGCAACATGCGGCAAACCGCCAATCTGTGTCGCATCCTGTCTGCCGCGAAAGATATCGCGAATGAAGCCCAGCGTGCTCGTGATGATGAAGCCCGTTTCGCTGACGCCCAGGCCGACAGCCTCGACAGGGCCGGGCCATTTGGTCACAAAACTCTCGGGCCTCGAGGCGCGGACGATCCCAATGATGGGGCGTGTCATCTCACCGCCGAGGCCGTCACTCATCTTCCGCATTACGGGCGTCATCTTCAGCGGAATCAACTCGTCACCGCGCTTGATGACGAGTGAAACCTCGTCGCCGGAGCTGGTGCCAATCGCACGCTGCACGGCGTTGAAGCTGCGGACAGGCGCGCCGTTAATCTCGCGGATGACGTCTCCGGCCTGAATGCCGGCTGCGGCCGCCGGCGTTCCGGGCTGGACCTGATCGACGCGAGGCGCCGTCGTCCGCACGCCCATCAGCCAAAACATCAAGGCAAACAATACGATAGCAAAGATGAAGTTGGCGATCGGGCCGGCAGCAACAACTGCGGCACGCTTCCAAACCGGCTTGAGATGAAACGCGCCGGCGCGTTGCTCCGGCGTCAGCTCGGCCGCGTCCGTTGTGGTTTTCGAGCTGGTCGGATCGTCATCGTCCAGAAACTTCACATAGCCGCCGAGCGGGATCCACGCCACCCGCCAACGTGTCCCGTGGCGATCGTTAAAGCCGAAGATCTCTTTGCCGAAGCCAATAGAGAAAACGGAAACGCTGACCCCACACCATCGCGCAACGAGAAAGTGGCCCAACTCATGAACAAAGACGATCGCCGTCAGCACGAACAAGAACGCGAACACGACGACGGCAAGGTCGCCCAGCCCCACTGCTGCCCCCTGAATTGCAGCAATCACCGTCATTTCGAGAACCTCCCTCAGTCCGCCTTGGCGCGGGACGGCGGTCAGCCGCGTACGCCGACATGTGGTTACGATTGCTTATCAATCAATTCACGTGCCAATTCACGCGCGGCTCCGTCGACGACCAACACATCGTCCAGACTGTCGGTGATGTCCGGCATGCCGCGTGCGCTGGCCTGTTCCAATGTGTCGTTAACCGTGCCGGCAATGGCCGGAAATGGGATTCGGCGATCCAGAAAGGCATGAACGGCAACTTCATTGGCCGCATTGAGGACAGCCGGCGCCGTTCCGCCCTGCCGCAGCGCGTCGATCGCAAGACGCAGCGCGGGAAACGAATCGGTATTCGGCGCCTCGAACGTCAGATTCGCAATCGTTGCGAGATCAAGCCGCTTGGTCGGTGCGTTCATCCGCGTGGGCCATGCGAGTGCACAGGCGATCGGCGTGCGCATATCCGGGTCGCCGAGTTGTGCAATCACCGAACCGTCCTTGAACGACACCATACTGTGAATGATCGACTGCGGGTGAACGATAACGTCCAATTCGTCGACACCGAGTTCAAACAGAAAGTGGGCTTCGATCAACTCGAGCCCCTTGTTCATCATGGTGGCGGAATCAATCGAGATTTTGCGCCCCATCGTCCAATTCGGGTGCTTTAGGGCCTCTTCCGGTCTGGCCGCCGCAATGCGCGCCTTCGGCCACGTTCGAAATGGCCCTCCCGATGCCGTCAGCGTCACTTTTTCAACGCTCTTGCGACATTGCCCTGCCAGCGCTTGAAACACGGCGGAATGCTCGGAATCGACTGGCAAAAGCTCACAACCTGACGACGAGGCTTGCTGCATGAACAAGCGCCCGGCGGTCACCAGGCATTCCTTGTTGGCAAGCGCGACGCGCGTACCGCGCCGCACGGCTGCGAGACTCGCCGGAAGGCCTGCGGTGCCGACGATCGCGGCCATGACACACGCCGCGGGCATCTCGGCCGCCTCAACCACCGCATTCGCGCCGGCAGCGCAGGCAATACCCGTTCCGGAAAGTGCTTCCTTCAGATCCGCATAGCGGTCGGGATTGCCGATTGCGGCGAACTTTGCGCGAAACTGCCGGGCCTGGCTGGCCAGCGCGTCAGCATTGTCCTGGGCTGTGAGCGCCACGACATCGAACGCGTCTGGTTGTGCGGCGACAAGATCCAGCGTGTTTGTGCCAACGGACCCTGTGGCGCCGAGGACCGTTAAAGAGAGCGGGCCGTCTCCAAAGCCCAGCGCACCATTGCCAGCAACCAACGCTCTATTCTCCAAGGAGTAAACCGCGCACGGGTTGCGACCAGCTCAACGCAACTGCGAGCGGCGCAGCGACCAAAGCCGCACCAATCAATCCGTCCATTCGATCCAAAACGCCCCCATGGCCGGGAATGAGTTCGCTGGTGTTTTTGACGCTATAGCTGCGTTTTACCGCACTTTCCAATAGATCGCCGATCTGGGCTGCACAGCTCAGAACACAGGCGATGAGCAAGCCATGCAACCAGCTTCCGTCTGTCAGCGTGGAGACAAAAAGTGCCCCGCCGAGACCTGCGGCCAACAGACCACCAATCGCGCCGGCCCAGGTTTTGCGCGGGGATACACTCGGAAACAGAAGCGGGCCGCCGACGGCTTTGCCGATCACCATTGCAAACGTGTCCGTTATCCACACGGCGCCCAGGATGAAGAGCACCGCCAACAATCCCAGGTCATCAGCATTTCGGAGCCAGATCAACGTCGCTCCGGCGAGGCCGATCACGATCACGCCGACAGTCGAGATCCAAAGTGTGTTCCTCGAAACGCAAATCGCCATGCCAAGCGCGCCCAGACATAGACAAATCAAGCCTGCTGTCGGCCACGCAAAGGTGATCAATACGCAGGTCACCACATGGGTCGCGCCATGGATGATCATCGCCCGATCCCATGTCGTGCCACGCACCATCCGCCCCCACTCCCAGACCATCAGGAGACCGATTGCGACAATAAGTGCTGTAAAGCCCCACCCGCCCAGAACTGCCGCCGTCAACGCGATGGCTATCATGGCCGCGGCGGAAACAACCCGCGCCTTCAGGCGGCCTTGGCCACTTGAGGCTTCGGCGTCCGATCGCGGGGCTGTATCGATCACGGGGTCTGCCTTACCGGCGGGTTTGCTGTTTGAGGCCGCCGAACCTGCGGTCGCGCGCCTGAAACGTTCCGACGGCCTTACTCAAGAGGTCATGGCCGAAATCGGGCCAATAGGCGTCGAGAAACACCAACTCCGCATAGGCCAACTGCCATAGCAGAAAATTCGACAGGCGCATCTCGCCGCTGGTTCTGATGAGCAGGTCCGGATCTGGAATTCCACGCGTATCCAACGCATTTGAGAGCGCGTCGATCGTTATGTCTTGCGGATTAATCTCTCCGGCGGCCGCCTGCTGAGCCAAGCTCCGTGCGGCGGCTGCGATTTCAGCTCTTCCGCCGTAGTTGAAGGCCACAACCAGAGTGAGCGCGGTATTGTCCTTGGTCAGCTGAACGGCGTCATCCACCAGCTCCAGCAAGTCAGCATCGACTCCATCGCGCATTCCGATGACGCGAATACAGACTCCTGAAGCATGCAGTTCCGCCAGATCCCGTCGGATGAACCGCTTCATCAAACCCATCAGGTCGTCGACTTCCCTGGTCGGACGCGACCAGTTCTCGGACGAAAAACTGTAGAGCGTTAGAAATGGAATCTTGAGAGAGATCGCAGATCGGACTGTACGGCGCACGGCCTCAACGCCGAACCGATGCCCGACGGTCCTCGGGAGGCCCCGTTCCTGCGCCCAGCGCCCGTTTCCGTCCATGATAATCGCGACGTGTCGGGGCACGGGCGCAGCCCGACTTTCGACATCAGGTGTCAGGGCGCGCGTTTCAGCCAACTCTTGCATGGGAGTGTATGCTCGAACCTCTTGAGAGACTGCAGGCGCGGGGCCGCTGGAAACGTGTTTATACGGTATTGATTTCGGTCTCTTTGCTCGACAACAACTGATCGATGTCTTTCACAAAATTATCAGTCAGGCGTTGTACATCATCCTGATGCTTGCGTTGGTCGTCTTGACTGATATCACCGCCTTTTTCGAGCTTCTTAAGCCCTTCCATGCCGTCGCGTCGGACATTTCGCACGGCAACGCGCGCCGTCTCGGCGTACTTGGCAGCAAGTTTCGCGAGCTCCTGACGACGCTCTTTGGTCAGGGCCGGAATCGGCAGCCGCAGCACGGTGCCGTCGACCACGGGATTGAGGCCAAGGCTCGATTCGCGAATGGCCTTGTCGACAGCGGAGACCGCCGCCTTGTCCCAAACCTGAACCGTAATCATCCGCGGCTCGGGCACCGTGACCGTACCGACTTGATTCATCGGCATTTTTTGGCCGTAGACATCGACCGTGATGGGATCGAGCAGGTTGGCTGACGCCCGACCTGTCCGCAGGCCACTGAAGTCGCGTTTGAGGGATTCGATGACGCCGAGCATCCGCTGCTCGAGTTCGCCCTTGTTGAATGCACCGTCGGTCATTTCTGGCTTCCTTATCGCAGATGGCGCCACGATGCACGCTACGCCTCGGCGCTGATTACCGTCGCATGTGCCGCACCCCGCAAAACACGGAGGAGATTGCCCGGATCCTGGATGGAAAACACAATTACCGGAAGACCGTTGTCGCGAGCAAGCGCGATGGCAGCTCCATCCATGACGCGCAGGTCGCGCCCCAAGACGTCGGCATATGTCAGCCGGTCGTAGCGGACGGCATCTGGCGTCTTCGCCGGGTCTGCCGAATAGACGCCGTCAACCTGCGTTGCCTTCGCCACCACCTCGCAGTTCATTTCGATGGCCCGCAGGGCCGCTGTTGTATCCGTTGTGAAGTACGGATTGCCGGTCCCGGCCGCGAATATAACGACACGGCCACTGTCAAAGTGATTGAGTGCCTTGGTCCGTATATAGGCCTCACAGACTGTAGGCATCGGAATAGCTGAAAGGACGCGCGTTGGCGTTCCAAGGCTCTCAAGCACATTGGAAAACGCCAGGGCATTCATGACCGTGGCCAACATGCCCATGTAATCGGCGGTTGCGCGGTCCATGCCGGCAGCCGCGCCTTGTAAGCCGCGGAAGATGTTGCCGCCGCCCACGACGATTGCGATCTGAGCGCCGGCTGCGACACCCTCGCTGACGTCCTGCGCGATGCGCCGTGCGACCTCAACGTCGAAACCGTACCCACGCGCGCCCATAAGAGCTTCGCCGGAGAGTTTCAACATCATCCGGCGATATCGGAGTGGCTGTTCGCTTGCCATGCACATGTCCGGATCAGGGCCGGAGCGCCGCTCGCTCCAGCTCGCTGGCCATGGCGTCTGACACACTTCTACCTTTCCGCGCAAGACGCAGATGGGAGATGTTCCCAGACGCGCGCGTGCCGGCCACGGTTCGTCTTACGTCACAGCTGCGAAAACAGCTCAAGCGCCGCCCGCGGCCGCCGCCACTTCTGCGGCGAAATCGGATTCTTCCTTTTCGACGCCTTCGCCAAGCATCATACGCGCAAAGCCCGTAATTTTGACCGGCGCGCCGATGTCGCCTTCCGCCGCTTTCACGGCCTGTTCGACGTTCGACTTCTGATCCAGCACATAGGACTGCTGAAGCAACACTACCTGCTGGAAGAACTCTTTCCGCAGCCGGCCTTCAACCATCTTCTCAATGATCTCGGCGGGTTTGCCGGAGGCCGCCGCCTGTTCCTTGTAGATCGCGCGTTCTTTCTCGATCACGTCTTGGTCGAGTTCATCAGACGTCAACGCGAGCGGTGCCATGGCTGCGACATGCATGGCGATTTGACGGCCCAGCGCCTCCAGCTTCGCCGTATCGCCTTCGCTCTCCAGAGCGACCAGAACTCCAATCTTACCAGCACCATCAACGACTTTGTTGTGGACGTAGCTGGCGACGACACCCTTCTCAACCTCGAGATAGGCACAGCGACGCAAGTTCATGTTTTCGCCGATCGTGCCGACCAGTTCCTTCAGATACTCGTCAACCGAAATCGACTTTCCGGGGTATGTCGACGACTTCAGCTTGTCCAAGTCTCCCTTCGCAGACAGCGTCTGCTTTGCGACGTCTGCAACGGTCGCCTGAAACGTCTCGTTGCGTGCGACGAAATCCGTCTCGGAATTCACTTCCGCAACGGCGCCGGCCGTGCCTTCGCTGTAAACGGCGACCAAGCCTTCAGCCGCGACGCGATCAGACTTTTTGGCGGCGCGAGACAGCCCCTTCTTGCGGAGCCAATCAATCGCAGCATCAATGTCGCCGCTTGTCTCGGTCAGAGCCTGCTTGCAATCCATCATGCCGGCGCCAGTCCGTTCGCGCAGGTCTTTCACCATCCCGGCGGTAATCGTGCTCATCGTTCAGCTCTCTAATTGCGTGCAGATTGCAGCGGTGCGTTTGTGACCCACCGGTTATGTGGGTCACATGACTGTCCTGTGACAATGCCTCGGCGCGCGGCAGATTATGCGGCTTCAGCCTCGACGCGCTTCTTCGCTTCGGCGATCCAACCGCCGGCCTCGATCTGACCTTCCAACTTCAGCTGCGCGTCAAGCAACGCCGCTTGCTCGGCGTCCAGGTCCGCGATTTGCCAATAGTGATAAACGCCGACCTCGTAGAGCCGCTGCTCCATTTTGTCGGTCAGCCCTGGCAGGAGTTTCAGATCATCCGGTTCGCCGCGTGGGGCCTCGATTCCCTGGAACGTCGGCGCGTCAGCCGGAAGTTCCTCGGCCACAGGCGCTTCAGACGCACCCAGGTCAATGCCCGACGCTGCGGCACTCCGCTCCAGTCCGTCGATTGCAGCGCGTGCGATCAAGTCGCAATACAGCGTAATCGCGCGCCCGGCATCGTCGTTCCCTGGAATCGGGAAATCGATCCCATCGGGATCACAGTTGCTGTCGACCACCGCGATAATCGGGATCTTCAGTTTCCGCGCCTCGGCAATCGCAATCGCCTCCTTGTTGGTATCGATCACGAACAACAGGTCGGGCGTTCCGCCCATGTCCTTGATCCCGCCAAGGGATTGATTGAGCTTGTCCCGCTCGCGCGTGAGATTGAGGATCTCTTTTTTCGTGCGCCCTTGCGTCTCGCCTTCGAGAATGTCGTTCAGCTGACGCAAATGCCGGATCCGCAGCGAAATGGTCTTCCAGTTCGTCAACGTCCCGCCAAGCCAGCGATAGTTGATGAAGTATTGCGCCGAGCGCTGGGCGCCGTCTGCGATGGCCTCGGTCGCCTGGCGTTTCGTGCCGACGAAGAGCACCCGTCCGCCAGACGCCACGGTATCCGATACTTTGAGCAGGGCTTGGTGCAGCAGCGGCACCGTCTGGGTCAAATCAACAACGTGGATGTTGTTGCGTTCGCCGTAGATGTACGGCGCCATTTTCGGGTTCCACCGGTGCGTTTGGTGGCCGAAGTGAACGCCAGCCTCGAGCAGCTGACGCATATTGAACGTTGGCAGCATAATCCGTCCTGGTTTCCGGTTGATCCGCCGCACCCCGTGAAGCCGACAAGGCAGCCACCGGTCGAAATTGCGAGAATTGGCTCGCAACTACGTAAGGAGTGCGTGTGAGATGAGGCGCGCTTAACCCAAAAGCGCTGTTTTGGCAAGAGACTTCATACACCGCGGATCAGAATACACTGCCGATCAGACGGAACGTCGAGACCCTGTCTGCCTTGCACAGCGTCGCAACACTGCCTGATAGAAACAAAAGCGCGGCGGCGAACCTGTCGCCACCGCGCTTCAAAGACGATTGTTCAGAGCTCCTAGTACTCCGCGCAGTACTCGTCGTATCTGTCGCAAGCCCGCAGGTTGCCGCGATCACAGCGGCGCAGCCAACGGCGGCAATTGCGCCGGAAACGCTTGGCCTCTGCTTCGTTTGCAGCGGCGGCCGCAATACCGAGCACCGTGAGCGCGCCAATACCGATCGCGATGTTGCGATTGCGATTGCGGCGGCGGCGCGAGCGCCGGCGATTACGACGTTGTGCGACTTTCAACTTTTTGGTCGCGCCCGGGCCCTTCGCCCCGATACCGGGCAGCGCAACGGAAAGACCGCCGGACAGCTGTCCAGCCTTGCTTGCCGGGCTCGGCATCTGAGCCGCGCTGGCGCCGGATACCGATAAGCCACATGCGATCAACGCTGCGGCACACACTCGATGGAACATCCGATTTCTCCCTTCAAAAAGCCGGCCTGCCGCACGGATTGGTTCAAACCGTCACTCCGCAGCCCCGCGTCTCGCCATAGTGACATGATGCAGCCAGAAAGATGAACGTCAGCTGACGGCTAGGTCGCGTACTCGTATCCCGACATGCATCGGTTAACGCCATGATAAGGCTATTGTTTGAATGCGCGGCAATCTGAGCCACTGCGCCGCTCTGACCTGCAGAAGCCGCGCAACTGTGCGCGATCAGCCTCCCCGGTGTTAATGTCCTTCGCCAATGTGACATCCGAAGTCTGACACGGAGAACGCCCTTGCCCACGCATACGCTCTCGAATCACGATTCATTTCCGTACGATGACATCCCACCCGGCGACGACGGCGTCACGTTTGCGTTTTTCAACGCATTGTCTGGCGATCGCGGCATGTGGCTGCAGTCGGTCGGGGACAAGTTGCAAGCCGCCGGCCACGGGTTGCTGGCCTGGAACTTCCGCGGCCAACCGGAAACCAGCTTCACGATCACGCAAACGGATGCGGAGACGATCGTATCCGATTCCCTGTCGCTGATCGGCGAATTGCAGCCCAAACGCCTGGTTTATGTCGGTCTGTCGATTGGTGGCCTTTACGCCATTCGCGCCCACCTCAAGGGCGGGGCTGGCGCGGCGGTCGGCCTTGTCCTGATCAACACGCTCCGCAAATCCGGCCCAAGATTGGACTGGGTCAATCATGCCGTTGTGCGCATGGCGGAAACCGGTGGCCTCGCCATGATGCGCGATTTCTACGCGCCCTTGTTGATGAACCAGGCATGGCAGGCCGAGAACCGAGATGCGTTTTTCAGTACGGACTACGAACCATTACCTGACGGTGATGGCACCTTGATGCTGCTGAAGAGCGGGATCTCAGCTGACTGGGACATCCCGTACGAGAAAATCAGCATCCCAACCCTTTCGA
>JBCDAH010000086.1:0-20496 GCA_039186015.1 Pseudomonadota bacterium
GCGGGTAATCGACACCCCATGCGTATGGCTTTCACGAATGGCTCCTGGAGAGATTCGAAGAAACCGGGCCCGGGTCTTCAGATCCTCGATTGTTTCGGCACCGACATAGCCCATACCCGCTCGTAATCCTCCTACGAGCTGATGCAGCACTTGACCCACCGGCCCCTTGTAGGGCACCTGCCCTTCGATCCCTTCCGGTACGAGTTTGAGGCTGTCGTTGACTTCCTGCTGGAAGTACCGGTCTGCAGACCCGCGGGCCATCGCGCCGACGGATCCCATGCCGCGATAGGCTTTGTAGGTCCGCCCCTGATACAGATAGGTTTCGCCCGGCGCTTCGTCGGTTCCGGCAAGAAGTGAGCCGACCATGACGCAATCGGCGCCGGCGGCGAGCGCTTTTGACACATCGCCGGAGAACCGAATGCCGCCGTCTGCAATGATCGGCGTTCCGGACGCCTGCGCCGCCTTAACGCAGTCCATAATCGCCGTCAGCTGTGGAACGCCGACGCCTGCGACGATCCGCGTCGTACAGATTGAGCCAGGGCCGATACCGACCTTCACGGCATCTGCACCCGCGTCAATCAGAGCACGCGTCGCGTCGTAGGTTGCGACATTGCCCGCGATGACCTGCACGCGGTTTGAGAGTTTCTTGATCCGGCTGACCGCGTCGATCACCTGCTGAGAGTGGCCATGCGCCGTATCGACGACGATCAGATCACAGTTTGCCGCGATCAAGCGTTCGCTGCGCTCGTGCCCCGCATCACCGACAGTGGTCGCCCCCGCAACCCGCAAACGTCCTTGCTCGTCCTTGCACGCATCGGGGTAGCGTTGCGCCTTCTCAATATCCTTAACGGTGATGAGGCCGATGCAGCGAAACTCCTCATCGACGACGAGCAGCTTCTCAATGCGGTGGGCGTGCAGAAGGCGCTTGGCCTCATCGCGCGACACACCGGCTGTCACAGTGACCAGTTTCTCTTTGGTCATCAGTTCCGAGACGGGCTGATCGGGATTTGTTGCGAACCGCACATCGCGGTTTGTGAGAATGCCAACCAGCTTTCCGGTTTCCGGTTGAACGACCGGTATGCCGGAAATCCGGTGCGCGTCCATGGTATCCCACGCGTCGCTCAGTGCGGCGTTCGGTTGAATGGTGACCGGATTGACCACCATGCCGCTTTCGAACTTTTTGACAGCCTCGACCTCGCGCGCCTGCGCATCGGGTTCGAGATTGCGGTGGATGACGCCGATACCACCAGCCTGTGCCATGCCGATTGCCATGCGCGCTTCGGTCACCGTGTCCATGGCCGATGACAGAACAGGAATGTTCACAGAAACGGACTTCGTAACCCGTGACTGAACGGAAACGACTGCGGGGGTGACGCTTGAGGCTTGCGGCACCAACAGAACATCATCAAAGGTCAGCCCGAACGCAACGTCGGTTTGGCCCAGCGGATCATGCAGATTATTCGCCATTAGGAATGCTCCCGGCTTTGACGCCGCGCCGCAACCAGCGGGCGTGTCCCGTCACAACGGGCTGGCGCATGCTTGATCGACACGCACGTATCACGTCGGTCGAATCGTTGAAAGCTCGGCTGTCAGCAGCGCGACTCGCAGCCCAAACACGTAAGTTTCGCTGGGCTGTAGCACATCGGCTCAAGACTTCACAGCACGTTGGCAAAACAGTAGAAATGGGCGCCTCACAGATCGGATATATTGGTGCCTCACGAGGATATTGAAACCTGCGAGACCAGTGCTCACTCATTCGGCAAACTTGAAGGTTACCGCGCGGCATCAATCCGCGTACTCACAACTTGGGAGTATGAAACTTGGGTATCCGCAAAGCCGTCTTTCCTGTTGCCGGGCTCGGCACGCGCTTTCTGCCGGCAACCAAAGCCATGCCGAAAGAAATGTTGACGGTCGTCGATCGTCCGGTGATCCAGCACGTTGTGGATGAGGCGCGCGCGGCCGGGATCGAGCACATGATATTCGTGACCGGCCGCAACAAGGGCGCCATAGAAGATCACTTCGATCTTGCCTTCGAACTTGAAGACACACTCGAACGACGCGGAAAAACAGACGCTCTCGAGTCCTTGCGGGCTGAGCGTCCCAAAGCCGGATTGGCCAGTTTCACGCGACAGCGAGAGCCGCTCGGGCTCGGCCACGCTGTCTGGTGCGCGCGTGACATTGTCGGCAATGAGCCGTTTGCACTGTTATTGCCGGACATGCTGCATCAGTCGAAAACGCCGTGCCTCGCCGAGATGATTACGGCCTATAATGAGTTTGGCGGCAACCATATCGCCGTATCGCCGGTTCCTGAGGAGCAGACACACCAGTACGGCATTGTCGGTGTTGATGACCCGACCGCCAAGGTCAGCCCAATCCGTGCGATGGTCGAGAAACCGCCGCAAGGGACAGCCCCCTCAAACCTCCATATTACGGGACGCTACATCCTACAGCCGGAGATTTTTGCGTTGCTTGCTGAGCAAGAGAAAGGTGCCGGTAACGAAATCCAACTGACGGACTCGATGCTGAAGCTCATGAACCAACCGGGTCAGGATTTCCACGCCGTACGGTTTGATGGTGCGATCCATGATTGTGGGTCCAAGCTTGGTTTTTTGCTCGCAAATGCCGCTTACGCGCTCGACCGGGACGATTTGCACGCGCCGTTCCGAGATGGCCTACAGCAGCTGCTGAATAAGTCCTAACCGACGTCTGTACCAACGCTCTGCCGAACAAGACGCTGAAAACCGATGTTTGCCGCTTGTCCGGGCAAACAGAATGAGACATGGCTTTTTTTGACTGCGGACGGTGAGCAACGGTTGGCTCCGTCTACTGCAAAGGGCAACGGGAATGATTTATCCGGTGATCTTGTCTGGCGGGTCGGGAACCCGCTTGTGGCCGCTGTCGCGCGCGATGTTTCCAAAGCAGTTCATCGCGTTTTTCGGCGGTGAATCGGGAAGCCTTTTGGGGACAGCGCTCGGCCGCCTGCGTGGTGATAACTTCGGCGCGCCCACGCTGCTATGCAACAACGATCATCGGTTCTTGATCCGCGAGACTCTCGAAGAGTTGGGTGTTGAAGCGCGCAGCATCATTCTTGAGCCGGTCGCGCGTAATACCGCGCCCGCCATTGCCGTCGCCGTTCAGCACATTGTCGATAAAGATCCGGATGCCGTTGTCGCGGTCATGCCGTCTGATCATTTGATCAAAAACACGCCAGCATTTGTGGCGGCTGTCGAACGCGCGGCCGAGGTTGCGCGCGCTGGCCGGCTGGTTCTATTCGGGATCAAGCCGGATGAGCCGCACACTGGCTACGGCTATATCCGGCAAGGCGGGGACATCGCAGGCGCTGGCCAGAAAGCATTCGAAGTTGCTGCATTTCGTGAGAAACCGGATCGTGAAACCGCTGAGCGCTATGTCACATCCGGCGATCATTTCTGGAACAGCGGCATCTTCGTTCTGCACGGACAAACGTTTTTGGACGAAATGGCGCGCTTTGAACCGACAGCTCTCGACGCGGCAAAGGCTGCACTTTCGGCGGCCACATTGGACTTCGAGTTCCTGAGGCTCGACGAGATGGCATTCGCGGCGGCACCAAACATCTCGGTCGACTATGCGGTTATGGAGCGCACGGACAAAGCGGCCTTGATCCCTGTCGATCTGGGTTGGAGCGACGTTGGATCATGGTCGTCACTGTGGGCTGTGTCCGAGCATGACAGCGACGGAAACGCCGCGACGGGCGATACGCTGCTGAAAGACACGCACAACAGTTACGTCCATAGCGAGCGCAGCCTTGTCGCGACGATCGGCGTTGACAATCTTGTTGTGGTCGACACGCCGGACGCGCTGTTGGTCGCGGACAAGTCACGCGCGCAGGAAGTCTCCGGTCTGGTTGCATCGCTGCGAGACAGCGGCCGCAAGGAAACGGAACAGCATCTCAGAAATCTTCGCCCATGGGGGTATTTTGAAACGTTGGCATTGGGGCCGCGGTTCCAAGTCAAAAAGCTCCACGTCAAACCTGGCGGCAAACTGTCCATGCAACGGCATCACCACCGTTCGGAACACTGGGTCGTGGTGCAAGGCACAGCCCAGGTCTCGATCGGCGACACGACCAAACTCGTTCGGGAGAACGAGAGCGTCTACATTTTCGCGACGCAATGGCACCGTCTCGAAAACCCGGGGAAAGTTCCGCTGGAAGTCATCGAGGTGCAGATCGGCACATACCTCGGCGAGGACGACATCGAACGGTCAGATGACATCTATAATCGTGCGGAAGACGAAACGCGGTAGCGTAAAAAAATCAGCCGACGCTTCAGGTGGACGCGCTTGCGCGTCCACCTGAAGCGGTTGCGCACTAAAGCTTGGCAATCATCGCTTCAAGATCTTTGCGGGCGGCGGCGGCGTCGGAGAATTTTTTTCCGTCGCATAGTTCTTCGATTTTCATCAAACTTGCTTCAAGTGACTTGATTTGCGCGTCGCTTGGCTTCTTTTCCTGTGCGACTTTCGCGACATCAAATGTCGCTTTGAGACAGTCTTCAACTGTCTCGGCGTGTGCGGCTGTCAACGGCGCAAGCACAGCAAGGGCCGCGACAGCTGGAAGCGCAAAACGGATCGACATCGTTATTCCTCCTGGGACGTATGTGGCGCTTTATGGAACATGCAGGGCCACATTAGCACTCCCGACAAACAATCTGATGGCCCGACAAACAATCTGATGGGATGCCCGCCTTGTTTCGTCCAAAACGCGCAACGTGTTCATTGCGTCGCACAGCATCCCTTCGGCAGCTATGGGGCAGCTCTGCAGAACCAAATGTCTGCCCATACGACCTGCCGCCCGATTGTGGCGCAGTGGCGACCCTATCTTCCGGTTAGAAGTGTTTTTCCTGACCTGACATGAGTAGGTTTCGACACGTCGCGCAGCCAGGCGACGGTCGGCCGTATGAACCGTGCGGCCGCCCAGCTCGGTTATGCAGCTCAGCTATCGTGTCGTCTCCGGACCACCGTCATTCAGCAGGCGCTGCGCGATCTGATCAATAATCGGCATGAACTCGTCGTAGTGGTCGATCACGGCGTCACAACCGAGTTCGCGAACGGAAACGGGCGTGTAGCCGAACGTCACGCCAATAACCGGCACGCCTGCGGCCTTTGCCGTTGACACATCGACATCGCTATCGCCGACCATCACCGCCTGCGTCCGAATGCCACCGGCTCCCTCGATCGCGCCGATGAGATGGCCTGGGTCCGGCTTGTGAACCGGGAATGTGTCGCGACCAGCAATGAACGCGAAGGCATTTGTTAAACTCAGCGCATCGAGCAGCAAACGGGACGGGCTCTCCAGCTTGTTGGTGCAGACGGCAATCGCAGCGCCCTCGCGTTTCAAATGCTCGAGGACGTTGCGGAGTTTGGGATAGGGCTGACTGTGGACGGCTATATTGTCGCGGTAATGCTGAAGAAATGCTGTGAACAACCGGTCGATTTCTGCAGATGTCGTTATGACGCCGTGATGCGCAAACGCCGCTTCAAGCATGCGCCGACTGCCAAAACTGATCAGCGGCTGAATGACATCCTCTGGAACAGGGCCGAGACCGCGCTTTGCGATGACCGCCTGCGCCGTCGCTATAAGGTCCGGCGCCGTGTCAATCAGCGTGCCGTCAAGATCAAACGCAACTGTAAGTCCCATAAAACGCCCGGTCATCGCCCTCTCCACGTTCAGCTTGCGTTCGCTCATCTGTGCCGGCCCGCATTGGCTCACGTTCCAAAGTTCTTGGTCCCAACGTTCATGGCCGAAGCTCCCGGCCAATGTCTATGCGCCGGATCGAGAAATCCGCTCGACATCATAAGGTTAACGCTCGATCAGACCGCGCGCGACGGCGCAGCTTCCGCCACCCGCAATGGGATCTGGACCACGCGGGCCGATAGCACGGTACACATCAACTGCACAGCCGACGCGCTTGCATCGTCAGCCGACCCTCCCTAGGAACGATCAGATTGGTTGCGCTCTCTTTAGGAAAGGCCGCGGCATGAACGCAGACGACTTGAAATTGCGTGCAGCGGAAGCGGCACTCGACCTCGTCAAACCTCAGATGAAGCTCGGCTTGGGTACGGGCTCAACCGCTGCCAAGTTTATTGATCTGCTCGGCGCCCGCGCCAAATCCGGGCTTGACGTTCTGTGCGTTCCCACGTCGGAAACCACACGCGCCCAAGCGGAGGCCGTCGGGCTTCGGCTTACGACACTCGAAGACGAGCCGTTTCTCGATCTCGCCATTGACGGCGCGGACGAACTCGACCGCCAGCTCCGGCTGATTAAAGGCGGCGGCGGTGCGCTGCTGCGCGAGAAAATTGTCGCGGCGGCGTCTGAGCGCATGGTTGTAATTGCCGATTCCTCAAAACTGGTCGGGACCATCGGCGCGTTTCCGCTTCCCGTTGAAGTGACGCGGTTCGGTATCCGGGTGACGCACAACATGATCCACGCCCTGGCCGGTGAGGCCGGATGTCGTGGCGAAATCACGTTGCGCCGGGCCAGCGACGGCAAACCGTTCGTCACGGAGAACGGCAATCTCATTCTCGACTGTGCGTTCGGCGAAATCGGGCAGCCGGAGCTGCTTGCCGAGATTTTCAGCCTGATACCCGGCATCGTCGACCATGGATTGTTTCTGGGCATTGCCGATACGGCCTTTATCGCCGGCGAAAGCGGTGTGACCGAAATCACAGCGCCGGAACAGGACGAAGGGTGACGGCTGCTCGCGGCTGAGCCGCTTCGGTGCGGAACGAGTTGAGGAGAGGCCAATGACCGCGTACGAATATGATCTTTTCGTGATCGGTGTAGGATCCGGCGGTGTGCGCGCGGCGCGCATTGCGGCCACGCACGGCGCAAAAGTCGGACTGGCGGAAGAGTATCGGTTCGGCGGCACCTGCGTGATCCGCGGGTGCGTGCCGAAAAAGCTGTTTGTTTATGCCAGCCGCTTTCCCGGAGAGTTCTCAGATGCGGCCGGATTTGGCTGGCACGTTGGCGAGACCGCGTTCGACTGGCCGACCCTGGTCGCCAACAAGGACAAGGAGATCGCAAGGCTTGAAGCGGCCTACAAGCGCAATCTTGAGGCCGCAGGCGCGGAAGCGTTCGCAACACGCGCGGTTGTGACGGGGCCGAACAGCGTTCATCTTCTCGAGCCGGACCGGGAGGTCACGGCCGGCAAAATCCTGATCGCAACCGGCGGATGGCCGAACTTCGATGACGCGCTGCCGGGCATTGAGCATGTCATCACGTCGAATGAGGCGTTCCACCTCGAAACCCTGCCGAAGCGGATCGTGGTTGCCGGCGGTGGCTACATTGCTGTCGAGTTCGCCGGGATTTTCGCCGGGCTGGGCGTCGACACCACCTTGATTTATCGCCGCGACAAGATCCTGCGCGGCTTTGACGAAGACATGCGTGACGCCGTCACCGCCGCCTACAGTGAACGCGGTATCAAGATCGTCACCAACGACGTGTTCGCAAAAATCGAACGCGGGCCGGACGGTTTGATCGGCCATCTGAAATCCGGCGGTCGTCTGGACGCCGATCACATCATGTTTGCGATCGGTCGGTCACCGAATACCAAAGGTCTCGGATTGGAAACGGCCGGCGTGGAACTCGGGCAAGCGGGCGAGGTGATCGTCAACGACCGCTCGCAATCATCGGTTCCATCGATCTTTGCCGTTGGCGACGTGACGGACCGCGTTGCCCTGACGCCCGTTGCCATTCGCGAGGGCCATGCGTTCGCGGACAGAGAATTCGGCAACCTGCCGCGGACGACCGATTACGAGATGATCCCGACGGCCGTCTTCTCGACGCCCGAGATCGGAACCGTCGGCATGCCGGAGCATGAGGCGCTGGAAAAGTACCCCAACCTGGATGTGTTTAAGGCAAGTTTCCGCCCCATGAAGGCGACGCTCGGCGGTTCAACTGAGCGCATGACCATGAAACTGCTCGTCGATCGCGACAGCGACCGGGTGGTCGGATGTCACATCGCCGGCCCGGATGCCGGCGAGATCGTTCAGGTTGCGGCGATTGCCATGCGACTTGGCGCCAAAAAGGCCGACTTCGACTCGACGATGGCGTTGCACCCAAGTGCGGCGGAAGAACTGGTAACGATGCGGACCCCAACTATTCGCCACGGCCTGAGTTAGAGTTTATTGGCCATGACGGGCCCGCGGGCTGAACGACGGTGTGTCTCATGTTCGAGGCGCCCGACGACCCTCGCGACAAACACTTGGCAAGCATAGCGTACGGCATCTTAAAGCATGGCACGGTTTCAGGGACGCATTGCACTGGTTACCGGTGCCGCAACAGGTATTGGACGAGGGATCGCCGAACGGCTTGCGCGCGAAGAGGCCCATGTCGTCCTTGCAGACATTGACGGCGACGCTGCGCACGCGCTTGCGAAGCACATTTCGGGCACAGGCAGTGGTGCCGCGACAGCCGTGGTCTGCGACGTGTCCCGCGGTCAGGATGTTTCAGCGCTATTTCGGGAGATTTCAGCGACGCACGGACGGCTCGACTGCCTGTTCAACAATGCCGGCCTGAATGTGCGCGGAGACTTTCGCCATATGAGCGACGCCGATTGGGTGCGCATTCGCGAGGTCAACCTGGACGGGGTCGTTCGTGTGGCGCGGGACGCATTTCCGCTGCTCCAGGCTTCAGGCCAGGGGGCAATTGTCAATCTCGCCTCGATCATGGGGCATCGCGGCCTGCGACAACTCGCCGGCTACGCCGCAACCAAGGGCGCCGTGTCCGCCCTCACCCGCGCCTTGGCCGTCGAATACGCACCACTTGGCATTCGCGTGAATGCGCTGGCCCCAGGATTCATTGACACCGCGCTCACGAGCCGTGTTCTGCGCAACCCCATGATCAGCAAGGCCTTGCTTGACCAGACGCCTTTGCGCCGGTTCGGCACGCCGGACGATGTTGCCGGCGCCGCCCTGTTTCTGGCCTCTGATGATGCTGCCTTTATCACAGGCGCTGAACTTGCGGTCGACGGCGGCATGGCAGCGGGCCTGTAGGCTCGGCGTCAAGCCCGCTGCCATGCCGCTACGATTGCAGCCAGATCTCTTTCGCCGAAAGGCCGTAGATATGAGACGATCGGTTCAGGACGGTAGTGGACATGGCGCGGCCCTTGTGACCGCGCTTTTGATCTTTTTCGGGCTTCTGACGACGCCGGCATCAGCCGGCTCCGATACATGGAAGCTTGATCCCGCGCATACCCAGATTCGCTTCTCGTGGGATCACCTCGGCGTCTCGCGGCAGTCTGGGACGTTTACAGAGATCTACGGCAGCCTCGAGTTCTCGCCGACGACACCAACGGCCGGCTCCGTTGAAGCAACGGCGATGGTCGCCAGCCTGCATACGGGCGTTCCCGCGCTCGATAAAATCCTCAAGTCATCTGACTATTTTGACGCAAAGACATACTCGCGCATCATGTTTCGAAGCAGCGCGGTCCGTGCACTTGGGCCAAAAACCGGTGAAATCGACGGGCAGCTGACACTGCGTGGTATCACGAAGCCCGTTACACTGAACGTGACCTGGAACTACACCGGCGAACATCCCCTCGCGCCGTTCAATCCCGTGCATCGCGGTCAGTGGGTGTCCGGGTTTACAGCACGTGCAACGATCAAGCGCAGCGACTGGGGAATCTCGCGCAGTGCGCCGCTCGTGTCCGATGAAATCCAAATTGAGATTAACGCTGAGTTTCTGCAGCTCAACCGGGATTGACGCGCCTTGCCGTGCGTGCCGCTTGAGCAACAAGCCGGCACTTTCCTGCTGGACCCGTGCCCACGGACGCATAAAACCCGCTATGGATCTGAGGTGAAAAGCCGCAGCATGTGAACGTGCACGTCTGACCCGGCGTGCTGCGCTCACAGCTCAGTTCGCGTACGATCGATGCTTGGTGAGAGACCGCGTATTGCAATTGCACTGTCGTTTGTCGCCGCGGCGATCGTCGGCGGCTGCGCGGGTTTTATTGGGCAACGCAATCCGTTACCTGCAGCGTTAACTGCACAGGCGGAGATTCCGAATGTCCGTGGTGTGCGTTTCTGGGGTGATGAGGTTCCAGAAGATCCCGTGGCTGCGTTCCGGCGATCCATTCCGGATCTGCCGCAGCCGGCCCAACGCGCGACCCGGGTGCAAGGACGCCGCGTCGTCGAGATCCTTGCGCTATCGGGCGGCGGTGCTGATGGCGCGTTCGGTGCCGGCATCCTGATTGGTTGGACCCAGAGCGGCCGACGACCGGAATTTGAAATCGTAACCGGCGTCAGCGCAGGCGCATTGATTGCGCCGTTCGCCTTTCTTGGCCCGCGTTACGATCCGGTTTTGCGTGAAGTCTGGACGAAGTACGACACCAAGCAGCTCATCCGCGCTTCCGGCCTTCCGGGACTGTTCGGTGGGGACTCTTTGGTCGACACGGCCCCGCTTGCTGCGCTGATCGCGCGTTTGTTGAACCGGAAAGTGCTGGATGAGATCGCTGCAGAGTATCGCCGCGGCCGCTTCTTGTTTGTGCTGACAACGAACCTCGATGCCCAGCGCCCTGTCGTCTGGAACCTTGGCGCCCTGGCGGCCAGCAAAGCGCCAGGTGCAATGGCACTGTTTCACAGGGTCGTTCTCGCCTCAGCCGCCATCCCCGGCGTCTTCCCGCCGGTTCGGATCGCCGTCAACGCCGACGGCCAGCGCTACGACGAGTTGCACGTGGACGGCGGCATTACGCGCGAAGTCTTCGTCTCGCCGGTACAAGCACCGCTTCGGTCTTTCAATCGCTTCTTCGACCGGCCGCCGCTGTATCGGATTTTTCTCATCAAGAACGGGAAACTGGCCCCGGCGTACAAAGCAACCGATCAGAAGACGTTGCCGATTGCCGGGCGCGCCATTTCGACATTGCTGCTGAACCAGTCCGAGGCAAACATCTATCGCATCTTCCGTCGCGCACGTGACGGTGGCGCAGACTTCAACTTCGTATCCGTACCCGTCACATTTCCTTGGAAACCGAACGAAGTTTTCGATCCGATCTATCAAGAAAAGCTGTTTGACCTCGGCGTCCATTTGGGCCGGACCGGGCGCGGCTGGTCGAAAGTCCCGCCGGAAGTCATACCAACACGGCGCAGGCCCAAACCGGTGCAACTCAAAGCCGTCAAACGGTCCCCGCGCCAGGGCATTTTCGCGGGCGATAACGTGGGCCAGTTTTTCGAAGATCTGCGCTGATTGCGCGGCAGCTCTTTACTCAGCAACGTTGTGCTTAACGGCCGCGAATGCCGACCGCTCGCAAGACGGAGTTGATGCCGGTCCGGATAATCCGGCGCATAATCGAGCGGCCGACATCGCGGGCGACCTGCTCGCCCAGTGAACGACCGCCGCGTGGACCGCGCCCGAAAACCACGTTGGCCCAGCTCGACTCCTTCGCCTTCTTGTCTTCTTCAAGCTGGCGTTCCGCCTCCGCGCGCTGCGCCACGCGCTTCGCTACGATCTCGTGGGCGCTCTCGCGATCGACCATGGTGTCGTATTTGCCAGCCACGGGGCTGCGCGCGATGAAGCCGGCGCGCTCGTCAGCCGAGAGCGGCCCAATGCGGGCATCCGGAGGACGGATCAACGTCCGCTGAACAACGGACGGCTCGCCTCGGTTTTCGAGGAACGAGACCAGTGCCTCGCCGACGCCGAGCTCCAAGATCGCCTTCTCTGTGTCGATTTCCGGGTTCTGGCGGAACGTCTCGGCGGCCGCACGAACAGCGCGTTGCTCTTTTGGTGTGTACGCGCGCAAGGCATGCTGGACGCGATTGCCGAGCTGCGACGACACCGTGTCGGGCACATCCAGCGGATTTTGCGTCACGAAGTAGACGCCGACGCCCTTCGAGCGGATCAGACGCGCAACCTGTTCGACACGGTCCAGTAGAGGCTTTGGCGCTTCGTCGAACAGCAAATGCGCCTCGTCGAAAAAGAACACGAGCTTCGGTTTGTCCTGATCGCCAACCTCAGGCAGCTCGGCCCAAAGCGTTGTTAACATCCACAACAGGAACGTGGCGTAGAGCTGCGGGCGTTGCATCAGTTTGTCGGCGGCCAGAATGTTGATGAAGCCCTGGCCGTCATAGGTCGTCCGCATGAAGTCGGCGAGCGCCAGTGCCGGCTCACCAAAGAACTGATCGGCGCCCTGCTCTTCCAACACAAGCAGCCTGCGCTGGATCGCGGCAACGGAAGCAGCCGCCACGTTCCCGTACTTCGTCGACAGCTCCTCCCGCCGCTCGGCGATGTCATTCAGCATTGCGCGCAGGTCTTTGATGTCGAGGAGCGCAATGTTCTCGTCTTCGGCGACCCGGAACATGATGGTCAAAACGCCCTCTTGAACCTCATTGAGGTCCATAAGGCGGGCGAGCAGTAGCGGTCCCATATCGCTCGCGGTGGCGCGAACCGGATGCCCGAGCTCTCCGAACACGTCCCAGAATACGACGGGGTATCCCTTGTTCGTGTAGGTTTCGAGCCCGATGTCGGCGTTCCGCTTTTCAATGAACGGCTTCATCTCACCCGGAACGGCGACGCCGGACAGATCGCCCTTGATGTCGGCGGCGAACACGGGAACGCCGGCCGCCGAGAACCCTTCCGCCAGGACCTGCATGGTGACGGTCTTACCGGTGCCGGTCGCACCAGTGATGAGACCGTGCCGGTTCGCAAGGCGCAGATCCAGATACTCGGGCTTCACGCTCTTGCCGACAAAGATTTTGCCATCCTGAATCATGGATCTGGTTCCAGTATCAGGCGCGGATAGCCCGCGCGGATTGCAGCGGAGTTGGAGGAGCGACTCACGAACGCGACATGCCGTCCCCATGGCACGATGGCGACCCCAATGCCAAGTTTTGGCTTCAGCAAGTCTGAATAACCTGTCGCGCGGCAACTGATTGTCGGGTTTGCTGCTTGCACAGCAGCCGCGTGCGCAACCCAAGGACGAGATTTACGCGCGGGCTGGCCGGCGCTGGTCCGGGACTGGGGATCGACGTGTGGGGACAATACCCTGTTCGTTACACGCATAGGCGGCGTGGTTCGTCATTTTGAGCGATTTACCGGCCCGCCGAAAGCCCGTCGTGTCCCGATTCCGAAATTCGCCTGCTTTCATTTGCGAGATCCATAGCGAATTTCGGAATTGAAAGGGACACGACAATCACGAGCTTGCTCGTGTGATTCAGATCGAGAGATTCGCTCTCGTTGCCGCTGCAAGTGACGGCGAATTTCTCGACCACCACACTAGCCGGGGGCTGTGCAAAAGCCTATAAGCCACACTCTTGCTAGACATAGCCTTCTGTAACCATCACAGATATCGGAGGATCCGATGGCCGCCTGGAGCCCGGAAACCTGGAGACGCAAGCCGATCGTCCAGGTGCCCGACTATCCCGACGCACAAGCACTTGAAAGCGTTGAAGCGCGGCTCGCGACGTTTCCACCACTCGTTTTTGCAGGTGAGGCGCGCGACCTGAAGGCGAAGCTGGCCGATGTCGCAGCTGGCAACGCCTTTCTGCTCCAAGGCGGAGATTGCGCGGAGAGCTTTGTCGAGCATCGTGCCGACAACATCCGCGACTTCTTCCGCGTCTTCCTTCAGATGGCTGTTGTCATGACCTACGCCGGCTCCATGCCGGTGGTGAAAGTCGGCCGCCTGGCGGGGCAGTTTGCGAAACCGCGGTCGTCTCCGGTCGAAAAGCAGGGCGATGTCGAATTGCCAAGCTATCGCGGCGACATTGTCAACGGCGCGGAATTCACGGAAGAGGCCCGAACGCCGGATCCCGACAGGCAAATTCAGGCCTATCGTCAGTCCGCGGCCACCCTGAACCTCGTCCGCGCATTTGCAATGGGTGGATTTGCCGACCTCGAACGGGTTCACCAATGGAACTTGGGCTTCGTTGCCGATAGCCCGCAAGGCCACCGCTATGAGGAACTGGCGAACCGGATCACCGAGACGCTTGCGTTCATGCGTGCGTGTGGGATGACCTCAGACAAAGTTCAGCAGCTGCGGACGACAGAGTTCTACACCAGCCATGAGGCCCTGCTGTTGGGCTACGAGGAAGCCCTGACCCGGCTCGATTCGACCTCGGGCAGCTGGTACGCAACCTCAGGCCACATGGTCTGGATTGGCGATCGCACGCGCCAGCCCGATCACGCGCATGTCGAGTACTTCCGCGGCATCAAGAACCCGATCGGCCTGAAGTGCGGGCCCAGCCTCGAACCCGACGGGCTCATCCAGCTGATCGACAGTCTCAATCCCGAGAATGAGCCCGGTCGGCTGACCCTGATCTGTCGCTTCGGTGACGACAAGGTGGCTGATCGATTGCCGGGATTGATCCGGGCCGTCGAGGCCGAAGGGCGTTCAGTTGTGTGGTCCTGCGACCCGATGCACGGCAACACGCTGACGTCGAACAACGGTTACAAGACTCGGCCGTTTGCCCGTATCTTAAGCGAAGTCACGACATTCTTCGACGTCCACCGGGCCGAAGGAACACATCCCGGCGGCGTACACGTTGAAATGACCGGGCAAAACGTGACCGAGTGCACGGGCGGTGCCAAGGCCATCAGCGAGTCCGATCTGGGGGCCCGCTACCACACGCACTGCGATCCGCGCCTTAATGCGGACCAGGCGCTAGAGTTGGCATTTTTGATTGCTGAGCGGCTGAAGCAGGATCGCTTGTCGCATGGCGAGACGGTTCAAGCGGCAACCGCGTAAGCCTTGAGTTGGAGCCAGGTGATGGCACGGGCGGCGATTCTGCTGATGAATCCAAAGTACCCGCACAACGTGGGTGCTGTTGTCCGTGCTTGCGCCGCCTATGGCGTTCAGCAGATGCGCTACACAGGCGACAGGATGGATACGGCGCTCGCCGAGTGGTCCCGTCTCCCGCGCGAAGAACGTATGAAAGGCTACAAGTCCGTTGACTGGCGCCGGACGGATGTGCCGTTTCAGGAGTTCGAAGACCTCACGCCAGTGGCCATCGAGGTGCGGCCGGAAAGCGAGATGTTGACGCGCTTCGAGCATCCGGAGAACGCGCTTTACGTGTTCGGGCCGGAGGATGGCTCCCTGACGTCCGTTTCCTTGCGCCATTGCCATCGTTTCGTGGCGATACCGGCGCGGCATTGCCTGAACCTCGCCATGGCGGTCGGCACCGTGTTGTATGACCGCCAGGCCAAGCTCGACCCGATGTTTCAAATGGACATGGCCGCAACCGAAGGCCGACACCGCTTCGCGTCGTGACGCGCAGTCGACGGTGTGTGTCAGCTGGACACACGTTCCGGTGCTTGTTTCACCCGTCATTTGATGCATAAATAGTGCAACAACAAGGCTTGCTGCATAAAACATGCAACGATGAGGATGGCTTGGCAGGAGACCATCATATCCTGATGGCGGACGTCGTTGGCAGTCGTTCCCACACCGGCAGCGCGTTGCAGGCGCAGCTCAACGATGCGGTTGCTAACGTGAATGCAGACTTTGCCGACAGCATTCTATCACCCTTCGTCGTGACACTTGGTGACGAGTTTCAAGGTGTTGTGGTGTCACTTTCGGCTGCATTGACCATCGTGCGGCACCTCGAACGCGATCGATGGACACGTCAAAGGCCGTTTCGCCTGCGCTATTCCTATGTTTTCGGCCTGATCGAAACAGACATTAATCCGGATATCGCACACGGCATGCTCGGCCCGGGCCTGACGCGAGCGCGCGATCAGCTATCGCAGAAATCCCGCAATCGGCGCAGGTTTGAATTCGAAACCGGAGACCCTGACGGCGATGCGGTTCTGGCCGAGCTGTTTACCGCAGTCGATGGCCTATCACGCCGATGGTCGGTAAAAGATGCCAACGTGATCGCAACGCTGCTTGACATCGACGACGACACGGAGGCCGCCCGTGCACTTGGAAAGGACAGATCTCTGATTTGGCGGCGACGACAAAACCTCCTGATCAGGGAATACCAGGCAGTTTGGTCGGCCATACAGCTGGTGGCGCAGAAGACGGAGCCGAGATGACTGCCGAAGCAATCTTCGTTGCCAACACCTTGGCATGGTTTGCCATGGCCGAAGTGGTGGGCCTACCCGTGTTTTACGCGCTGCGCTTTTGGCTTGGGCCGCACGCTGGGCGGTACATCTTCTCGATTGAAACGTTCAAGGGCGCCATCGAACGACTTGTTGTGCTGGTCGGGCTGCTGTCAGGCTTTCCGCAAATTCTGATTGCGTTCGGCGCACTGAAAATTGCCAACCGCCTCGCAGATGAAGACAACAACGATCGGGCGAAGAACTACTTTTTAATTGGGAACCTGATGTCCATCCTGGTGGTCATTCTGGTTTTCCATGCCGTCCAAACCCTGCCCATCGTCCGCATATAGATACCTGCAGATGTGGGACCCATGCAGATTTAACGGACCAAAGACGCCGATGGGGCAGAGCGGTTTGGGTCGGTTCCAGCTAAGATTTGAGACGCACTAGGAGACAACGTTGACCGCTGACACGAACCGCACGTTGAAGATCGCGCTGGCGCAGCTTAACCCGACCGTTGGCGATCTGGCCGGGAACGCACAACTGGTGCGCGACGCTCATCGTGTCGCGGCCGCCAAGCACGCGGATCTGGTGGTCTTTTCGGAATTGTTCATTACCGGGTACCCGCCGGAGGATCTGGTTCTCAAGCCGTCTTTCACGTCGGCGGCCCGCGCAACAATCGAGGCCCTCGCGACGGAGTTTACGGACGGCCCGGGGCTGTTGATCGGCACGATCTGGCCGGACGGTGATCATGTCTACAATGCCGTAGTGCTGATCGATCGCGGCGAGATTGTCGCCGTTCGCTACAAGGTCGATCTGCCCAACTACGGTGTGTTTGACGAAAAGCGCGTGTTTTCCGCCGGCCCATTGCCGAGCCCGATCAATTTTCGCGGCACCCGGATCGGCGTGCCGATCTGCGAAGATATCTGGACGGACGAAGTGTGTGAGTGTCTCGAAGAGACTGGCGCAGAATTCTTCCTGGTCCCCAACGGCTCGCCGTTCGACTGGCGCAAGCCGGATGTCCGCTTGAATGTGGCTGTGGCCCGGATCACGGAAACAGGCTTGCCGATTGCCTATGTCAATCAGCTGGGCGGGCAAGATGAGCTGGTGTTCGACGGCGCATCTTTTGTATTGAACCGCGACTCGACGCTCGCTGTTCAACTGCCGGCCTGGGCCGAGACGGTTGCCATGACCGACTGGTCACCCGATGCGGATGGTCGCTGGGTTTGCGCGACCGGTGAACGGGCAGTTGTCGCCATTGATGATGACGCTGCCTATCAGGCGTGCATGGTGGGCCTCAAAGACTACGTCAATAAGAACGGCTTTCCGGGTGTCGTGCTGGGTCTGTCCGGCGGGATCGATTCCGCCCTCACGGCCGCACTTGCCGTTGACGCCCTGGGGCCAGACCGCGTGCACTGCGTGATGCTGCCTTACGAATACACATCCCGCGAAAGCCTGTCGGACGCTGCCGCCTGTGCCGAGGCGCTCGGTGTTCGCTACGACATCGTCCCGATCGCCAAACCGGTTCAGGGGTTCACCGACGCGCTTGGCGATCTATTCGCCGGCCGCGAGTCAGACGTCACGGAAGAGAACGTCCAAAGTCGCACCCGTGGTACAATCCTGATGGCGATATCGAACAAGTTCGGTGCCATGGTTTTGACGACCGGAAACAAGTCCGAGATGTCGGTGGGGTATGCGACCCTCTACGGCGACATGAACGGTGGCTACAATCCGATCAAAGACCTCTACAAAACAGAGGTTTATCGCATTGCAGACTGGCGCAACCGGCACTGTCCGGCCGGTGGCCTGGGCCCAAGCGGTGTCGTCATTCCAGTGAACATTTTGACCAAGGCGCCATCGGCCGAGCTCAGGCCCGATCAAACCGACCAGGACAGCCTGCCCGAGTACGACGTCCTCGATGACATACTGAGATGTCTGGTCGAAGACGAGCTTGCCGCAGAGGCCATTGTGGCGCGCGGGCATGCGTCGGAAACCGTGAAGCGGGTCGAGCGCCTGCTCTACATTGCCGAGTACAAGCGGCGGCAGGCAGCGCCCGGAACGAAGATCTCATCTCGGAACTTCGGTCGCGATCGCCGCTATCCGATTACCAACAAGTTCCGTGACAGCCTCTAAGACTTCGACGAGCCAACAACGGCGTTCGGCGCGCGCGATACAGGTGTGTTTCGCGACGAAGCGCGCCGCCCAGGCAAGCAAGTCATGCTGTCGCGCGGCTGTTGCAGGCAACGACGAACAGGTTTTCCAAAGATCATTTTGCAACATGATTCGAACCGTTCGCTAAGGCCGATCCGTTTTGCACAATTATTACATTTCCCACCCGTTACGGCACGGTCTGCCTCCTCTATTCATCAAACTGTTGTTAAGGGGCGCGGCCTGACACGGCGTGCCGCTGCAATAGAGGCAGCACGACAGTCAGATTTGTGCGTGCGCCATCATTTGCTTTGTGAATATCGGGGTCGAACGGCCGTGTTAGCTGATCAAGAGCAGCAAGCGAACTTTCATAAGCAAGCAGCCGGCCGAAGCTCCGTTTCTGCAGCGCATCCTGGTCAGCGCATTATTGATCGCGCCTTACTCATCCGCCTGCTTGTTTTGTCGTACGACATGCTTGTTGGCGCCGCGGCGATGGCTGCCGGCGTGTATCTCCGCTTGGGCGAACAGGCCTGGCCGATCCTTTCCAGCCCGGAGTTCTTGACCGGTGTCGCCGTGTTCATGGCATTGGTTGGCATGACTGGGCGCATCGTTGGCTTGAACAGCGGCTTGTGGCGCTATGCGTCGATTGCCGATCTGATTGCGATCGTGAAGACGGCCTCCTTCGCGACCCTGGGCTTCCTCGCCTTCATGTTCCTGTATTCGAGACTGGAGGCGATGCCGCGCACGTCCCTCGTCACGGCGTGGGCCTTGCTGATCCTGCTTATGGCCGGTGCGCGTCTGACCTATCGGGTGTTCCGCAACCGCAGCATCCAACGGCGCGCCGAGGGCGCCGGAAGCAAAATGGCCGTCTTGATCGGTGCGGACGGTCGTTCGGAAATGTTCATCAAGGCCGTGAGCGAGCGGCCGAACATGGCCTACAGTGTCGCTGCCGTATTCGACGATCGCAACCGGCGTACCGGCATGACAATGCGCGGTATTCCCGTCATCGGTTCGCTCGGGGAGCTTGAGCACATCGTCACGAAATGCGCGCGTGACGGTCGCCCGCTGCAGAGCATTATCGTGACCAAGCACCGCAGTGAAATGGCGCCCGGCGTCCTCGACAGCATTATCGAATGGGGCGCCGACAACGGGTATGACCTTCTTCAGGCGCCCGCTCAGGAAGACATGTCAGGCCATGGCAGTGAGGACTTTGAGCTCACGCCTTTGCGCATTGAAGACCTGCTGGGCCGACCGTCCGCCGACCTCAACACGCAAGCCCTGCGCGATCTGATTGGCGACATGACGGTGCTTGTGACGGGTGCTGGCGGCTCAATCGGTGGCGAACTCTGTCGGCAGGTCGTGCAGTATGCGCCGAAGCGCATCATCCTCGTCGAGCTGAGCGAGCACAATCTCTACCAAATCGACCGCAGTCTCGAAGCCGAGGCGCCCGAGATCGCGCGTGACGCCATCCTTGCCGACGTCCGCGACCGCGCCGCCATGTCGGAACTCTTTGCCCAGTGGCGTCCTGACCTTGTCCTCCATGCTGCTGCGCTGAAGCATGTGCCGATCGTGGAACGACAGCCGTTGGCCGGTCTCAGAACAAACGTGATCGGCACGCGCAACGTCGCCGATGCCGCACGTGAAGTCGGTGTGCGGGCCATGGTCCTGATTTCGACGGACAAGGCGGTCAACCCAACCAACATCATGGGCGCGTCAAAGCGGATGGCCGAGCGCTATTGTCAGGCGCTCGATCTGGAGTCGGAGACACGGTTCGTTACGGTCCGGTTCGGCAACGTTCTGGGCTCGAACGGCTCGGTCGTCCCACTGTTCGAGGAACAGATCCGCGCAGGCGGGCCCGTAACGGTCACCCACCCGGACATGACCCGCTACTTCATGACCATTCCGGAAGCGTCTCAACTCGTTTTGCACGCCACACGGGTTGCGCTCGAAACGGATCGCTACCGCGGACACATCCATGTTTTGGACATGGGCGAGCCGGTTAAAATTCTAAATCTGGCGAAACGCATGATCGTGCTCAGCGGCCTGAAACCCGGTATTGATATCGACATTGTTTATACCGGCCTGCGCCCTGGCGAAAAACTCTACGAAGAGCTGTTTTGCGATAACGAGCCCCAAATCGGCACCGGCTTGAGTGGTGTGCGCATTGCAGCGTCGTCCGCCGACACATCCGGGACAGTGTTTGAGCTTGTTCGGCAGCTTGAGACGTCGGTAAAGGCCGGGGATAAATCGCGGTCGTTTCAAAATATTTATAAAGCCAACAACCCCAACAGCAACGGGCAAAAAGCCATGGCCAAAAACATTGTCGCGCGCAAACGGACGGCGCC
>JBCDAH010000087.1:0-20475 GCA_039186015.1 Pseudomonadota bacterium
ATGGAAAAGAACGATGAAGTTAGGGGGCAGCGCGCCCGTGTTCGTTCCGATGGTCAGATCATGCGCTGCGTCCGGCCCGCCCAAGGCTTCAATTGCCCGCCACAGATCAAACGCTTGATCCGTGGTCATGATTGCCCCGTCGGTGCCTAGCGCAAGCGGTAGCTTGGCTTCGCGCAGAATAGCTGAGCGCTTGAGGCCGATCCCTTCTGCGGCATTCCAGAACTCATCCGTGCATTTAACGCGATCTTGCATCACCTTTTTACTCTATGCGTTTAGTCTCATCTGATCACTTTTCTTATCTTAAGAGTGTGCCTTGCAGTTCACGCCAGCCATATAGCAGATCACGCCAAACTGTTTGGATGTTTCACACCTCAACGCTGGAGCAGTCGTGCGCAGGCAGATATGACATCTAGGTGGTCCGACTTGGCTGGTGATGTTATGGGGAAGGGTCAGATCCGCGGGAAGAAAGTGAAGGTCGAGGTCATCGGATGACCTCGACGCAATCGGTTCACTTGTTGAAGAATTCGGCTACGGCGTCGGTTGACGCTTTCACCGCCTCTGGCTTGTAGTAAAAATCGACATGGCTGAACTCATCGAAGGCCAGTTCCTCATGCTCGTTGGTGAGCTTTTCGACAAACTGGGTCGAGCAAACAGCGGTCCAGGCTGACTTGCTGTAAATGGTCAAAGAAGGCTGGACGATCTTGTCCGCATAGGCTTCGCCGATCGAAATCAGAGACTGCATGCCTTGGTCGCCAATATGCATGCTGGTGTAGTTCGGAACCGCCTTCGGTCCTTTGACCCCGTCCCTTCCATAATAGTCATAGGTTTCAGCGGCCATTGGATTGACACCCGACCCAAGAAACTCTTCCCGAGATTCATGATCGGTGAGTCCGATGGCAGCAACATAATCGGGCTCTCCCGTTTCAAACATCTTTTGCTTTGAAGCGTTCGAGGCCGCGATTTGCTGGTTGACCAACTCCCTATCGGCCCATTGGAACTCGTCGGCTGCCATCATGCCGGACACCATGGCGATCTTCTTGATCCTGTGGTCCGTCACGGCAGCCGATGCGATGATCGAGCCGCCTTGGCAGACGCCCAGACCATAGATCTCATCGACGAAGGGAAGCGTGCCCAGGTAGGAAACGGCATCCCAAGTGTTTTCAATCAGTCGAAACATGTAGCGAGACTGTTTGAACTGGCCAGGAAGCGCGGGGGAGTCGCCCATACCCAAGTAATCGAAGCCGAGATAGATGAAGCCCCTTGCGGCCATTTCCGGTCCATAGGTTGCCGGAATTTGATCTTTGACCTGCGGGAACGGGCTGGCGCCCACAATGGCTTTATATGTATTGTTCACATCAAAACCTTCAGGAAGGTAGAGATCGCCAACCAAATCCATTCCAAAGGATTTGAAGGTTACTTTGCTTTTCCCGGCAGAGAGCGTCATGATTGATCTCCTAAGTTAATTGTTCGACCTCTGTTTCCTGTCAAATAGCAACGCTGATCCCGCTGATCCCGCCATTCTATTGGCAGAACACGCCAAGTTCGTGTCTGTCGAGAAATGCCAATCAGCACATCTCAGACCATGGAGATTGGTTGAGGGAACCGAAAAGCGGTCAATGAACTAGCGTAGTGAAACGTCGCTCAATCGGCGGCAAATGGCGGCTCACACGGTGCCTCAGCCGCCACGTCTCGCGGATGCTTCGCCAGTGATGCACAGCACCCGATCAGTGCCTCAGCGAGTCGCCGTCGCGCCCGTTGCACGCGCGACTTGGCACCCGGCACCGACACGGACCACATGGCTGCCAGGTCAGCAAACGACAGCCCGTCTAAGTCCTTCAGCCGAACCGCGTCGGAGTCAGCGGGCCTGAGAAGGTGGAGCATGGGTGCGATGCAGTCTGCGAAACTCAGCAGCGGATCTATGGGATCGTGGCCGGCCGGAACGTTTGCGGCTTCCGCCCAGTCGTCTTCGGGTGCGCGGCGCTGGGCGCCACGCAGTTGGTCGATTGCCGCATTGGCCGCAATTTGCTTCAGCCATGCATCGAACCGGTCCGGCTGTTCCAGCATATGGATGCGCCGCAACGCCCGCTCGATGGCGGACTGAACGACGTCGTCCACGTCATCAAGGGCAACGCCGCGCCGTCTGACAACGGCCCGCAGTCCGTCAACGGCATCGGCCCAGCGCGCATCCGGGATCACATTCATTGGCAGCATCCAGGGGCACAGCAGGCCGCCGGCTCCGGCGCCTGTTTGAAGAACCGATCAATAGTCTCGATATCACCATCGACACTGCTTGCCTTGTGCACGGCCGTCCCAGCTGCTGCGTCAGCTTCCGTCGCGGCCCGCAGGATCCGATCGACGAACAACGCGACCGGCGGCGACGTATGCATCGCGCCGCGCCACGCCCAGACCCGGCAGTCCATTCCGTCTGAACAGTTGCATAGATCTCCGCACTCCTGACACGGCGACTGATGCCGTTCCGGTTGGATATCGCGGCCGTTGATGCGCACCGTCGGCGAGACCGAGAACTGCTGCGCACGCGCCTGTTCAGAGGACGTAATGTGCGTTTCGCTGAGGCTGATCGTCGTGTTCAATGCGTCGAGGGCCGGCGCGGCCGTTTCAATTGCGCTGAGGAGCGCCTTGCGCGTGTCGCCGCATCGGGTGCAGTGCGTCAGGTCGAGATAGAGAAACGCGATCGCAAGTTCACGAGAGGCAGAGTCTGGCGCTGTCATGGATCATCTCCATTGCTGCTGTTTCACCCTGGAGACGTTTCCGCCGGCAAAAAGATGCAGATCGGCGCGCCATCTTGTTGGGAAACAGGCGGCCCTGCCAATCCTACGTCGGCAACGGGCGCGACAGCGCATAGCTCATAATCTTATAGGCAATGGCAGCGGCGGTATAATCGCAAACGTGCAGCCCGTCTCGTGGCGCGAGTTCGACGACGTCGGCCCCCACGAGTGTCGCGGCGTGAGCGGTCTTGCGCAGAATCTCAAGCACCTGCCAATAGCTTAGGCCGCCAGGCACCGGCGTTCCGGTGGCCGGCATGGACGCGCCGTCCAGGCCGTCAACGTCAAACGTCACGTAGACGGGCCGGCCGGCAAGCGGAGCGACGATCTCGTCCAGCGACCACGACGTCATGTCCTTCGCGAAGTGGATTGCGATGCGGTCGCGATGGCTGTGATAGAACGCGGCCTCCTCGGCACTCAGTGCGCGGATGCCAACGGAAATGATGTCAACGCCGGTATGATCGAGGACCCGTCGCATGGCCGAGGCATGCGAGTAGTGTTCGCCCAGGTAGCCATCTCGCAAGTCGGCATGTGCATCGAACTGGAGGACCGCGAGATCCGGATAACGTTGCAGGAACGGTCGAACAGCGCCGGCCGTGAGTGCATGTTCGCCGCCGAGCACGAGGGGAAATCGGTTCGCCGAAAGCATGTTCCCGACGAGGTCTCCGATCTGGGCGATGGCCGCGGCCTGGTCTTTGGCAATCACCGGCGGCTCGAGGGTGGCGATGCCGTAGTCCTGGTAGGGTTCGCGCCAGAATTCCTCGTCGAACAGCTCGAGCTGGTGACTGGCGGCCAGAATGGCTTCCGGCCCTTTCGCCGTACCGCCGCCGTAACTGACCGTTGCTTCAAGCCCGAAGGGAATCACAACGGCCTGTGCACTGTCGGGACGATCGACGTCGATACGATCAGGTTCCAGAAAACTCTGTTCCGGCCGGGCATAGGTGAGCATGGTCGCGCGGCCGGGCTATGCGTGCTGCGCGAGGTGGCCGGTCGCACTCTCAAACATCGAGAACATCGGTGGGTCGTCGAAGATCACTTCGTCGTAGTCGCCATAGCCGTTGAACCGGCCGGCAATCGCGCGGACGTAGGCGCCCATGTTGCCGAACTCGATGTAGTCCCCTTCCTGAACGTTGCCGGGGAGATAGAACGGTCCGTCCATGCGGTCGACCGAGTCGCACGTCGGCCCCCAGAGAATGAAGGGTTCAAGCAGGGCGTCCTTTGGCGTGTCTTCGCGCAGCAGTCGCGCCGGGAAGTTGAACCCGAAGTGGGCCGCGTCAAACAGGCCTCCGTAGGCGCCGTCATTGATGAACAGCTCATTCCCACGCCGAGCATCGACGCGCACGATCAGGCTCTCGGCCTCTGCGGTCAGCGCGCGGCCGGGCTCGCAAATGAGCGCGCAGTCGTGACTTACCGGCATATCCTCGAAATGGGTTTCGATGGTCTCGACAAATTCGCTCAGCGGGGCAGGGCCTTGGGCATCGTAGCGGGCCGGAAAGCCGCCGCCGACGTCGACGGCGTCGATCACGACACCGGCCTCGACAATGACCTTGCGCGCGGTCTGAAGCGCTGTGACGTACGAATCCGGTGTCGCGGTTTGTGAGCCGACGTGAAAGGTGACGCCGAGGTCGTCGCAGGCTTGGCGGCACGCCTGAAGCAATTCGACCGCGTCCGGGCCGGCAATGCCGAATTTGCGCTCCAGAGGAATGCTTGAATTCTTGGCCGGCACGGCGAGCCTGATGAAGAGTTTCAGGTCCGTCGCATGGTTCGTTTCGTCCTGGATCTTCCGCAACTCGTCCATGCTATCGAGCGCGAATCGTCGCACGCCGAACTCATGATACGCATGCCGGATTGCGGGGCGGGACTTCACGGGATGCATGAAATGCAGCGTTGCGCCCGGGATCGTGGCCGCGTCCTCCAGCTCCGGTAGCGATGCGACATCAAAATTTCGGATCCCCGCACCGTACAACGCACCGAGCAGGAACACCGAATTATTGGCCTTGTAGGCATAGGCCACCTCGCCCGGGAATGTGTCCAGAAACCATCGCGCCGCGCGCGCGGCGGCGTGCGGCCGCAATCCGAGCACAGGTCGATTGGGCTTGTTTGCGGCAAGAAAAGCTAATGCAGACGCATAGCGGTCCATCGCGGATATCCTCGACAGTCAAAACGCGGGTGTCGCGTGGCACGGGTTTCCCAGAGGGCCGATGCGATTAGTGGGTATCGTGCCAAATGTAAAGCACGCATTGCAGCAATGCGCCCTGTTTTGGGGCACTCATGCTCCTATAGAGTTTCAATTCTGGCGCCTGTGGCGGTACTGTCCTGCGGGAGAACAGATCGACACATCATCGGAGGATGAGGCTTTGGCACACGGTGGACGCAGTCTGGTGCAGCAACTCGAAGCGCAGGGCGTTTCGACAATCTTCACAGTGCCGGGCGAGAGTTTCTTGGCAGCGCTCGATGGTTTTCACGAGGCGGACGGAATTCAAACGATTATCTGCCGTCAGGAAGGCGGCGCGGCCATGATGGCTGAGGCCTGGGGTAAGTTCACCGGACGCCCAGGCATCTGTTTCGTGACGCGCGGCCCAGGCGCTGCGAATGCAATGAGTGGTTTGCACGTGGCGCAGCAGGACTCGACGCCGATGGTCCTGTTTCTCGGCATGCCGGCAAGCGATCACGAAGACCGAGAGGCATTCCAGGAAGTCGATGTCGGCGGTCTGTTCGGCACGTTCGTGAAGTGGGCGGCCGTCATCCGGGACAGCAAGCGCATTCCGGAGTACGTGAGCCGCGCGTTCCACGTGGCCCAATCCGGACGGCCCGGCCCGGTCGTCCTTGGCCTTCCGGAAGACATGCTCGCCGGCGCCTCGGGCACAGATGTCGTCGCCCCTGCAGCCCGCCCTGCGGCGGCGGCACCTCAGCCCACCGCTATGCGTGAATTGCAGACGCGCCTTTCGTCGGCTGAGCGGCCGTTGATTGTTGTTGGCGGCCCGGGCTGGTCGGCGGAGACCCGCGATCGCCTTCAGGACTTCGCGACACGCACGCAAATTCCGGTTGCATCGGCATTTCGCTGTCAGGACTACGTCGACAACCGGAATCAGAACTACGTGGGCTGCGTCGGTATCGGCGTGGAACCGGAACTCGCAGACGCCGTGCGGTCGGCCGACGTTCTTCTCACCATCGGCGCGCGCTTTGGTGAAATGACATCAAGCGGCTACACGCTCCTGGATATTCCGCAGCCAAAGCAGACACTGGTTCATGTCCACCCTGATCCGTCTGAACTCGGTACGGTCTATCGTTCTGACATTCCCATTGCCGCATCGGCAGACGAGTTTGTATCGGCCCTGTCCGAGCTCGACGTCCAAGCGCGCCCTGGTGCCGCAGAGCGGGTGCAACGCCTGCGGGACGTCTTTCTTGCAAGCCTGAAACCGCTGGGCGTGCCGGGCGATGTGAAACTCGATCACGTGATTGCCAAACTGTCGGATTTGCTTCCGGACGACGCCGTTGTCTGTAACGGCGCGGGTAACTACGCGGCATTTCTCCATCGTTACTATGCTTACAAAGGTTGGCGGACGCAGGTCGCGCCGACGTCTGGATCAATGGGTTACGGTCTGCCGGCAGCCATTGCCGCGAAGATTGCGACACCGGATCGTCCCGTTATCGCACTCGCCGGCGATGGGTGTTTCATGATGACGTGCCAAGAACTGGCAACCGCGGCTCAATATGGCGCGAATGTTGTGACGATTGTCGTGAATAACGGCATCTATGGCACCATTCGGATGCATCAGGAGCGCGATTATCCGCAAAGGGTCATTGCAACCGAATTGAAAAACCCCGATTTCGCCGCCTTTGCGCAGTGTTTCGGCGCCCATGGCGAGACGGTGACGCGGACGGATGACTTTGGCGCTGCCTTGGACCGGGCGCTGTCTGCAAATGCGCCTGCAATCATAGAACTCAAGACAGATCCTGAGGCGATTTCGCCGAAGCAAACGATCAGCGGCCTACGTAGCCGAGCTTGAGCCTACCGCGGCCGCACAACTCCGACGTCGAAGTTGTACGGCCGTGCCAATAAGATTTTCTCCATCAATGAATTAGCAAAAAATTGCCAATAACATTCAATGACAGATGACTAACAAACTCTTAAAATACGCTTTTGAGCATTAATCCTGCTATTCTAAACAGGTCGACAACCACAAACTCATTCGGTATACAGATCCATAAGTTTCATGGGCGCCGACGCAATGGATCTGGATCCGATTAAACCGAATAAAAGTATCGCAAAATTGTGCGCGTATGGGTGCTTTGTGATTGCTGGCGGTTTAATGCTTTGGTCTGCAATTACCACGTCTAGAGTATCCTGGCACAGCGTAAGTGGCACGAATGTTGAATGGGTCGAACGTGAACGTCAGTGACCGGACGCGCCTTAAGTTTTTGTCTTGATCTCTCCTTAACCTTCTCGGCCCTCCCATACGGGAGGGCTTTCTTTTTATGAGCCGATTGAGAGACGAGACGTGAGGATGACCGCCGCAAACTAGGCCGCGATCGAAACATCCAATTTTAAGCCATGATCCTGCGCAAGCATGACCACTGCCTTTTCGGCCTCTGCCGGGGGCAGTGCCTCGAACGGCGGGCGCACCAGGGCCCAACCGGGATCCTGCCGGTAATGTGCCACGATCGCTTTCAGAACCGGGATCATTGGAAAGCCTTGTATCGCCTTCCGCAGTGCTGAGATTTTCGCCTGCTGTGCATCCGCATCTTCAACTGCGAAGTCGTCATAGAGCAGCCGCAGCTTGTCTGCCGTCACATTTGCAGACGCGGAAATGACCCCGGCAGCACCGTTGCGAAGGCCGTCGAGCAGAAACAGTTCGGATCCCGGAAACATTTCCAGCTCCGGCACCTCAGTGAGCAGGGCCTTCATGTTGTCCCAGTCGCCGGACGAGTCCTTCAGACCGATAATCGTTTCAGGAAATTCGGACTTCAGCCGTTTGACCAGATCGATCGAGAAGCCGATGCCCGATACCTGCGGGATATGATAGAGATAGATCGACAGGTTTTCGTCCGCCGTTTCTTCGATGACCTCCGCGAAGTAGCGAAACAGGCCCTCGTCACTCGGGTTCTTGTAATAAAACGGCGGCAGCATGAGCACACCGCCACAGCCGAGATCAAGCGCGTGCTGCGTCAGCATGACTGTGTCCGACACCGCGCAGGTGCCCGTACCCGGCATCATCGCGGTCGGCTCCGCGCCGGCATCGACCAGGTCCTCGAGCAGTTCCATGCGCTCGTCGAGCCCGATCGAGTTTGCCTCGCTTGTCGTGCCAAACGGGGCCAGCGCGTTGCAGCCGTTATCCAACAACCACATGGCATGTTCGACAAAGCGTTCGGAGTCGGGTGCTCCGTCCTCGCCGAATGGCGTCAGGACCGGCGCAATGACCCCTTCAAAGTTCAATTCCCTGGACATTCCCGCCATCCTTTAGCGTGTTCCACGTCGCGACTATATTCACGCTTTGCCAAGCAAAGCTGAGCCTGTCATCGTCAAGACGGCATCGGGATGCCGGACTGCGGCACGGGTACGTCATACCCTTTCTGAACCGCCTCTCGAGCTGCCATAACCTTATACCACCGCATCACGTTGGGAAACTCATTCAGATCGATCTGCTGCCATTCGAAACGGGAGATCCACGGCCAAGTCGCCATATCTGCGATCGAATAGTCGCCGGCTACAAACTCGTGATCGCTCAGGCGCTTATCGAGCACGCCGTAAAGACGCTGTGCCTCCTTGCTGAAACGCTCCTCGGCGTAGGGCGCCTTGCCGGCATTAAACTTAACGAAGTGATGCACCTGGCCGAGCATCGGACCAGCACCGCCCATCTGCCACATCAACCATTCCATGGCGCGGGCTCTCGGCTCGCCAGCAGACGGCAGAAAACGGCCTGTCTTTTCAGCCAGATAGACCATGATGGCCCCAGACTCGAACAGCGCGATGTCCGCGTCGCGATCGACAATCGCCGGTATCTTATTGTTCGGCGAGATTGCCAGGAAGTCGGGAGCAAATTGCTCGTCCTTGGTGATGTTGATTGCGTGGGTGGTGTATGGGAGGCCCAACTCCTCCAAGAGGATCGAGACTTTGCGTCCGTTTGGAGTTGACCAAGTATAGAAGTCGATCATGAGTACGATCCTCGATTGCTCGCGTAGGCGCGGAACCTAGTGGCGGAATGCGCCGACGGCAATCCGCTTCTTCGGCTGATTCGGACGTTCATAAGACAGCGCGCAATCTGGACTGCGGCTACCAGAGTGTGCGGCGGGCGCGCTCTGGCCATTCCGCATCATAGGCCGCGGCATCGATTGTCGCTTGCGATTGCGCTTCCAGGATATGGCCCGGCGTCGGAATCGCGTCTTTTGGAACGTGAGACTCCGGTTCCCAGATCCGTGATCGGACAATCGCGCGTGCGCACTGAAAAAAGACAGAACCGACCGTGACAACCATAACCGTTCGCGGTTCGTGGCTGCCAACGGCAAACGATTTGAGAAGCGTCTCATCGCGCGAAATGCGCGCTGTGCCGTTCACACGAAGCGTGGTTCCGGAGCCGGGAATAAGAAATAGTAGCCCAATGCGAGGATCACGAACAATGTTGCGCAGGCTGTCGATCCGGTTGTTGCCGCGCCGATCCGGCAACAGCAGGGTTGTGGGATCTTGAACGCGTACAACCGGCCCCTGCTCACCCCGTGGCGAGCAATCCAATGCGTCGGTACCGGCCGTTGCGAGGATCAAAAACGGTGATGCCGCGATTAATTTTCCGTAAGTCTCCGTGATTGATGTCGCGACTTTGACCGTTGCCGCTTTGCCAGGGTTGCCATAAATCGCTTCAAGTTCATTCAGATCGCTGATCCAGCTCATCCGCGTGTTCCTTATGAAGCGGCCCACTTGCGGTCCACTTTTGTCCGACGTCCGTTGTTCCAGATGCTTGCGCAACCAGCAGGCCAAGCGGTAGAGTAGGGTTGGCGGGGCCTGACGGTTCGCTATAGCTTGCAGGGGTCTTATTGGAGCTCCCTGTGAGGGAGCGGCGGACCTACCTGACGGCCCCGCCTCGCGCGGCTATCCCTAACGGTTTGTGCTAGATCGCAGTTCCCGTTTTCAGCTCAGCTTAAATTTCACGATAGCGAACGCGCTTCGATATCAAACCCTCAGCTGCGGCAAGTATCGCGTTGGTGTCGATGCCGTAGTGCGCATAAAGCTCGGGCACGGAACCGGACTGGCCAAAGTGCTCAACGCCCAGGGCGCGAACCTTGTGGCCTTGGACGGCACCAATCCACGATAGCGTCTCAGGATGTGCGTCGCAGACCGAAATAATCTTGGCATCGCGTGGCAGCGCGCTCAGCAGATTTTCGACATGGCTGGCCGCATCGGTACGTCCGTGTTCGCGGGCGCGCTCGGCGCCGTGCCACCCCGCTGACAGGCGATCGGCTGATGTAACTGCGAGAACACCGACGCCGCGCTTGTCTTCCGCAAGCAGGCCAGCGGCGCGGATCGCTTCGGGTGCAACGGCGCCCGTGTAGACGATGGCCAGGGTTGTGCCGGCGTCCGGCTGCCTCAGCCAATATCCGCCGGATACGATATCGTCGCGCAACGTCTCTGAGACCGTGCGCGGTAGCTGGTCAATCGGCCGGGTTGACAGACGCAGATAGACTGAACCGCCTTTCTCGTCCCGATGCCAGTGTTGTTCGGTATCTTCACGGCCATCGCGCTGGATGTAGGCCATTGCCCAGTGCAAGATGATCGCAAGTTCGTCGACGAAGGCGGGTTCAAAGGACGCAAGGCCGTCTTGCGTCAAGCCGATCAGCGGCGTGGCAATCGACTGATGCGCGCCACCTTCCGGTGCCAGAGTAATGCCGGATGGCGTCGCAGCCAGAATGAACCTTGCATCCTGATAACAGGCATAATTTAGGGCATCGAGACCGCGGGAGATAAACGGGTCATAGAGCGTTCCCACGGGAATCAGACGCTCGCCAAACAGGCTATGGGATAGGCCCGCAGCGCCAAGCAGAAGGAACAAGTTCATTTCCGCTATGCCGAGCTCGATGTGCTGACCATTTGGGCTCATTTCCCACTTCTGCGGGCTCATCAAGCCACGTTCCTTGAAAACGTCCTCGCGCGATCTGAGCGAGAACAGGCCTCTGCGGTTGACCCACGGTCCGAGGTTGGTTGACACCGTCACATCAGGCGATGTTGTGATAACTCGATCGGCCAGCGGTCCGCCGCCACGGGCGATACCATCAAGAAGTTTGCCGAAACCGGCCTGGGTCGACGTTCTTTGATCAGCGGGCGGCGCGAACTGCTCCGGTACGGGAACGGCCGGCGCATGAAGGCGGCGCTGACCTTTCGCGCGAAATGGAACATCGTCAAGAAAGCGGTTGATGACGGCCGGCGCGATGGACAGCCCGGCGAAGCGATCCCACTCGTCGCCGGCGGCGATGCCCTGCTCCGCGCGGAAGCCGTCCATTTGTCCTTTCGTCATCAGGCCGGCATGGTTGTCCTTATGGCCAGCAAACGGCAGACCCAGGCCCTTAATGGTGTAGGCGATAAAGCAGACGGGTTTGTCGGTCGGCGCGGCAGCAAACGTCTCCAGCACGGTCTCGAGATCGTGCCCGCCCAGGTTGGTCATAAGGCGCGCCAATTGCGCATCGTCATGGTTGGCGGCAATGCCAAGCGCGTCGTCATCGCCTGCAAGGTCCGTTGTCATTTGCTCGCGAAATGCGGCGCCACCCTGAAACACGAGTGCCGAGTAGAGATCGTTCGGACATTCATCAATCCACTGCCGGATGCGGTCGCCGCCTGGCTGCTGGAAGACCGCTTCCAACAGCTTTCCGTACTTGATGAGAACGACCTCCCAGCCGAGGTTCTCAAACAGTCCGGCGACCTTCATGAACAGCTGGTCGGAGACAACACTGTCGAGACTCTGGCGGTTATAGTCGACAATCCACCACGTATTGGTTAGGCCGTGCTTCCAATATTCGAGAAGTGCTTCATGAATATTGCCTTCGTCGATTTCGGCGTCGCCCATCAGCGAGATCATCCGGCCCTTCGGCCAATCCGTACTCCAGCCTCTTGCGTGGACGTAGTCCTGCACCAGGCTTGCGAACCCCGTCATGGCGACGCCCAGGCCGACGGATCCGGTCGAGAAGTCTACGTCGTCAGCGTCTTTCGTGCGGGAAGGATAACTCTGTGCGCCAGCGAACCCCCGAAAGTTCTTGAGGTTCTCGACGGACTGCTGCCCCAGCATGTATTGAATGGCGTGAAAGACGGGGCTCGCGTGGGGCTTCACGGCCACCCGGTCCTCCGGCCGCAACTCGTGGAAGTAGAGCGCTGTCATGATCGTGGCCAACGACGCCGACGATGCCTGGTGACCGCCGACCTTGACCCCGTCATCACGCGCGACCTCGTGATTGGCATGATGGATCGTATAGGTGGAAAGCCAGAGCACTTTGCGCGCGAGCTCGCGCAGCATCGCCAACGTATCGTCAGAGTACGATTTCGGATGAGACTGGTTGGTCGCGCTTCCGTCCATGATAGCAGCTCCCGAAGGATCAGGTTGTTGATGCGGCGGATGGGGGTGAGCCAAGCGCAAAGTCGACTAAAGCGCGGGCGTGGATCAGGGTCGTGTCGAATGTCGGCAAAGCTGCGTTGGCGTCCGACAACAACAAGCCGACCGCCGTGCAGCCGAGGATGATGCAATCGGCATCCTGTGCGGCGGCGCGTTCGGTGATTTGCACGTAGGCATCGCGGGACGTGTCTCGCATGTCTCCTTGGCAAAGTTCGTCGTAGATAATGCGGTGAATGCACTCACGATCCGCGTCGCCCGGGATCTGGACATCGAGTCCGCGGCTGCGGAGGACGCCGGTGTAGAAATCCTGCTCCATTGTGAAGCGCGTCGCCATTAAGAACGGACGTTGGCGCCCGGCCGCAATCAGCGAGTCGCATGTCGCATCGGCAATGTGAATGAACGGAAGCGGCACCGCTTCTGAGATGCGCGGCGCCAGCTTATGCATGGTGTTTGTGGCAACCGCGATGCACTCGGCACCAGCGCCCGCTAAACGCTTCGCGGACTCGACAAGGCAATCGCCCGCCATATCCCATTGCCCGGCGGCCTGCATCTCGGCAATCGGCGCAAAATCGACGGAATGGATCATCATGTCCGCGGAGTGCAGCCCGCCTTTGCGACGACGCACCTCTTCATTGATCGCAGCGTAGTAGAGGCGCGTGCTCTCCCAGCTCATGCCGCCGATCAAGCCAATCGTTCTCATGGGCGTTCCCCGCGATCGGACATGTTCACTTTCAGATCAAACCCGGCGGCACGCAGCGCACGCACCGTATCATCCAGGTGGGTCCTGTCCCGGGTCTCGATCACGACTTCCAGGATGGTCGCTTTCGCCGGCAAGTCGGTGAACGTGCGCTGGTGTGCGACCTCAACTATGTTCGCACCGGCTTCACCGATCACGTCGGCGACGCGTGCCAGTTGGCCCGGTCTGTCTTGTATATCGATGATCAATTCTGCCAGGCGGCCGACGCGCGCGAGCTCCCGGGTGAGCACACTTGCCAGAAGGCGCGTGTCGATGTTTCCACCGCACAAGACAAGCCCAACCCTCTGGCCGACAAACCGTGCCGGCTCGGACAATATCGCCGCCAGGCCGGCCGCGCCGGCGCCTTCGACGACCGTCTTCTCGATCTCGATCAGAGTGGCAACCGCCCGCTCGAGTGTCGGCTCATCAACGAGGACGATGTCGCTGACCAACTCGCGCATGATTGCGAGCGTTCGTGGCGCCGGCGCCTTAACAGCGATACCCTCCGCCAGCGTATCCGCACGCATTGGCAGAGTGGTGCCCTTGATCCTGTTGTATGCTGCGGGCACCAGCGCAGCCTGCACGCCAATGATCTGGATATCAGGGCGCTTGGCCTTGGCGGCGATCGCGATGCCAGAGATGAGGCCACCACCACCAATCGGCACGACCAGCACATCGAGATCCGGAACGACGTCCAGTATTTCGAGTGCGATCGTTCCCTGCCCGGCAATGATGCGATCATCATCATAGGGGTGGACGAACAACAGTTCGTCGCGCTTGGCCCGGTCATGGGCAGCCGCAGCTGCATCTTCGAGCGTGGAGCCGGTGACCACGACCTGTGCCCCAAGGCGCCGCGTGTTCTTGATTTTTACAAACGGTGTTCCCTCCGGCATTACGATGACGGTGGGAATCCCGAGCCGGGCGGCATGATAGGCGACACCCTGCGCATGGTTGCCGGCCGACATCGCAATCACACCCCGCGCCCGCTCCTCATCGCTGAGTGCCAGTAAGCGGTTAAGGGCACCCCGCTCCTTGAAACTGCTGGTGAATTGCAGGTTCTCGTACTTCAGCCAGATCTCAGCGCCGGTCATGGCCGATAGTGTGCGGCTGTAGTCGCAATCCGTCGCCGCGACGGCGCCCGAAATGCGTTTTGCGGCCGCCTCCACGTCTGCGAGCGTCGGCGCACTTGGCTGAATGGCGCTGGCCATATGTGACTCCTGGTTCGTGCGAGAGAATACAGCATGTTCCGCGCACAGGGTTTGCGAATTCGGCTAGGAATTCAGGCAAGTTTGGCGGATATTGCCATTCTTGGAGCGATGAGTGGCGAAAATGGCCAATTTTGCGTTGGATAATGTCGACAGGCGCATTCTTGCAACCCTGCAAGAGAACGGCCGCATCACCGTCTCCGAGCTAGCAGAGGCGGTTGGCTTGACGCCATCGCCATGCCTCCGTCGCCTCCGCCTGTTGGAGCAGGCCGGCATCATTCGCGGCTATACGGCGCTGGTGGATCAGGTTTGGGTTGGCCTTCCGGTCAGCGTCTTTGTTTCGATCAAGCTTGAGCGCCAGGATGAAGCCTCGATGGAGCGGTTTGAGACCGCTGTGCGTCGATGCCCGGAAGTGCTGGAGTGCTACCTGATGACGGGGCCGCGCGACTATCTTCTGCGCGTCGTTGCACGAGACCTGGCCGACTACGAGCGTTTCGTGAAAGACACGCTCACGCGATTGGATGGGATTGCCAACATCGAATCCAGCTTTGCGCTGGGACAGGTGAAACACTCGAATGTGTTGCCACTCACCGCGTCATAGCGCTTGTCGCGGACGACGCGATTGGGCGATCGGCCGCTCCGGCCTTGTCCGCGAGCCGTTAAGCCGGTTAAGACGCCTCTACGACTTGAAGAGATTGATAAGGGACGGAGACGCGCAATGGCGAAGGTCGCATTCATTGGTCTGGGCGTGATGGGATATCCGATGGCCGGCCATCTGTTGAAGAAGGGCGGCCACGACGTCACGGTCTACAATCGAACGTTGGCCAAGGCGGACAAATGGGTTGCGGAATACGGCGCAGGCCGCGCCGCGCCAACGCCGCAAGCGGCGGCCGACGGGGCCGACTACGTGTTCTGCTGCGTGGGTAACGACGATGACTTACGCTCCGTGACGATCGGCCAAGACGGCGCATTTCATGGCGTGAAGTCCGGTGCGGTGTTCATTGATAACACAACGGCATCCGCCAATGTGGCCCGCGAACTCAACGCAGCCGCAACCGAAAGGGGCTTCGGATTTCTTGATGCACCCGTATCCGGTGGGCAGGCCGGTGCAGAGAACGGTGTGCTTACGGTCATGGTTGGCGGCGAGCAATCCGTTTTCGACAGCGCCAAGCCCGTGATTGACTCCTATGCGCGCCAGGTCACGTTGATCGGGCCGACCGGCTCTGGGCAGATTTGCAAGATGGTCAACCAGATCTGCATTGCAGGACTGGTGCAGGGCCTCTCAGAAGGCATCCATATGGCGCAAAAGGCCGGTCTGGATCTGCCCGCTGTTATGGAGACCATATCGAAGGGCGCTGCCGGCTCCTGGCAGATGGAGAACCGGTGGCAGACGATGGGCGACGGTAAGTACGATTTCGGTTTTGCCGTCGACTGGATGCGGAAAGACCTCGACATCGCCCTTGCCGAAGCGCGCCGCAATGGTGCGTCGCTGCCGGCCGCGGCTCTGATCGATCAGTTCTACTCAGAGGTCCAAAAAATGGGCGGCGGGCGCTGGGACACGTCGAGCCTGTTGGCGCGCCTGAACAATGCCGACAAGTCCTGATCCGGACCCGGGTTGCCGTGTCCGACAGTCAACCTATACAAGCCGATGAACCGCAACGGCCATCCGCGCTCGAAATTGTGCGTTGGATGGCTGATCGAAATCCGGCATTTCTCGAGCTTGGGATCGAAATCGTTGCAGCCGAGCGCGGGCGTACGCGCTTGGCGATGGCCATCACACCGGAGTTCGCGAACACGTTCGACGTTATGCAAGGTGGCTTGGTGTTCACGCTGGCTGATCTCTGCTTCGGGTTCACGGCCAACGCGGCTCAGAACATTCGTGGCGTTTCGGCGTCGGCCGAGATTCACTGGGTCGCCCCCGGCTTGATTGGAGACCGTCTTGTCGCCGAGGCGGTTGAGGTTTGGCGCGAGGGCCGTAACGGTCTTTACGACGTAAGGCTTTGGAACGAGGCCAACGGCGACACCGTTGCCCTCGTTCGCGGCAAAACGCGTTTCATCGGCGGTGCGGTGATCGATGATTGAGGGCCGCAGACGTGTCCCGTCGGATCAGAGTCACGCCGCCAAGCAGTAGAAATAGCCAGTTGCAGTGCCGATCCAGATCGTTCCGTCGACAATGCAGGGCGAAGAGATAACCCGGCCGTCGAGCTTCACCTTCCAAACCTCATGGCCGTCACCGGCGTCAATGCAATAGAGGTGGTGGTCGCGTGAGCCGACGATGACTTTGCCATCAACCACGCACGGCGATGACCAAACCGGCGCACGGGTCCCGAACGTCCAAATCGGCTTACCAGAGCGCGCGGCGACGCAATGAACGCGGCCATCCTCAGCGCCTGCGTAGACGCGGTCGTCGACAATGGCGGGGGTTGAATAATAGCCGCGCGCAGATCCGTCATAGCGCCAAACGCGGCGTCCGGTTTCCCGCGCGTAGCAATTGATGTACGGCGCGCGTTCTTCGGCGGCTGCGTAGACGAACTCATCGTAAATAACCGGCGAGGCGTCGGTGTCATCTCCGGTCGGCGCTTTCCAGCGCACATCTCCAGTTCGTGCGTCAACCGACCAGAGGATGCCGTCGTATGTTGCGGTATAGACTTCGTCATCCGCGACCGCGGGGGACGTTTCGGAGCCATTTGAGCCCGGCAGTGTTCCAGGACCGATCCCGCCAACGAACCGCCTCCAAATCTGACGCCCGGTGCGCGGGTCAAGGCAGCGCAAGTTGCCGTTCTCGCCAGCAATGTATAGGCGCCCATCAATCACACACGGCGATGAATCGAGATCCTTACCCGTGTTGACCCGCCAGATACCGCGACCGGTCTCAGCATCGATACATCTCAGAAGATTATCGGTGTTTCCGATGTAGAGGCGGTTTTCAAACGCGCAGAGCGAGCCTTTAAACATCCCGCCGCCGCGCAGCCGCCACTTGAGCGTTCCTCGCTGAGCGTCAAGGGCGTAGACGTGCCCGCCAACCGAACCGACGAAGACATAATCACCGAGCTTGACTGCAGTGCCGGTCCACCCGGTTCCGGCCCAAACCATCGGTGTGCCGCGTACAGTGTTGCGAATGACGGACGTGCGAAATCGCCAACGCACCTCCGGCGCGCGCTCCGAGATCGGCCCGGTGCCATAGAATGTGTGAGGGCCATTGCCACGGAACATCAGCACCGTGTCGGATGCAACGCTGTGCGGGCCATAGGCCCAAGGTGACAGCTTCAGTTTCTTGCGTGGTGCTGCGGCGACGGAGTGCAGGCCACCCATGGCAGCGGACATTGGCACTGCGCCTGCGGCTGCGCCAATCCCGCGGAGCACCTGGCGCCTGTTCATGATCAGGGTGCATCCATGATGAGACAGGTTGTTGTGCCGTGCGCATAGAGCTTACCGTCATCATCGACGAGGCGGCCCTCGGACGTCGCGATTCTGCGGCCCGCATGCACCACGTCTCCGATCGCCGTGACCTGACCTGTCTCGGCAGTCAAAGCGCGGACCATGTTCACCTTGATCTCGAGAGTTGTATAAACTTGCCCTTCCTGGACGATGGTTTGCACGGCACACGCCATACAGGAATCCAGCAGCGTCGCGGCAAAGCCACCATGGATCGAGCCGATCGGATTCATCAGGTGGTGGCCGGTGGCGCCGACAAACACGGCCCGTCCGTCGCCCACTTCGACAAGCCGAAAGCCGATTGTCTGACAGATTGGAGGTTGCGGCAGATCGCCTGCTGCAATGGCTTCAAGGAATGCGCGACCGCTCATCGACCGCAACTGGTCCGGAGAGCTGACGCCGTAGCGCACTGTCGAGTCCACGGTCAGCCGTCCCCTGATCGACGCTTGTTATGCGCGATCCGCCTTTTAGCATAATCCAGCGGGAGTTTGGTCGTCGCTTTCAATTCTTCCATAGCAAACGTTGAGGTCACGTTCGAAATCTCGACTTTGGAAATCAGACGTTTGTAGAACGCATCATAGGCAGCGATATCCGGAACCACCACACGCAGCAGATAGTCCACTTCGCCGCTCATGCGGTAAAAGCCAATCACCTCCGGAAACTCAGAAACGGCCGCATGAAAACGATCCAGCCAGTCCATGCTATGCTGGTCCGTCTTGATGAAGACGAATACGTTAACACCGACATCAATTGCGTCCGGATCGATCAGCGCGACACGGCCACGAATGATGCCCGACTCCTCCATTTTCTGGATTCGGCGCCAACATGGAGTTGTCGATAGGCCAACGGCCTTGCCGATATCGGCAACCGGCCGCGTACAGTCCTCCTGAAGGATTGCGAGGATTTTCAGGTCCATCGCATCTAGTGTCATCGCTTATCATCCCGCGTTCGGGCTCAGTGGCTGGTCAGGATGCTGCGGAAAGCGGTGACGGGTCAATCGGTTTGATTGGAACAAGGCCCTGGCAATGATGATCACTGCTCCAATGCAGATCTCACGGCATGCCGGAGTTCAGGCAGCAACTCGGCCTCAAACCAAGGATGCTTCTTGATCCACGCGTTGTTCCGCCAGGAGGGATGGGGCAGGACAAAAACGCGTGGCCCCTGATTGGATATCGCATATCGCCGCCACGCCGCGACCGTTGCGGTCAGTGTGCGCTCAGCCGACCGCCCGAGATGCCACTTTTGCGCATAATGCCCGATTAGCAGCAGAATACGGGGCGTCTCGATACTTCCCAGCAGTTGCGCGCGCCAAAGTCGCGCGCATTCCTTGCGCGGCGGACGATCGCCACCCTTGCTGTCATAGCCGGGAAAACAAAACCCCATCGGCACGATCGCGACCCGTGATGCATCGTAGAATTCTGCCGTCGACACACCCATCCAGGCGCGGAGGCGCACGCCGGACGGATCATCAAACGGTTTTCCTGTTGTATGGGCTCGCATACCCGGGGCCTGGCTACAGATGGCAAGAACCGGGTTCGGAGAGATCTGCAGGATCGGCCGCGGCTGGTGCGGCAGCGGCGGGCCGTCCGGTGTGTCGCGGCACTGTGTGCACGCACGAATCGCTTGGCTCAACGCCTGAAGATCAGTTTGCGCCCGCGAAACCGGCCCGGGCCACTCCGAAATATCCTCAGATTCCGTCAAATCACAATGACCTGTCCGTCTTCCGCAAACGCGACGCGAGGGTCTGTCGGCTTCGGCGGATTGTCCAGCATCGATTGGGACATGTGGGTCAAGAGAATGCGACGCGCAGTCAGGCGCGGGACGTTGTGCGCCAATGTTGGCCAATCGAGATGGTACCGGATTGGCTTTTCACGCGAAAAGCACTCTGTAATAAAGAGATCTGCCTGGTCCGCGCACGGCAGCAGATCGTCCGACCACTCGGTATCGCCAGAGTACGCAAGGACCTTATCGGCAACCTCAAACCGCAACATGGTTGAAGGCGCGCCGGACGGATGTTGCGCTGCGTACGTGCGCATGCGTCCGCCCAACAAGTCTATCTCACTGTCGACGTCAAAGGTCACATAACTCACCGGAAACCTCGGTGGCACGTCGGCCGCTCCGGGGTAGAGCACGTCGTAAGCTTGTCGTATGCGCTGCTCCGTTCCTACAGGCCCGTAAATCGTCAACGGCGATTGGCGCTGCCCCGGATGCTGACCGTACAAGAGCAGCCAAATGATCCCAGCGAAATGATCACCATGGAGATGGGACAAAACGATCGTCTCAATCTCATTGGGGTCCAGCCCGGCTCCACGCAACCCGATCAACGCCGTCGCCCCGCAGTCAATCAAGAGCTTGGTTGTGCCAAAACTGACGTGAAAACAGGGGTGGAGCCGGCCGCCAGAACTAAATGCATCACCTGAGCCGATTACCGTAAGTTGCATCCGCCAGTCTTTCTTTCGTTGAACCGGGTCGAGGCAGGCCCGGCGATGGCAGTCCACAGTACTGCAAGAAGTGCTGAGGCTCTGCTGTCAGAATTTCGCGTATCAATTTGTTTCAGCGTTGATTATATCCGCAAGCGATTCAGAAACCTGTCACCGACAAAACACCGATTGAAAACACGCTGCGGACGAAAGGCAACGGCTCGTTAGGGAATTTCCTCAAGAGTGATCCCCGTAGCAAGTTCCAAAGAGACTTGCCGACGCCCCACAGGCAGGCCAGGGCTCCCC
>JBCDAH010000088.1:0-20397 GCA_039186015.1 Pseudomonadota bacterium
GGCCTGCCGGACCATATCGGTTACATCATCATTGAACACGATATGGACGTGGCGCTGCGGGTCTCGGAAAGCGTGACGATGATGCACAACGGCGCGATCTTCAAGGAAGGCAAGCCGCACGAAATTGAAGCCGATCCTGAGGTTCAGGAGCTGTACCTCGGAGGCGGTCATGATTGACGATCGTAATCAGCATAATCGGTCCGGTCCGCCGGCACTCGAGATCCGTGGCCTGAACGTTTTCTACGGCTCCTCGCACGCCCTGCAGGGCGTTGACCTCACATTGCCGTCTGGCGCGCTATCCGTTGTCGGCCGCAACGGCATGGGAAAGACCACGTTGTGTCAGGCGATCATGGGGCTCGTGCCATCTCGGTCCGGCTCAATCCGGTTTGCCGGCACGGAGTTGCTCGGACGGCAACCCGCCGACATTGCGCGCCTTGGCATCGGCTACGTACCGCAAGGTCGCCGGCTCTGGCGCTCGCTCACGGTTGACGAACATTTGCGCATGGTGAGTGCCGGGCACGACGGCAGCTGGTCCGTTGACCGCATCTACGCGACGTTTCCAAGGCTCGCGGAGCGCCGCACCAATGGCGGTTCGCAATTGTCCGGTGGCGAGCAGCAAATGCTGACCATCGCGCGCGCGTTGCTGCTTAATCCGCGGCTGCTCGTGATGGATGAGCCGACGGAAGGTCTCGCGCCGGTCATCGTTGACATGATCGATGCGCTGCTCGTTCAACTCACAGAAGAAGAGCAAATCGACCTTCTGGTGATTGAACAAAACACCGCCGTCGCGACTGCCATCTCGCCGCAAGTCGCGATCATGGTGAACGGTCGGATTAACCGCATTATCGAGTCGCACCGACTGGCGGCGGACCGGGAGCTGCAACAGCGTTTGCTCGGCGTTGGACGTCACGCGCATGACGACACACCGCTGCCTGATGACGTCGCGGACGCGGAGGCGACATCCGCACCTGAGAGCAGCCGCATTTCGCGAATCTACAACTCCAATCCGAAGCTGCCGAACCGCTGGTCGCAACCAGTCCCCGCCCGACTGATCGAGCAGTCCGCGCGCATTGTGTCGTCAACGCCAAGCAACGGCGCACAACGGGTGGACGAGCGCAACGTTGAACTCCGTCCTCTCGCGGGACCGGGTCAATCCGTCGTTCTCGTCGTCGGCACGCTCGACACCAAGGGCGATGAGCTGCGCTACGTGCGGGACTTGATCCGTGAGCACAGTCTGCCGGCGCGTATTGTCGATCTGTCGACGTCCGGGGGGCATTCCAGCGCAGACGTGCCGGCGCACCTGATTGCCGCGCATCATCCGCGCGGCGCGAGCGGTGTGTTCACGAACGATCGTGGGACGTCGGTTGCCGGCATGACAATGGCGTTCGAACGCTGGATCGCGCGTCAATCGGGGATCTCGGGCATCATCGGCATGGGCGGATCGGGTGGCACGGCGATGATTGCGCCGGCGATGCGTGCGCTGCCGATCGGAACGCCGAAGCTCCTCGTCTCGACGGTCGCATCAGGCGACGTCCGCCGCTATGTCGGCCCGTCGGATATCATGATGATGAACTCGGTCGCCGACATACAGGGGCTGAATTCGATTACCCGCCAGATACTTCGCAACGCCGCCAACGCCGTCGCGGGAATGGTGTCGGGTCAGCGCAACGCGCAACGTGCAGCGCCGACGGAATCGCGCGACTTGCCGATGGTCGGAATGACCATGTTTGGCGTGACGACGCCCTGCGTTCAGCAGATCCAAGCGGCACTTGAAAGCGATTATGACTGTCTGGTCTTCCATGCGACGGGGATCGGCGGCCAGTCGATGGAACGTTTGGTTGATGCCGGCTTCATCCAGAGTGTGATTGATCTCACGACCACTGAAGTTTGCGACATGATGATGGGTGGTGTTTTCCCGGCCACCGAAGACCGCTTTGGGGCCGTTATTCGCACACGCGTGCCTTTCATTGGCTCTTGTGGGGCGCTCGACATGGTCAATTTCGCGAGCCCGGATACGGTGCCGGAGCACTATCGCGGGCGGACGCTCTACGAGCATAATCCACAGATTACGCTGATGCGGACGACGGCAGAAGAGAACGCCGCAATGGGCCGTTGGATTGCCGAGCGCCTCAATCAAATGAGCGGGCCTGTCCGTTTCTTCATTCCAGAGGGGGGCGTGTCGCTGCTCGATCGCCCGGGGCAGCCGTTCCATGATCCGGCTGCGAACACTGCTCTGTTCTCTGCCATTGAGGCAACCTTCATCGCGGGTTCCGATCGACGACTTATCCGCCTTCCCTTTAACGTCAATGACCCTCAGTTCGCCGCTGAGGTCGTTCGGACGTTTCATGAGTTGAATGGCAACGCCAACAGGACCGGGACGGCGCCACGTTCCGGCAACCGGTTGAGGTAAACGCAATGACAATGAACCGAGCAGACATCCTTGAGAAGTTTCGCGCCATGATCGCCCGCGGCGAGCCGATTATTGGTGGCGGTGCGGGGACCGGGCTTTCCGCCAAATGTGAGGAAGCCGGCGGGATCGATCTCATCGTCATTTACAACTCCGGGCGCTATCGCATGGCCGGCCGGGGCTCCCTCGCCGGGTTGATGCCCTACGGCGATGCCAACCAGATTGTTGTTGAAATGGCGGCGGAGGTATTGCCAGTCGTCAAGCATACGCCCGTACTCGCCGGCGTGAACGGTACCGATCCGTTCCGATCGATGGATCGGTTTCTCGATGAACTCAAGGCGCTGGGTTTTGCCGGGGTTCAGAACTTTCCAACGGTGGGGCTGATTGACGGTACGTTTCGCGCCAACCTTGAAGAGACCGGCATGTCATTCGCGCTTGAAGTCGACATGATCGCCCAGGCCGCTGCCAAAGATATGCTGACGACGCCCTACGTCTTCTCGGAGGCAGACGCAGAGGCAATGACGCGCGCCGGCGCCGATATCATCGTCTGCCACCTTGGCCTGACGACCGGCGGCGCGATTGGCGCGCAGACATCTCTGACGTTGGATCAATGCCCGGCACAGGTCGATGCCTGGGCGAAGGCGGCTTTGGCGGTCAATCCGGATGTGATTGTTCTGGTCCACGGTGGGCCGGTTTCGATGCCGGAAGATGCCGCGTTCGTGATGGAACATACGCAGTATTGCAATGGCTTTTATGGCGCGTCATCAATGGAAAGACTGCCAACCGAGATCGCGTTGACGGAGCAGACGCGCCGTTTCCGCGAGATCGGCAGAAGGAGATCGGGTGCAAGCCCCAATCAAGAACCGGCAGTGGGGGGAAGCAAGTTATGACAGGACAGCTAATTGGCCAGCTGATCCTTTGGATTATTCTTGCCGTCATTGTCATCGCGATCATCTACTGGGTGATGCAATGGCTCTATCGCCGCTCGACCAAGGAGATCGCGTTCGTCCGGACCGGTTTTCTCGGCGAGAAGGTTGTGATTGACGGCGGCGCGTTCGTCTGGCCGATCATTCATGACATCACGCCGGTTAATATGAACTCGCTGACACTTGATGTGACGCGAGATCGGGACGCGGCAGTCATCACCAAGGACCGAATGCGCGTTGACGTGAATGCTGAGTTCTACGTCAGGGTTCAACCAACGCGTGAAGCCGTCTCAATCGCCGCCTCGACGCTCGGGCGTCGCACGCTCGATACGACGAATCTACATGGTCTGCTGGCCGGTAAGTTTGAATCGGCATTGCGCGCCATCGCGGCTGAAATGTCGATGGCCGAAATACACGAGCAGCGCGGCGTCTACGTGGCACGCGTCAAAGAGGCTGCCCAGGAGGAGCTGTCGCGCAACGGACTTGAACTTGAAGCGGTCGCGATCAGAAACATCGACCAGACGAGTCTTGAGTTCTTCAATCCGTCGAACCGGTTTGATGCGGAAGGTCTTACATCTCTGATTCGCGATATCGAGGAGCGGCGAAAGCTTCGCAACGATATCGAACAAGACACGCTTATTCAGATTCGTGCGCGAAACCTCGAAGCTGAGAAACAGTCTCTCGACATTGAGCGCGAGAGCGAAGAAGCCCGGCTGGTGCAGGAGCGTGACGTTGAGTTTTTGCGCGCGCAGCAACGCGCCGCCGTTGCCCGTGAACGTGCCGAACGCGATACCGAGGCCGAGCAGTCTGAGATCCGTGCCCGCGAAGTCATCGAGAAGTCGCGGATTACGAACGAGCAGGCGATCGCATACACACGGATCGAGTCCGAACGTGAGGTCCGCCAACGCGAGATTGATCGCCAGAAGGCCATTGAGACCGCCGAGATCGCATCGCGTGAGGAGACGGAGCGGGCGCGCATTCTCCAGGAACGCAATGTTCGAGAAGAGCGCATCGCGAACGAACGCGAGACGCAGGCCAAGGAAATCGAGCGCACCCGCGCGATCGAGGAGGCGGAAATTGCAGCGCGTGAAGCCGTTGAGCGTGCGCGTATCGAGCAGGAAAAGGCAGTCACGCAAGCGCGCATCTCCAACGAACAGGAGACACAAGCGCGCGAAATTGAGCGCCAGAATACCATTCAGCAAGCTGAGATCGCGGCGCGGGAGCAAACTGAGAAAGTTCGCCTGGAGCTGGAGCTCGCGATCACGGAGGCGCGGCTGCGAACGGAGGAGCAGGCCCGTCAGCGTGAAATCTCGCGGACGCAAACGGTTGAAGCTGCCGAAATCGCAGCGCGCGAAGCGACGGAAAAGTTGCGCATTGCCGAGTCGACAACCGTCAGTCACGAGCGGATCAATGCGGATCGCCAGGTTCGCGAACTCGAAATCGAGCGCTTGCGGATGATCGAGCTTGCGGAGATTTCGTCACGCGAGGCGATTGAAGCGGCCCGTATCGCGCAGCAACGCCAAACCGATGCCGAACGGATTACCGCGGATCAGGATACGCGCGGGCGTGAGATTGACCGTAATCGCGCTCTTGACGAGTCGCGCATTGCTGCTGAGCAGGCGATCGAGGCTGCTCGCATTGCGAAGGAGCGTGTTGTCGACGCGGAGCGCATTGCGGCGGAACAGGCAACGCGTGAACGTGAGATCGCACGCGAGTCCAGCGTGGAAGCTGCAGATATTTCGCGCCGCCAGTCCGTGGAAGCCCAGCGGATCGGCGTCGAACTCAATCTTGAGAAGGAACGCATTGCTTCGCAGCGCGAGCGCGAAATCACCGACATTCACCGCGCGCGCGAAATCGAACACGCCCAGGAAGAACGTGTCATTCAGCTTGCGGAGACCAAAGCGGAAAGTGTCGACGCACGCGCACGGGTTCGTCAGGCCGAGATTGCTGCGCAGACCAGTATCGAGCGTTCCGATGTCACGCGTGAGCAGCACGTGGAGGCGGCCAGACTGGAACGGCGACGCGCGATCGAGCAATTGCAAGTCGCTGTGGCGCAGGCCTTAAGAGAGGCTCAGATCGCGTCCCAGGAGGAGGTCGAGCGGGCCCGGATTGCATCGGAGCGTGGCATTGACCATGCACGGATCGAGCACGAGACGTTGCGTCGCCAGCTCGAGGTCAACCGGGAGCGCGAGGTGGAGACCGCGAACCTCGAGAAGTCGATCGCCATCAATCAGAAATCCGTCGAGGAGCTTTCCGCGCGGATGGACGCGGACAATGCGCGCGCGCTGGCAACCGAAGCTGAAGAGCGCATTCTCACCGCGCGCGAAACGGAGCAAGCCAATCGTCGTAAGGCGATCGATGTGCTGCTGGCGCAGAAGACGGCTGACGAGACCATGATTGCTGCTGAGGCGGAGCGGGTTCGCAGTTCGGTCGCGGCCGAAGCGCAGCGCCTGTTGAACGAAGCCGAGAACGTTCTGACGGACGAGGCACGGTACTCGTTGTTCCGCCGGAATCTGCTCACCCGCATCGAGGGTATTGTCAGCGCCTCGGTCAAGCCGCTCGAAAAGATCAACGACATTCGCATCATGCAGTTGGACGGTGTGACGGGCGGCGACGGCAGCGGTGGCGGAAGCCGCAATGCTACGGACGAAGTGATCAACTCGGCATTGCGCTATCGGGTTCAAGCGCCTCTGATCGACGATCTGTTGAAGGATCTCGGTATCGAAGGCGGCAACCTTTCGCGTATGGGCGGTTTGATCCGCGAAGCGAGCGACATGCAGCGCATCGCCCAGGGTGCTGAGAAGGAAAGCCGCAGTAGTAGCAGCAGCCGCGACGAGACGCGCGAGAGCGGCCAAAGCCAGGGCCCAGAATCGCGCGAGGGTCAGAGCCGATCCGGCGAAGGGAGCTAGACGATGCCGCGCGTTTACACGTCAAGCGTCATACCCTCGCCGCCGGACCGGGTCTGGGAGCGCGTGCGGGACTTCAATGGCTTGCCGCGCTGGCATCCGGCAATTCGCGAAAGCCGCATCGAGAATGCCGAGCCCGCAGACAAGGTCGGCTGCATTCGCGACTTTCGCCTGCAGAATGGTGATCGGATCCGGGAACAATTGCTGGGGTTATCCGATTTCGATTTCTTCTGCACGTACGCGATTCTCGAGAGTCCGATGCCGCTGACGGACTATGTCGCCACGCTTCGGCTGACACCGATTACCGATGGCAACCGTACGTTCGCGGAGTGGTCGGCAGAGTTCGAATGTGCCGTGAACGATGCCGACGGCTTGGTTTCCAACATCGGGCAGAACGTGTTCCAGGCCGGTTTTGATGCCCTGAAGCGCCAGTTCGAGGGATGAGCACAGCGGCATGGTTAAGGTTGTCAAAAGTACCATTGTTGCAGCGTCGGTCGAAGCGGTCTGGGACGTCCTGCGTGATTTCAACGGGCACGATGTTTGGCATCCGGCCGTCGCGACCAGCCAGATTGAGCGCAATGCCCCTTCGGACCGCGTGGGCTGCGTGCGGCGGTTCCAACTCGGTGATGGATCGGAATTGCGCGAGCAGTTGCTGACGCTGTCCGATCTCGACTTCGCCTTCAGCTACTGTCTGCTTGATACGCCTGTTCCGCTGTTCAACTACGTGGCGCACGTGCGTCTGCTGCCTGTGACGGACCAGGACCACACGTTTTGGCAGTGGCAGTCGCAGTTCGACACGCCGCAAGGCCGCGAGGCCGAGTTGGAAGGCATGGTCGGTCGCGAGATTTATGAAGCCGGCTTCGCCGCCGTGCGCGCGCATATGGGGCTGGAGGCCACCGCTGCTGACAACGCCGGAGGTCCGCAATGACGGTGTCGGTGCTGAGCTTTACGAACGTTGAGGAGGCTGCGCGGGCGTTGTCCTCCGAGCAGGATGCCCGCGTGCTGGGCGGTGGGACCTTGCTGATGCGCGACGTCAACGAGGGCGATCAGACATTTCAAAAACTGATCCGGCTTACGGAGCCGCGCCTTCGCGAAATCCGCGTTGAAGGCAACCGCGTTGTGATCGGCGCCGCGGCGACGATGTCCGACGTGATCCGCTCTCGCGACTTGTCTTTTTTGGAGGCGCCAGCGCGCGCGGTTGGTGGGCCGGCAATCCGGAATATGGCAACCGTTGCGGGAAACCTGTTTGCAGAACCGCCCTATGGTGACTTCGCAACGGCGCTGCTCGCTCTGGGGGCAACCGTCGAACCGGTCGGGTCTTCGCCGGTCTCGATCGATGACTTCCTGCGGGATCGCAGGCGATTTGATGGGCGTATCGTTCGTTCCGTTTCGGTCGAGCGACCACGAGACACGAATGCCTTGCGGTGGCTCAAAGTCACGCGGATCAGGCCGAAAGGTGTCGCTGTGATGTCGCTTGCCGCGTACCTATCGCCGACGGGGGCGCCGCGCGTGGCCTACGGGAACATGGGGCCGAACCCGGTGCGTGCCGAAGCGGTCGAGCGCGCGCTGGCCGGAAGTAGCCTCAACGAGACCGGCATTCGAGATGCGCTGGCTGTTGCGACGCAGGGCCTGAGCCCGCCAACTGACGCGTTGGCGTCTGAGTGGTACCGGCGCGAGGTTGCGCCCGTCCACCTCAGGCGGCTGCTGCTTGGCGAAGCGGCGTAGGAGAACGGTGATGGCCAAGAAACCGGTTCAGTTTGTTCTCAACGGCGAAGCCAGGGCGGCCTTTGCCGATGACGGTCAGAACCTGCTCGATTTCCTGCGGCGTGAAGTCGGCGATTTGACCCCGAAGTACGGCTGCGGCCAAGGGACGTGCGGCGCCTGCACCGTTCTGATTGACGGCGCTCCGCATCTCTCGTGCCTCATGCTGGCGGAGACTGCGAACGAGCAACGAATTGAGACGACGGGCGGGCTTGGCGCCGGTGCATTCCTGCACCCGCTGCAAGAGGCGTTCATGCAGCATTTTGCGGCGCAGTGCGGGTTTTGTACGCCGGGCATGCTGATGGCGGCCAAAGCTCTGCTCGATGCCAATCCACACCCGACGCGCGAGGACGTCGTCGAAGCCATTTCCGGCAATCTGTGCCGGTGCACCGGATATGAACCGATCATTGAAGCCATTCTTGATGCCGCGCAGAAAGCGGATGGGAGGTCGGCGGTTCGGAGGTAGTACGCGGCCCGCGATGGAGCGCCCCTTTGGCGCTGCAAGCGGATACGCGCACGACCATGAGAGATAGCTGCGGCGCGCCGAACAGGTCATTCCGACCGAAGGCTGTCGCAACGGGAGGGTGAAGGCATGCCCATCGAGTTTCGCAAAGAGTACTTCGCCGACGAGCGTGACGATAATCTCAACGTCATCGGCCAGCCCACCCGGCGTCAGGACATTCTCGGGCATGTGACCGGGCGTTCGCCGTTTTACGACGACCACCTCTTCGACGGCCTCCTGCACATGCGATGCGTCCGCAGTCCGCATCACCATGCGCGCATCCGGTCCATCGATGTCAGCGCGGCAGAGCGCATGCCGGGCGTCCGCCGCATTCTGCTCGGGCGTGATGTCCCGGTGAACCTCAATACGCTGTTGAGTTTACTCGACTTCGGCCTCGACGACGAACCGCTGCTCAGCGAGACCAAGGTCGCCTATATCGGCGAGCCGGTTGCAGCGGTCATTGCCGATACCGAGCAAATGGCACGCGATGCGGTCGCAAAAGTTCGGGTCGACTGGGACGTGCTGCCCCATGTTCTCGATGTCGAGGAGGCATTGCGGCCAGGAGCGCCGACTGTCAACGAGACGTATCCTCGGAATACATTCGTCTATCACAGCAAATACGACCATCAGAAACTGCGATACGGCGATGTCGAGCAGGCCTTTCGCGATGCTGATCACGTTGTCGAGGGGCGCTATCAGATGTCGCCGATCGAGCAGGCACCGATGGAAACGTGCGGTGCCATTGCGGCGCCGGAAACCAACGACCGATGGGTTTGCTACACCGGCACTCAGGCGTTGTTCTTTTCGCTCGGCACTGCGGCAAAGCTGCTGAACGAGTCGTCGAGCCGCTTTCACTTCATTGGCGGCACCGTCGGAGGCGGCTTTGGCGGCAAGGTCGATTCTCTGCACGAGCCGCTGGCGATACTCGGTGCGATGGCGACGGGCCGGCCCGTGAAGTATCAGTTCGACCGCGCGGAAGAGATGCAGGTTGGCGCGCCGCGTGGTGGTGAGCGCTGGTACATCAAAGACGGCGTCATGAACGACGGCCGGATCACCGCCCGCAGCTTCATCGGCTACTTCGACTCCGGCGCTTACACCCGGCTTTCCAGCTACGCGATCATCAAGAGTGTCGGGCACCTGCCGGGGCCGTACACGATCCCCAACGTTTATGCCGACGTCTATTGCGTGTTTACGAACCGAACCCCGGCGACCGCCATGCGGGGGTTTGGGATTACAGGGGTCGACTTCGCGATCGAAAGCCATATGGACCGGGTCGCACATCAGGTCGGTATGGATCCGATCGAATTGCGGATCCGAAACGCGTACCGAGACGGTGACATGAAGGCGCATCGCCGATTGGCAAAGAACACAGCGCTTATTGAATGCTGCCAGGTATCGGCAGAAAAGGCGACGTGGCAACTATCGGATTGGGCACGCCAGCAATCATCGCTCACGGGCGGTGGTGGCGAACGCGCGGAGTTGCCGCGCTTCACGGCAACGGACGAGCAGGGCCGCGTGGAAGGAGTCGGCAGTGGCGGTTATGCCAATACGACATCCCGCCGGCAGCCGACACAGCCGGACGTCGTACGTCCATCGCAACAGCCTATACCCGCAAGTGTTGCGGCCACTCCGCGCGCGGCACCGCAACCGGTGCAACGGCCGGCCGTTGCGCCCCCACCACAGCCCAGTGAACCGGCGCCAACAGCCGATCCGCCAAGACCCCGCCGGGCGCCGGCGCGGTTTTCATCCATTTCCGGCCTGAGGAGGCGTTGATATGGCCCGTCACCGCGGAAAAGGTTTCGCTTGCATCAACTATCCCATCGGCATGAACCTGGGTGGGGATCCAAGCCAGGCGCTGGTGCATTCCAATCCAGACGGCAAGTTCATGGTCGCCTTGTCGTCGATCGACCTTGGGCAGGGCATGAAATCGGTCACCGCGCAGATCGCAGCCGAAACGCTCGGCGTGCCGATCGAGGATGTCTACGTCGACACTGCAGATTCCGATACCGGCCCGCACTGCATGGGCTCGTTCGCCTCGCGCGGTACACACCGTGTCGGTAATGCCGTGATCCAGGCGGCACAGGAGGCACGCGCAGTCATGCTGGAGGCGGCCGGCGAGGAACTCGAAGTGAACGCGGCCGATCTCGTTACGGACGGTCGCGGCAACATCCATGTCGCGGGTGCACCGTCGCGATCCATTACCGTTATGGCAGCGTGTCAGGCGGCGCAGTTCAAACAGGGCAAGTCGGTATCGGGGCGTGGCATATTTTTGATCCCGCTGTCCGATGTTGACGCCGAGACCGGGGAGATGACGCCGGTCTCGTGTTTTGCGCATGCGGCCATGACCGTCGAGGTCGAAGTCGACGATGAAACCGGTGAGGTTTCGATTCTCGAAATGAACTCTGCCTACGAGGTCGGGCGCGCACTTAATCCCAAACTGGTCGAGCAGCAGCTGACAGGTGGCGCGTGGATGGGCGCCAGTCACGCAGCATGGGAAACGACCGAGCCCTACTATCCGGACCGGGCGCACGGCCCCGTCGACTTCAACCGATATCTGATGCCGGGCCCCGGCGATGTCGCGCGGCATAACATTGCGGTGCTTGAGCGCCCGGCCGAGGATGGTCCGTACGGTGGGAAGGGGCCGGGAGAAATGTGTGCCAACCCTGTGCTGCCGGCCGTCGTCAATGCTGTCTTCAACGCCGTGGGCGTTCGGATCGATGAGCTGCCGGTAACGCCGGAAAAGGTGCTGAGAGGCATGCAGGCAAACGGCGGGGCACAACCGCAGACGCGCCGCTAGGGAGATAACACGTGCCGGTCAACCGTTCCATTGTTGGTCTCGATAGCCCTGAGGCGCTCGCCGCAGCGCTCAGAGCGGCGCAGTACCTGGCCGGTGACGAACTTTCGACGGCAGCCTACCTCGGCCTCGCACTTGGTAAGCCGATACTACTGGAGGGCGTACCGGGTGTTGGTAAGACCGAGGCGGCCAAGGCAATCGCCTCGTCACTTGGGCGCGAATTGGTGCGGCTTCAGTGCTACGAGGGCATCGATGCGTCGGCAGCACTGTATGAATGGAACTACCCGCAGCAGATGCTCGCAATCCGCCAGGCCGGTGAGGACTATGTGAACATCTACGCCGATAGTTTCCTTGTCGCGCGTCCGATGCTGCAGGCCTTGCGTGACCCGACCGGAACCGTGCTGCTGATCGATGTGATCGATCGGGCAGATCACGAGTTCGAGGCTCTGCTGTTGGAGTTTCTCTCGGATTTTACGATTTCGATTCCCGAGCGTGGGACTGTCCGGGCCGAGCGCGAACCTGTTGTGATCTTAACGTCCAACCGCACGCGCGAGCTGCATGAGGCGCTCCGCCGTCGCTGCGTCTATCATTGGATCGACTACCCGGACGCAGAACGAGAAGCCGACATTGTCATGATCCGGGCGAGCAGCGTCGCACATGAAACGGCCGCGGCGGTGGTGCGCGCAGTGACTGCGTTGCGTAGCGAGCCGCTGGCGAAGCCTCCGGGGATTTCGGAAACTGTCGAGTGGGCCGAAGCGGCAACGTTGCTGCACAGCCAGGGCGCCGATTGGCCGACAGCTTTCCGGCGCGCCATCGGGGTCGCGCTGAAAGATCAGGACGACTTGGCCTTCACAGCTGATCGGCTCGATGACGTTATTGCGAAGGCGGTGGCATGACGAGCGGCAACAGCCTTCCCCGCGCATTGGAACCGTTTCTTCGCTTCGCTGGTGCGTTGCGCGCGCACGGCTTTTTGGCCGCGCCGGAGCAGACGCAGAGCTTTGTTGCGGCGGTCGGCTTGCTTGGTCCTCGCAGCATGACGGACATTTATCGGGCCGCGCACGCTGTATTTGCGCCATCGCCGGAGCGGATGGACGAGTTCGATGCGCTCTTTCGCCTGGTGTTTCATGGTCAAACGCTCGGAGCGCCGGCGCCTTTCGCCGGTGATGACGATGAGGTTGAAGCCTATGATGCCGGCGACGGCGGTGCGCCTCCGCTTGAGTTGGATGAACCGGAAGAGGTCGGGTTAGAGGCGACGACGCTCGAGCGTCTTGGCGCCCGACGTCTTGAGGGCAGCAGCGAAGGCGCCGCGTTGCGCACGTTGCGGCGTCGCGCCAATGCCGCTCTGCCGCAGCAACGGTCCCGTCGCTGGCGCCGCTCCAAACTTGGTCGTCGACCCGATCTGCGTCGGGCGGTTCGTTTGTCTTTGCGGCGCGATGGCGAGGTTCTGCAGCTTCCCGTCATGAATCGCCGGCCGAGGCTGCGGAACATCCTGCTGTTGATTGACGTGTCCGGCTCGATGGCGCAGCAGAGCGATAGCAATCTTGCATTCGCGCACGCGCTGACGCGGAGCTGCCAGCGCGTCGAAACCTTTACACTTGGCACTCGGCTGACACGCGTGACCCGCGCGCTTCGAGTCCGCAATCGCGCGCAGGCGCTCAGCGCTGCCGGCGGACTGGTGGCCGACTGGGACGGCGGGACTCGTCTGGGTGAAGCCCTCCAAGCATTCTTCAATGTACCGCGGTTTGTCTCGACGGCGCGGGGGGCCTTCGTGGTTGTGGTGTCTGATGGCCTTGAGCGCGGGGGCAGTGAGCCTCTCGCGAATGCGGCTGAACGCCTGTCCCGTTTGGCGTGGTCGGTGTTATGGCTCAACCCGCTCGCCAGCGACGCCGACTATCGGCCTGAGACGGAAGGTATGCGTGCCGTCTTGCCGTTCGTCGATCGGATCGGGGCGGGCGCACACACGCACCAGCTGGTCGATGAAGTGCTGTCGTTCGCGCGGAGGTCCGCGGCATGATAATCGATGCACATCATCACATTTGGCGCCAGGCAGACTTGCCATGGCTGCAAGGGCCGACCGTACCGCGGATTTTTGGTGCCTATGATTCGATCAAGCGGGACTACCTGATCGACGAGTACATGGCGGATTGCACGGCGCATGGCATTACCAAGTCCGTCTACGTTCAGGCCAACTGGCCAGTTGATGGCTTTGCCGACGAAGTGGCCTGGGTGCAGGACGTCAACAGGCAGTGCGGATGGCCTCACGCCATTGTCGGCTACTGCGATATGTTGCAAGCGGACGCGCGACCGGATCTCGATAGGCTTCGCGCCTTTCCGGCGATGCGCGGCATTCGCCAGCAATTGCATTGGCACGACAATCCCCTTTATCGGTTTGCGCCTGATCCGGATCTGACTCGCAACACGCACCTCCAAAGAAACGTTGGGTATCTCAGCGACTACGGTTGGGTTTTTGAGCTGCAGGTCTTTGCCTGCCAGGTGGACGGGGCATGTGAACTTGTCGATCGCTGTCCGGGCGTAACCTTTGTGCTTCAGCATGCCGGCATGCTTGAGGACGTGTCGGCAGCCGGACGAACGACTTGGCGCGCGGCGATGGTCGAACTCGCAAAGCGCGACAACGTCGTCACGAAGCTGTCGGGCCTTGGCACGTTCGTGCGCCGTAACGACCCGGAACACATTCGCGAACTTGTTCAGGCGACGGTTGAGATCTTCGGCGCCGAGCGCTGCATGTTTGGTTCGAACTTCCCGATTGAGAAGATCTGGACGACCTACGACGACCTTGTCGCAGCCTACCAGGCTGCAACCGCCGACTTTCGTCTGGACGCGAAACGGGCGATTTTCTCTGAAACGGCGGCACGCATATACAAGCTTTAAGGGAGGCGAACATGGCGCTTGAGATTAAGGTGCTCGACTACGGTGATATCGAGCTTGAGTCGAGCTTCCTCGTGCTTGGGCGCGACTGCGGTCGAGTCCGCCGGGTTCCCGTCTACGGGTTCTTGATTGTCGGCGGCGAGTATCCGGTGGTGGTCGATACCGGCTATCGCGACAATGCGATCATGGAAACGCTCGGCATGCGCGGGCTGCAGTTCCATGAGAACATGATTGAGAACCAGCTCAACCGACACGGCCTGCGGCCCGGTGACGTTCGTTACGTCTGCCACACGCATCTCCATATCGATCATGCCGGCAAGGACGATCACTTCCCAATGACAACCACGGTGTTACTGAACCGGCGCGAGCTGGAGCATTCGGTTTCAGTTCTGATGCATCCGCAGTATCCAAAGCCCGATATTCAGCATCTTGTGGAGCGACTGCATACACCGGGCGCATTGCGATTCGAGGATACGGAAGTCACGGGTGAAGTTGAGCTGATCCCGGGCGTCACCGTGGACTGGGCCGGCGCCCATACTGAAGGCTCGATGAATGTTCACGTCGAAACAGCCGAGGGGCGTGCCACGATTTGCGGTGACGTGATTTACGACTTCAATGACCAGATCGTAAATCCGCTGCACGAGATCCATGACCATGAGCCGCGCGTGACGGGGAACCATTCGACGACGAAGCGGCAGGAAAAGGCGGCGATCAAGAAACTGCTGTCGTCGTCGAGATTCCTGCTGCCGGTGCACGATCGACCGGCCAAAGTCGAGCGCAGTCAGATCGTCGGGCGTCTCGGCATGGAGGTTCCCGGACCGATTACGGAATCGCTTCCGCGACGCAGTTGGTTCCCAGCATAACCCGGCATAAACAGTCAGTTGGATTGATTATTATGGCTCATGAAGCCGTCCGGCCCGAATTCCGCACGTTGATTGACGCGCACGCACCGGTGCGCCAATTGGGATCCGGGTTCATGTTTACCGAGGGCCCGATCTGGCATCCGCGCCAGCACTATCTGCTCTTCTCCGACATGCCGGGAGATGTGCGTCGGCGGTGGGATCGGTCCGGTGTCCGCGAAGTCGTTCGGCCCTCGAACAAGGGCAACGGCATGACCTATGACCGGAACCTGGATCTCATCGTTTGCGAACACGCCACGTCATCTGTCGTGCGGATTCGTTCCGATGGCGAGCGGACTGTTCTTGCATCGCACTTCGAGGGCAAGGAGCTGAACAGCCCGAACGACGTCTGCGTGCGTTCGGATGGGTCAATCTACTTCACCGACCCATGGTATGGTCGCATGCCGGGATTCGGCGTTGAGCGGCCGCGCGAACTCGGCTGGCAAGGTGTGTTCCGGATCGTACCGCAAGGGTCCGCCGTCGAGCCGCAGCTGCTTGTCGACCGCTACCTCTTCACAATGCCAAATGGCCTTTGCTTTTCGCCGGATGAAGCGGTGCTCTACGTCAACGATACGGAGCAAGCGAACATTCGCGCCTTCGATGTTGCGCGGGATGGGTCACTGAGCAACCAACGCATCTTGGCCACCGGCATCAAAAGCACGTTGCAACCCGGTGTGCCCGACGGGATGAAGTGCGACCAGAACGGCAACATCTGGGTTACGGCGCCGGGCGGGGTTTGGGTTTACGATCCGAACGGCCAGCTGCTGGGCAAGGTCGACGTGCCGGAACTTGTCGCCAACATGCATTGGGGCGGCCCAGATTGGCGCACGCTGTTCATGTGTGCCACCACGTCGCTTTATGCTGTCGACACGAAGGTTGGCCCGCGCAATGAGCCTTTTATGCGAGTCGATGCCGGACACGCGGCTACAAGCTCAGCATCGCCGCCCCCGGCCGCTCGGGCCGAGCCGTCCCGCACGTCTGCTACGCCGAATCTGACTCGTGATCTGAGTTTGGATCGCGACCGCTGTGCCCTGATTATCCAGGATATGCAAAACGACGTCGTCATGGACGGCGGCGCGTTCGCTGAAACAGGCTCGCCCATCCATTGCCGCGAGCAGAACGCGATCCCAAACGCTGCACGCCTTGCCGATTACTGTCGCCGAGCGGGTATTCCTGTGATCCATGTCTGGTTCCTGGCGGCGCCCGGCGGTCGGGGCATTACGCTCAATGCACCACTCTTCGAGGGCTTGATCGAAGCCGGCGCCTTGGTCGACGGGACATGGGGCGCGCAGGCCGTGCCTGGCCTCGAAGCGCAATCCGGCGACCATATTGTGCGCAAGAATCGCATGAGTGCGTGGGAAGGCTCGCAGCTTGAGACGCTTCTGAAGGCAGAGGGCCGCGATGTGGTGATTGTCACGGGCGCGTGGACGAACATGTCCATTGAGCACACCGCGCGTACGGGGGCCGACAAGGGCTATGTGATGATTGTGCCCGAGGACGCCTGTTCGACAATGAATGCGGACTGGCACAACGCCTCAATCAGCTATGCGCTGGCCAACGTGGCTGCCGTAACCAACGTGGATGGGGTCATCGCCGGCCTCGGCGGATAAGGGCAATCGGAGCGATGGCTGGGCAGATGAGCGGGCAGCATGTTACCGACCAGGTCGCGACTGGCATCAGTGTCGTCGCCGACGCCTTGGCGCAGGCATTGCCGTTGTCCGTTATCAATCGATTGGGCGAGGATCTCGGCGATGGCGACGCGCAATCCGCTGAGCTGGTTTTCGAACTCGCCCGCGCTCGCGCCAACGCTGCAGCGGAGACGTCTCGCGAAAGCCTCGTCCCGCGTTGTGTGCGCGACGATGGCGGGACGCATGCATCGCCGATGCCAAGCCGCGCGGCTGACTCCCGTCTGGTTGCCGAGCTGGTGCTGCCCGAATTGGTGTCGCAAATCACGGACCTTGGCATTGACCTGAGCGACGACGGCAATCACGAGCGTGCCCTTGCCGTTAGTGCGCGCGCTGTCGACGTGTATTGCGCTTTAGCGCACCACCGGCCGATAGCGCATCTGCCGACCCTGGCGGCAAGCCTCAACAACATCAGCGTTGATTTTGCTCACGTCGGTCGGCTGGACGAGGCATATGCCGCAGCCGAACAGTCGGTCGCAATTCGCCGTTACTTGGCGGCGGAGCAGCCCGATCTGTTTCTCAAGGATCTTGCCGTAAGTCTCAATAATCTCGGCGGCTATCTCGCGCGTCTCGGTCAGGCGGATGCCGCTCTGTCCGCGACCAAAGAAGCCGCCCAGATCCGGATCGTACTGGCGGAGCACGCGCCCGCGGACTTCCTGCCGGTCCTTGCATCGACCCTGACCAATCTCGGCATTACCCTCGCTGATCTCGGCCGCTATCGCGAGGCGGAGGCGCTTGGTCATCTCGTTTCGCAAATGTGCCGTCGTATGGGAGCGGCCCGCGTGCGATGAGTCTTTAATTTGCGCTGTTCGCGAGTCCTTGTTTGCGCTACCGCTCGCGACAAGCGCTCGCTACTTGAGCGCCGGCTATCCTGGTAGGACGGTACCCAGGCCGCGACTGCGGCCCGGCGCGTTGCGCCTCCTCCGTGGAAGGCCTAGCGCAGCGAGGGATATCCTGTGAGCGATAAACAACAAGCGCTTGCTGTTGTGAGAGCACGGTTCCCAGGCCGCGACCGCGGCCCGGCGCGTTGCGCCGCCCCCGCGGAGGGCCTGGCCGAAGGCCAGAGCAGCCCGTGAGCGAAAACAAGCCAGAGCAACACACATTAGCGCTTGCCTCGCCGCACGGTCTGTTGTTTGGCACTGTCGGCCGACGTCCCCGGCGCGAACCCACCTAGCCCATCGCGCAGCGTGCGCGTCAACTCGGCCAGCTGATTTGCAGAGGCTGTCCCCATCACGGCTGCGATGTCTCGATCGATTGCCGCCCACTCCTTATGGACGATTTTCAGTAGCGCGCGGCCCCGCCGTGTCAGGCTGAGTTCGTTGCTTCGCCGCTCGCTCTCGTCGACGTCTCGTTCGATGAGGCCTGCGGCCAGCAATCGCGACGTCATGGTGCTTATGCTTGCGGCCGTCAGCGCAAACTCAGTTGCCAGCCGCACTTGCGAGACTTTCCCCAAGCGATCGAGAGCATCAAGGATGCGCGCCTGGCGAGGCTGCAGGCCGTGTGGTGCGAGCTTTCTGCGCAGACGGTCTTCGACCAGATGCGCGGAATGCAGGAGGAGATGAAACTTAAAGCTTTTAGTTGCCATACTAACTATTAATATTCTAATTTTTTAATGAAATCAAGCACTCAAGTCGGAGTTTATAAGGATCATCGCAGATCGAAGCAGTTTGCGCGATCGCCGGCTGCTTTGGGACGCGGACTCTGACGCAGTCGGCTCTGTGCCGTGCACTGGGTCGTTGGCTGAAACCATCCCACACCTGTTCTCTCGGTCTTCCTGGGCAGCCATCCAAGTGAATCGAACATGAGGTGCGGGCCCTTAGGTTTGGGGCAGCGAAGCGACCTCGCCTTTGTCCGAAAGATCTGGGCGGCAAAGTCAGATGTGCCGATGGTCTCATGATCACAAAAAAGCACAGTAGAGGCACATTTCTGGGAGTTCATTACTTGAATGTCACAATTTGCATTCATACGTATTCAATCACAGGCAATTGATTTCAGGGCTTGGGGCGCACGCCATGACAGCGAAGTCTGTTCCTCTATCGGTTCGGGTCAGCGACGAGGATGCGCTGTTTCTGGCAGAGCTTCAGGTGCCGGATGCGGTGACGCCGTCGGAAAAGTTGCGCGCCATTCTCCATGAGGCGCGGCGACGCCACACGGGCATGCAGGACGCATCGGAAGGCGGGCTGCTGCTGCGAGAAATGGCAACCCCAGCTCGGCGCAATGTGCGCCGTTGCGAGGGCAAGCTCGGTCGGAAGTCGGACGTCATTTTGAAGCTCTATGAGCGGCTGCCCGACATCATGGCACGGCTGATTGCCGGACCGAATGACAGCACCTCGCCTGAGAGTCTGGTCGAGTTCGAGAAAGAGGTTCTCGATCAGGTGTGCGTGTTGCTGAAGGACTTTGTGACGGTTGGATTGACATCGCCAGTGCGCGTTTACGGTGAGGAGAATTTCACGGCGGAAATGGAAGCCGTGATGGAGCTCGTAGAACTGGTGCGTGTGCACCAGCGGAACAAGAAAGGAGCTTGAAATGGCAGATGGCCTGATTTCCCGCGTGCAGCGGCTTGTGTCCGGTGGGCTCAACGACCTCGTCGACTCGTTCGAAAACGCTGCGCCAGAGAGCGTGATGCGGGAGGCGATCCGCGAGATTGATCGCGCGATAGACGATGTGCGCGATCGTCTGGGCGTGGTGGTTGCGAACCGTCATCACGCCAGCAAGCGACTGATGGACGCCAACACCAAACACGAAGACCTTGGTGCCCGCGCTCAGTTTGCCGTCGGCGAAGGCCGCGACGACCTCGCGGAAGCGGCACTTGCACGCCAGCTCGATATCGAGGCGCAGATTCCCATTCTCGAAGTTGCCATGAAAGCGGCAGCGGCAGAGCAGTCGGATCTCGAAGAGTACGTCGTCGCTCTGACAGCTCGGAAACGTGAAATGGAAGCCGATCTCGCAACCTTTCTGCAGTCGCGCAATGCGACATCGTCTGACGGTGCGATCGATCAGGCCAACGGCACCATCGCTGTCGAGTTGGCGACGGAGAAACGCGCCGACAAGGCAGAATCCGCCTTCAATCGGATATTCGAAGGAACGGCCGGTGTTGCGGCGACGGCGCGCGCTGATCGCGTTACGGCTTCGAAGCTTGCCGAGCTCGAAAAGGTTGCGCGTGAGCATCGCGTTCAAGAGCGGCTGGCCGCATTGAAGGCAGTGGGAGGGCGTGATTGATGATCGATCATGTTTTCTCGCCGGCGATGTCTCCGTTTACGGTTTCTCTCGGCCTGGTCTTGGTTTTGTCGGTCGCGGAAGTTGGAGGCACGCTGCTTGGCGTGTCTCCCGCCGGTCTCTTCGACGAGGTCTTTCCGGATATCGAAGCGGATGCGGCGGCCGACGTCGATGGTGCGGCTCATGGCTGGTTCTCGGCTATGCTCGGGTGGTTGTGCCTGGGGCGCGTTCCTGCACTCGTTCTGTTGATCGCGTTCCTGACGACATTCGGCTTGATTGGCTTCGCCGTGCAGGCCGCGTCGAAATTGATTGTCGGGCTTTATCTGCCGGCCGTGCTCGCGGCATTCCTGGCGTTTGCGTTGTCGTTGCCGCCGACGCGATGGCTCGGGCTGAGTTTGGCGCACGTGATGCCGAA
>JBCDAH010000089.1:0-20373 GCA_039186015.1 Pseudomonadota bacterium
GCGAAACCGCGACGGCCACGAAGGGCCTGACAGGTCGGAGAACAGCCGCGAACTGCGCCCGTGACCGACTGAAAAAGGTCCGATTTCGGCTGACACAAGGCGATACAACGGACCCGGATCTCAATTACGATCTGATATCCTTGTTCGTGCGCAACGAGCTTGCGGCGCAGAGCACGATACCGGTTCTGGCCGTCATCCTCGCGCTCGCGTCGCTAATGTGGGCGCCGCCGTGGCAGGCGTTGTGTTGGGTGCTTATTGTCCTGATTGCGAAAGCGATCCTCCTCCAGCAGTGCCGCGAATTCGTCAAGCTGCCTGAAGATCAGGTCGATTTGACAATGTGGCGGCGGCGGCTGGTTCTGTCGGAGGCGCTTTGTGGTGTTTCTCTTGCAGGATTTGCACTTATTGGCGTCGACAGCCAGGTCTCGACGGTTCCCGGTCAAATTCTGTCCAGCCACGTGTTTTTGTTTGCGGCCCTCATTGTCGTGCTCGCGATTCGCATGACGTTTGCGGCAACACTGATTTCTGTATTGTACGTCGGCACATTGCCGATGACGTTGGCAATTGTCGTGCGTCTGGTCCTCCAATGGGATCTATTTTACATGGCGCTCGCCACGATGGCGATTGGCGTGCACCTGTATTTCCTTTTTCTGGCGCGCGGTCTGAACGGTACATCGCGGGCGATGTTGGCGTTTCGCGCGCAGAAGGATCTCCTGATCGCCGACCTGGAGGAAGCGAAATCGATTTCAGACCAAGCACGGGGCCGGGCCGAGGCCGCCAACCTGGCGAAATCAAAGTTCCTGGCCACGATGAGCCACGAGTTGCGCACACCGTTGAATGCGATCCTCGGGTTCTCTGAGGTTATGAGCAAAGAAGTGCTTGGTCCGATGAAGAACGAAACATATCGTGACTATGCGGACAGCATTCACGTTTCTGGCGCCCACCTTCTCACACTGATTAATGAGATTCTGGATTTGTCGCGGATTGAAGCCGGCCGATACCAGTTGCACGAAGACGCGCTCTATTTAACTGACATTATTCAAGACGCGCATCATTTATTGAAGTTGCGGGCCGAGACGAAAGGCATTCAAATTGAGGAAGTCTTCGAACCAGACCTTCCTCCGGTTTGGGCTGATGAACGTGCCCTTCGCCAAATTGCGCTCAACCTGCTATCGAACGCGGTCAAGTTCACACCGCGGGGCGGATGTGTCACGCTGTCTTTGCTTATGCTGGACGACAATCGCCAAGTCTTAAGCGTACACGATACGGGCCCTGGAATTCCCGCCGACGAGATACCGAAAGTGCTTCAGGCCTTTGGCCAGGGGTCGCTGGCACACGAAACAGCGGAAGGCGGGACCGGTTTAGGATTGCCGATTGTGTCCAACCTCATCGAGTTGCATGGCGGCCAGTTCGATCTGCAGTCAGAGTTGCGGAATGGTACGGAGGCGATTGTTACGCTGCCCGCCAACCGGGTTTTGCGTGCCGTCCCGCCACTGCAACCGCTTGGTGCCGAGCGCCACAATCCCAATGCACCGCTGCCGGCGAATGACGGTCCGCGCCGACCGCCGCGATTGGTTGGACGTAGGATGCCGGCTCCGAAGAAAGCGCAGCAATTCAAGCCACTGCTCGCTGACGCGCCGAAAGTCCCTGCATGACGCCGCATGGCAGAGCCGGACCAATCGTGTATATATCAAAGACACCCGAGCTGTTGACCTGAGGTCTATCGGCGTTCCATCCCGTAAGGCCGCATCACGGATAGGTTGGAGTGTCTACACATGCTGCTTTGGATCCTTCTCGCCCTCTTGATGAGTGCCGCCATAGGAGCCCTGGTGCTTGGCGACGGCGGAACCTTAGGCGGTTTCGACGGCGGCATGCTGGCAAGCGCAACGGCTTTGCTCGCACTGCTGATCTTTCTGGGCAGCAGCCTGGGGCGCGACTACATCGGCCGGGCCGGTCAGGCCGTGAAGGATTTTGCGATTTGGGTTGGGATCGCCCTGGTCCTAGTGCTCGGCTACAGCTTTCGGGACGAAGCACAGCTCATCTACCAACGTCTGGCCGGTGAACTCATGCCGCCGGGTACGGGCATTAATGTCGGGACGAATGAGGTCGGACAACGTGCTGTTCGGATCCGGAAACGGCCCGACGGTCATTTTGCAGTGCGCTCGCGCGTCAATGGGCAGTCCGTTACGATGCTGGTCGATACTGGCGCGACCACGATCGTCCTAACCCCCGCGGACGCACAAGCGGCCGGCATCCAGACCGATACGCTTCGCTACACAATCCCTGTGCAGACAGCCAACGGAACGGCCTACGCTGCGGCGGTTCGGTTGGGTGCCATTGCCGTCGGTCCGATCGAGTTGCGTGGCCTGGATGCGCTGGTCGCCAAGCAGGGTGCGTTGCGCGAAAGCCTTCTTGGTATGAATTTCTTAAAGGAGTTGCGGGACTTTCGGTTTACTGGAGAGTTCCTGACCCTTCGCGGCTGAGGCTTCGAACGGTCGCGTAGTCGAGGCCGTCGATGTCGTTTTCTTCTGGTGCACGGACTGCAATAGGGGAGGCGTTGTCGTGGGTTGCTGCTGCCACCTTGTTGCTTGTGGGCGTGGTCTATTTCGACGACGTTAAGCGCATCGTTGCCCATTCGCTCGGGCTGACCCCGCCGGACAAGGTTGCCCGATCTCACCCAATCCGCACGGACACAGCCGGTTCGCTGACAGCAAGCGAAGTCCGGCCAACAGCCGGGACCCGTGTTGAACTCACCGCTGGGCGTAACGGCCATTTCTATGCTGATGCACGCATAAACGGCCGTCGCACACCGGTGTTGGTCGATACGGGTGCCTCATTTGTAGCCCTGCCCTACCAAGCTGCTGAAGACGCTGGGATTTTTGTCCGGGACAGCGATTTCAAGCATCGTGTGCAAACGGCGAATGGGACCGCGCGCATTGCGATCGTTTCCGTGGACGAAATCGACATTGGCGGGATCGTTGTCCGCAACGTCCGGGCTGCCATTGGACAGCCGGGTGCGATGAAGATCACGCTTCTTGGCATGAGTTTTCTTGGGCGGTTGCATCGGGCGGAGATCAGCCGCGGCCGACTAGTCCTGGAAAACTAGCGATCTGATGCCGGCTCGGCTCAGCGCATGTTTTCGCATGTTCTCTCCGCAGCCATTGCCCGTTAGAGCAAGATCATTCCGGCTGGGAACAATTGCACTACCCAAATGCGCTTCTGGCCGGAATGTGAATCTTGCTCTACATCGTTAGCTTAGAGCCCGGCTCACGATTCGATTGGCCTTGCGACGGCAAGGCTGTTCGAGTCGCTCGGGCTCTAGAGCGTTTCAGATTTAGTTGGCACCATCCCACACCCCTCCCGGCCACCCAACGGCACGATTTCATGGGTGGCCGGCCAAGTTGAATCGAACATGGGGTCTGGGCCGGCGTAGTGATTCCGCCTATGGCGGAAATGATCTAGGGTCGCGCTGCTGATGTGGAGAGATTCATGTTTCCGACACCCCGGGCAGACTTGACGCCAAACACCGTCGACTTCGAGCATACACCGTTGGTGATACCTACGGGGTTCCGCGAATACGACGCGCGCTGGCTGTTTCCCCAACAGATCAACCTGATGGGACTGCAGGCGATCGGCCTGGGTATCGCCACGGTATTCGAGCGCCACAACGTGCCGAAACGGATTGTTGTGGGGCACGACTTCCGGTCCTACTCCGGATCGGTGAAGCAGGCGGTCATCTCCGGACTGTTGGCGGGCGGCATGGAGGTGCATGATATCGGCTTGGCGATGTCGCCGATGGCCTACTTTGCGCAGTTCGCTCTGGATGTCGAAGGCGTCGCGATGGTGACGGCGAGCCACAACGACAATGGCTGGACCGGGATCAAAATGGGGCTCAACCGACCACTGACATTCGGGCCCGATGAGATGTCGCAGCTGAAAGAGATCGTGCTCAATGCCGACTTTTCAGCACCCGGAGGTGGGCGCTACGTCTTCGTGTCCGACATTGCCGACCGTTACATTGCAGATTTGACCAGTCGGCCCAGCTTTATCCGCAAGCTCAAGGTGGTCGCGGCGTGCGGGAATGGGACAGCGGGCGCGTTCGCTCCCCGAGTGCTTGAAGCGCTCGGGTGTGAGGTCATCCCGCTCGACTGCAACCTCGATTACACGTTCCCCAGGTACAATCCAAACCCGGAAGACCTGGAAATGCTGCATGCGATGGCGGAGGCTGTGAAGGCGCACGAAGCCGACGTCGCGCTCGGGTTCGATGGGGATGGAGACCGGTGCGGCGTGGTCGACAACCTGGGCGAGGAGATCTTTGCGGACAAAGTCGGTGTAATGCTGGCTCGCGATCTCGCCGTCTTGCATCCGAACGCGACGTTCGTCGCTGATGTCAAATCAACCGGCCTCTTTCTGACCGATCCCGTGCTGGTCGAAAACCGCGCCCGCACATTGTACTGGAAGACCGGCCATTCGTATATGAAGCGCTACACGCACGAGCAAAAGGCGCTGGTTGGGTTCGAGAAGTCCGGGCACTTCTTTTTCCAACCGCCGCTGGGACGTGGCTACGATGACGGACTGGTCGCAGCAATCGCGGTTCTCGACATGCTCGATCGCAATGCCGGCAGCTCACTGTCGGACTTGCGCGAGGCGCTGCCAAAGACGTGGCAGTCGCCGACGATGTCGCCGAAGTGTGCCGACGAAGTGAAGTACGACGTCGTCGCAAAGATCGTGACGCATTTCGAAGACAAGAAAGCCAGCGGCGAGCCCGTCGCGGGGCAATCGATCCGTAACCTGGTGACGGTCAATGGCATTCGCATCGTTCTTGAGGACGGCACCTGGGGTCTCATCCGCGCGTCGTCGAACAAGCCGGAGCTTGTCGTCGTCGTCGAAAGCCCGACGAGTGAAAAAAACATGCGGGCAATATTCTCTGATCTTGATAGTGTGCTGAGCCAGTACCCAGAGGTCGGCGAATACAATCAGAAAATCTGATGTGTCCCGAATCGGACCGAAATTCCTGTGTTTCAACATCGGATCACCAAAAACTTTGTGATCAAGTCATTTGGCTGTTCGGACATCCAATTTGCCGCAGCAACAGTATTGGTGGGCGCATTTAGGCAACCATCAAGGATTTGTTATGCGCAAACTTTCACTCGCCCTGGCCGGTTCGATTTTTGTCGCTCTAGCCGGATCGGCATCCGCTGCAAACATCGTCACGACTGCTGATAACGCTGGCATCTTCAAGACGCTTCTGGCCGCTGCCAAAGCCGCCGGCCTCGCAACGCCGCTCGCTGAAAGCGGCCCGCTCACTGTGTTTGCACCAACTGACGACGCTTTCGCCGCACTGCCGGAGGGCACGGTGGAGTCCTTGCTAAAGCCCGAAAATAAATCGAAACTGGCAGCTATTTTGTCGTATCACGTGCTGCCGCGGAAGCTGACGTCAAACATGTTGCCGCATAAGCGGATTCACGTGAAAACGATCAAGGCATCAGGTGACCGTTTGCTCGCCGTAACAAAATCGCGCGGCGGTGTCACCGTTGACGGCGCCAAGGTGATCAAGGCAGATATTGCCGCCGATAACGGCGTGATCCACGTCATCGATAAGGTCATGCTGCCGTCAAGCTAACCCCTCTTTTCCAACACGGATCTGCGCACACGGCAGCGGCGTTGCCGTGTGCGCTATTGCTTTCGCTCAAGGGCTATCCCTCGCTTCGCTCGAGCCATCCGCGGGGGCGCCGCAACGCGGCGGGCCGCAGGCGCGGCCTGGGAACCGTGCTCTCAGGATAGCCCGCGCTCGAGCCGCGAGCATGCGAACAGCGCAACTTAAAGAATCTGCCGTCGCGGCCGTGATTGTGAAGCTGCTTTAGCGCAATGAGCTTCAGCGATTTGTTATTCCGGTAATACTGCTGCTTACGGCCCGCGGATCACGTGTCGGCCATCGCCCGGCATCGACTTGCGCGATGTAGGCCGCGACATGCTGATTGAAGAGATCGGGCTCCTCCAGGTTGATGGTGTGCCCTGTATTCGGCAGCACGAGCAGCCCTGCGGTTGGTATGATGCGCTTGAGGAACAAGCCCGGCTCGAGACACGGCCAGTCCTCATCGCCGGTGACGATCAACGTTGGCACCGCCATTGATGCCAATTGGGCTTCGAGGTCATAAAGCGACGGCCGTTCCTTCTGCACACCGCGCTGGGTGTGAGCTGAGCCGACTGCAGAATGCTCAGCCAACAACGCCGAGAATTCCCGATGGCCACGAGGATCCTTGTTCTCATATTGAACACGTGTTGGCCCAAGCCCGTATGTCGCGGCAAACGGTGCCATGCCATCGCGTTCGAGACGGTCTGCGATCGCGTCAGCTTCGGCGCGAAACTTCTCCCGCTCAGATCGTTCGGCCCCGTATCCGCAGCCGGCGACCACGAGTGAGCGTGCCCGATCCGGATACACCAGCCCGAAGTGCAGCGTCGCAAAACCGCCCATCGACAGTCCGACAACGTGTGCGCGGTCGATGCCAAGGCCATCAAGGACGTCGCGAATGTCGTCGCGGGCCCGATCCTGTGAGTAGGCCGCCGGATCATCGAGGACAGCCGACGGCGGAAATCCGCGCGCGGCGTATGCGATGCAGCGATAACGCCTAGCGAAGTATCGCAACTGCGGCTCCCAGCTGCGGTGATCACCTGCGAACTCGTGCACAAAGATCAGCGGTGTGCCCTCACCCGCCTCCTCGACATGCAGTTCAACTCCGTCCGTGGTTTTGATTTGCGGCATGGCATTGTCCTCCGGTCGCGCGCTGAGCGCTTGATACTGCGACACAACGGGCGCAGTCTTCCACTCAGCCGCCCCAGTTTAGAGAGGCGGCACCTCACGTGGAAAGGAAACGCAATGATCTTTAAACGATCCGGAATTGCGTGCGCGGCGCTCGCTGTTGGTGTTTCACTGACATCGGTCGCCTGGGCTCAAGACGCCTGGTACCCATCGAAGTTCGGCAAGGATGACGAAGCCGGCCGGTCAAACCTGATGACCTCGGCTCGTGTCCTCGAAGCCATGACCTACATGAAAAAGGGCACGGTTGTGCCGCTCGCGCGGACGTATGAAAGCGCCATGCCATTGTTTGGCGCGCGCGCATTTGCCGTCCGCGGTACGAGCGGGCTCGCCGGCGGTCCCGTCGGAGAAAACAAAGTCATCTGGATGGATGACTTCCTCGCGACCGAAATCGGTCAGGTCGGCACACAGTTCGACGGGCTCGGCCACATTGGCATCGGTGGCGACAAGAACCGGTTCTACAACGGTCTCGAGTCGGCGGCTGTGACGGGGTCCTACGGTCTCAAGAAGCTTGGCATTGAGAAGGTGAAACCGTTCTTCACCAAAGGCATTTTGATCGACATGGTGTCGTTCAAAGGCAAGCCGATGGACAAAGGTGAGGAGATCACGGTTGCCGATATCGAGGGTGCGCTACAGAAACAAGGTCTGTCGGCGGACTCGATTGGTGAAGGGCACGTCGTTCTGATCCACACCGGCTGGTCGCGTCACTGGATCAAAGACAATGCGACCTTCAATTCAGGCTGTCCGGGCATCGGTGTCGCCGCTGCCAAATGGCTGGCGGACAAAGGCGTTGTGATCGTTGGCGCCGACACATGGCCGGTCGAAGTCGTGCCAAACCCGAATCCGAAACTGGCGTTTCCGGTGCACCAGATATTCATCACCCGCAACGGCATCTTCATTCACGAGAACGTTGCAACCGAGCGGTTGGCGGACGCGAAAGTGTATGAATTCGCCTACATCTTCGCGCCGCTGCCGGTGAAAGGCGCAACCGGTTCGCCAGGCAACGCGATTGCTGTGTACTGAGATCACGAGCTAACCGCGAAGCTACGTCAACTGCAGGCCGCGCCGTGCGTGGCCTGCAAGCAGTTCGGCACCTTATCCCCACAAACTGTACGCAAAGCGCGACGCGATCACGATCATGAACACACCGTAGCCGACTTCGAGCACGCGTTTCGACACGCCGCTCGCGACGCGCGCACCGATCGGTGCTGCGAGTACGCCGGTTGGGATCATGCATAGCGCGCCGATCACGCTGACATAGCCGATCGACAGTGGCGGCAAACCGGCAATGCCCCATCCGGCCCACACGAACCCCAGCATACCCGGCAGCGCGATCATCGGGCCAAACCCGGACGACGTTCCGACGGCCTGCTGCATGGAGCGGCCGTAGAGGGCCAGCGTAGTGATGACGAAAGCCCCGCCGCCGACGCTCATCAGAGTCGAAATGACTCCGATAACGACGCCCCAGGCTTCCAGCAGTTTCGACTTCGGGATTTCTGTTCCGAGCTGATAGAAGTCGCTGCCAGCGAACTGCCGTGCGGCAATAACGCCCGCAACAATGACCCAGACCCACTTCAGCGCTTCGGCACTGCTGAACTTGGCGATGACGCTGCCAACCGCGACACCGAAGACGACCGGGACAATCATGCGCGAAATGAACGATTGATCGACGTTGCCTCGTTTCAAATGCGTTCGGAACGATGAGGTTGTTGTTGGAATCATCACCGCCAGTGCCGTGCCAACCGACAGATGCATGCGCACCGCAGGGTCGACACCAATCCAGCCAAACGCCTCGTATAGGATCGGCACCATCACGCCGCCGCCGCCGATTCCGAACAGCCCCGCAATGAAGCCGGCAGCCAGGCCGCCCAACGCAAGCACAAGTGCAAATAGACCGAGTGTTTCGACCGAAGACGAAGCGTCCATCAAGAGGTTCCGGTTCGCATGCGCACCGACTCGCAGCGGAATGGTTTGGAAATCAGTCGTGTGATGATGTCGGTTGGTGACGCGACGATAACGCAAGACGCGGCGATCAGCGAGCCGCTCCTACTCTATTCTGCCGGCACGGTTGACGCATCGATCTGGCTTACACCGGCTTCTACGATCGCAATCGCAGCCCGAAGCACATCCGTATCCGCATTATCGCGCGTTGCGTGCTCGCTGAGGTGGCGGCGGAACTGACGCGCGCGCGGCCGGGCATGATAGAGACCGAGGATATGACGGGCGATGTTATTGAGCCGACCGCCGCGCGCAAGGTGGCGCTCAATGTACGCCTCAAGTTGCAGAACAACCTCAGCACGTGATGGAGCCGGCGACGCACTACCGAAAATGACGCGGTCAACGTCTGCGAGGAGATACGGCGTTTGATACGCGGCCCGGCCGAGCATGACACCGTCGACATGGTCCAAATGGGCCGTGGCCCCATCCAGAGTCGCGATCCCACCATTAATGACAATCGTGAGCTCGGGCCGCCGCGCCTTCAGGCGATAGACGCGGTCGTAGTCCAGCGGCGGGATTTCCCGGTTTTCTTTCGGGCTGAGACCTTTGAGCCAGGCCTTGCGCGCATGCACAATGAAGCGACGGCAACCGGCGGACGCTACAGTTTCGATGAACCGATCAAGATCAGATTCGCTATCCTGGTCATCGACGCCGATACGGCATTTGACCGTTACGGGGCGATCCACGCGCGATTGCATGGCCGCAACGCAGTCTCCAACCAGATCCGGCTCTGCCATCAGGCACGCACCGAACCGTCCGGATTGCACCCGGTCGGACGGACACCCCACGTTGAGGTTGATTTCATCGTATCCGAAATCCGCACCGATTCTGGCAGCATCGGCGAGTTTCGCGGGATCCGACCCGCCGAGTTGGAGGGCGACCGGATGCTCTGACGGATCAAATGCCAGCAGGCGGTCGCGCGGTCCGTAAAGGACAGCCTCGGCGGTCACCATTTCCGTATAAAGCAATGCATGCCGCGTTAGCCTACGGTGGAAGAACCGGCAATGGCGGTCCGTCCAATCCATCATCGGTGCGACGCTGAATCTATGTGATGGAAACTGCAACGATTTTCCTGCTGCCTTGCTGGGCCATGCGTGATCAAGCTCACGGTCCCGTGAAATGCGGATCATGGCGTCGATTGCAAGAGTACCCGCCGAGACATGGCGGCGCACACCGACACGCCGCCCGGGCCATCGCGGGCTGGCTCTGCCGACGGTAAAGACATACCGCCCTTTGATCGCAGGTCAACGTGCTTGGTCGTCATAGATTTATAGAGCTGACACGCGACACGTGCGTTCGCGATGTCTATCGACCGATCACGGCTCCGGCCCGGTGCCCAAGGCGAGTTCAACAGCAACACCGGCCATCTTGAACAGGCGTTCGACCTCCCGAGCGCGTCGTTGCAGCTCACGTCTATCAGTTTCGGTGGTGCCGAGATCTGAACAAAGCCCGTCCGCGAGCATGGCGTGTGTGAGCCGGAACACGGGCGGCCGTTGTTTGCCGTGGATCTCAGTCGCCTGCGCTTCACGCACGATCCCGGCAGCAAGCGTTTCACCCGATATTGGATCAACCAGCAGGAACGATCCCGTAGCGTGGCAATCGGCAAACCTGTCCAGAGCCGTTGCGCGCGCCAACGTGATTGATGCCACAACGACGTCATTGGCATGACAGTGCCTGGCGGGCTCGAACTCCAGTGTCTCCAGGCCGAGCCGTGCCGTGATCTGAATTGCGTGTGTCGACACCTGGTCTGTTGCTGTGCGCAAGATCAAGTCCGACCTTGCAACGAACTCGGTCTCTGCGAGCCAGACGAGCTGCGCCTCAATGCGGCTCGCGACGACCGGTGGCGTCTCAGGATCGGCCAGAACGGCGCCGCGAGACACGTCCAGGTCCGTGTCGAGAACCAACGCAACGGACCTGCTGGCCGCAGCCGTTGCGAGATCCCCACCCATTGTGGCAATGCGCTTGACCTTCGCCGACCGACCGGATGCTGCATCGGCCACGCGATCACCAACACGTATGGTGCCGGTCGAGATCAGGCCGGCCAGACCGCGAAAGTCTTGCGTATCCCGCAGCACCGCCTGCACGGGCATGCGGAATGGCGCATCGACCGCGGCGCGACGGCTCGGCACACTTTCCAGATATGACACAAGCGTCGGGCCCTCATGCCAGAGCATCGCGGTGGAGTGATGCGCAATGTTGTCGCCGTAGCGCGCTGAGACCGGGATCGCGGTGGCCTCAGAGAATCCGAGCGAGGCTGCCACGTGATGAAAATCGTCCGCGATCGCGTTGAACCGTGCCTCGCTCCAATCGATGAGATCCATTTTGTTGACGGCCAGCAAGACACGGCGAACGCCCATGACATCAAGGATCGCCGCATGTCGGAGCGTCTGGCGTTTGATACCGTGGCGCGCATCGATCAACATCACACCCACATCGGCATGACTTGCACCGCAGGCCATATTGCGCGTGTATTGTTCGTGGCCCGGGCTATCGATGAAGACCAACCTCCGCCGCGCCGTATCAACGTAGCGCCATGCGACATCAATCGTGATGCCCTGTTCGCGCTCCGCCACGAGGCCATCGAGCAGAAGCGTGTAGTCGAGCAAATCCGGCGTGCCAGACCTTTCCGCAGCGCGCTGGACCAATTGTCGTTGATGGTCCGGGAGTTCGGACGCCTCCCACAGCAGGCGCCCGATCAGGGTTGATTTGCCGTCATCAACAGATCCACACGTGAGGATCCGAATGCTCTCCTCGAGTCCGTCGGCCAGCCGCGTGTGCTTGGTGCCACTGTCGGATCGCGCGACGTCCGTCTGGCCGTGCAACATCAGAAGTAACCGCTCTGCTTTTTGTGTTCCATGGCACCGATTTGATCATGATCGATCAGGCGGCCGGATCGCTCGGACGAACCAGCGGCACGTGTTTCGGCAATGACGTTTTCGATCGTATCAGCGTCCGACTCGACTGCCGCCGTCAGCGGCCAACATCCCAGTGTGCGAAAGCGGATGCGGCGGCGTCGGACCGTTTCACCGCTCTCAAGCGGCAAGCGATCGTCATCGCGCATGATGATCTGGCCGTCGCGTTCGACCGTCGGCCGCATTGCAGCGAAGTAAAGCGGCACAACATCCAGATGCTCGCGGAGGATGTAGCGCCAGATGTCGAGTTCCGTCCAATTGGATAGCGGGAAGATACGTGCGGACTGCCCCGGGCCGAGACGGCCGTTCAAGAGCTGCCACAACTCCGGGCGCTGCTGGCGCGGGTTCCACCGGTGGCCAGGACTGCGGAATGAGAACACGCGCTCCTTCGCGCGCGAGGCTTCTTCATCGCGACGCGCGCCACCGAATGCCGCATCGAAGCCGTTGGTGTCGAGCGCTTGCCGCAACGCTTGCGTCTTCATCACGTCGGTGTAAAGCGAAGGAGCGTGCGCAAATGGGTTCATGCTCCGGGCCAGCCCATCGGCATTGGTGTGCACGATCAGCTCAAGCCCCATAGCTGCAACTGTTCTGTCGCGAAACGCGATCATGTCGCGCGGCTTCCACGTCGTGTCGATGTGCAGCAGCGGAAACGGCGGTTTGGCCGGCCAGAATGCTTTGCGTGCAAGATGCAGCAGGACCGTTGAGTCCTTGCCGATTGAGTAGAGCAAGACCGGCTTCGAGAACTGTGCTGCCGCTTCCCGGAAGATGTGGATGCTCTCAGACTCGAGAACGTCGAGATGAGACATGTGCACGGTCATCGTGCGCCAACCCTTCTTTTGCTGTTGTTATGGAGACCGCATTCCTTGCCGTCTTCGTGCTCCCACCACCATCGTCCCGCACGGATGTCCTCTCCGGGTTGGATGGGCCGCGTGCAGGTTTGGCAACCAATCGACGGGAAGCCCTTCGCATGCAGATCGTTGACGGGAATGTCGTTGTCGGCGACGTACGCCTTGAGCTGCGTAAGCGACCAATCGGCGATGGGGTTGAGCTTGATGACGCCGTGCTCCGCATCCCAAGCCGCAAAAGGAACGCCCGCACGACCTGCGGTCTGTTCACGCCGCAAACCGGTCATCCAGGCAGCTGCGTTGGCGAGGCCGCGTCGCAAAGGCAGCACCTTGCGCACGTGACAGCAGGCTTTGCGTGCAGCGACTGAACTGCGGAAGCCGAGGACGCCGTCGCGCTGGACGACCGTTTCGACATCGTTGTCCGCAGGCACGAGGACACGAATTTTCAGCCCGTAGCGCCGTTCGCTGGCTGCTAGCACATCGAGGGTCTCGGCAAACAGGCGGCCGGTGTCGATGGTGAATATGTCGATCTCTGCGCGGCACGCTGCAATCGCGTGCAGGATTGCCTGATCCTCAATGCCGAGACTGGTTGAGAACCCTATCCGGCCAGGTACGGTTTGTGCGATCCTGCGCACACGTTCATCCAAGGTTTCAGATGCTGAGATTCGCGCGATCAAGCAGGCGATGTCTCGATCAGACGCTCGGGAAACGTCGTTGCTTATGGCGGTTTGAGTCTCGCTCACGCGTCCATTGTCCCCTGCTCGTTCGGCGCACACTTAATCGGCACACCGCGCATAGCGAACCGGAAGATATCGGAAAATTTTCCCATGTAAACTGCAATTTTTCAGATTTATAAGAATAAAATGCTATAAATTTGCGATTTTTGGGAGGTTTATTAGGTGATACCTGCTAAGCGTTGGCGGGCATGCTGGCTTGACGGCTCAGGCCTTGACGGACGTTACGGACCTGTTTGCACACACGTCAGACCACCACTCCGAAACGTCTCCGAAGTCGTGCTCTCCATCCTCAGCGAACGGATCCCGTCAAGGGTGCGCGTTGGTATGAATTCATCGTCGAAGTCATTAGGGTGTTGCGCGAGCTCGCCGTCTTGAGCCTGCGGCGCTCGATGTTTCCAAAGTCCGATCATCTCTGTCGGTTGCGAGAGAGCGCACGCCATGCGCCAAACCAAAGTTCTGAGAGAACGACGCGGCGCACTTGCGGCAGCTCGGACATACTTGCGCGTGAAACTTGGTTGGCTGCATGGATTGCCTGCCGCCAAAGTACCCGATGGCACACTGGCGTGGACAGTGCTGCCACGCGCAGGGCGTGGTGACCTGCCGGAGCAGATCCGTATCGATCGCGAGCTGTTGAGGCGGACCGAGTACGGGCGCAATACGCTTCGCCGCAGATTTCCGCGCGCCCTTCCCAAGATTGTTGGCGATGTGGACGCCTGGACGGTCCGGACCGATCAACAACTCGAGATCCTGAAGGCGATCGTTCACGACGGTGCGGACTTTCCTGACCTGGACGCGCTGCTCACGCTCTATGCACCGCGACGCCAGATTCGCCAGCGGATAACCCTCCTGGGGCAACGCAGCCCAACGCTCGCGGTGTTCGTGACGCGCCTGTTGTGGCTGCACTGGCATGACGAGGAACGCTTGGCGGGCATCCTACCCGTGCTGGATGCCAACCAGCACGCTCTTGCCCGCCTTACCGAACGCATTGATGGGCCTGACGGGATCGTCACAGGTCTGTTGTGTTTGTACCTGTTTGAAGATCGCGTCATTAAAGATCGCGCCATGGGCCGATATCTCGATCTGATTGCCGATGAGCGCAGCTGGCGTGTGCCGCTCAGCCAGGGAGACTTTCGCCGATCCCTGAACAAGCAGATCAAAGCCGCAAGCACCAAGCAGACCGTGAATGCGGCCTTCCTGGCCGGCGGCGTGGTGCGGCCGCACGCAAAGCTCGGCGAAGACCTCGTCGCCTACCTGAATGAGCTTTGGGCAGGCGACGGCCAGACCCGCGCACGCTCGGTCCGGCTTCTGGAATTGTTTGCGCCTTGGGATGTGCTCGATCAGTGGGATCGATGGTGGCACGAGGCGGATGCCTTTGAGCGGGAAGTCCGCCGTGTCATCGGCTCGCTGCCTGGCGCGGCTCAAGCCGAACTGGAACGGTTGAGCCACGAGGTGACATCCCTGACCAAGGCGCCGGATGCCTGGCAATGGCAAGACATCAAAGCCCTGATTGAGCACCTGACGCACGCAGCTCGCGCGGATGAGTTGGAAGCGCTTGTCACGTGCGCGTCGGGCTTCACGACATCGCACGGTCGAAAACCGGTGCGGCAGACACTTCTCGAGACCTGGGCGCACGCGCTCAAGCGGCCGGCCTCCGGACGCGGCGCCGTGCCGGAATTGATCGCCGGACAGGAGCGTGTCTTGAGCGCACTGCCCGAGGAGCGAAGCCAACACCAAGTATGGATTGCCGACGACCTCGCCATGGACGCCATCGATACCTGGCTGGATGATGCGGAGCCTCAGCGGTGGATTGCGCCCTGTTTTCAGGCGCTCGCGCACGTCGTCGCTCGGGCCGCCGCGTGGGATACATACAACGGACCGTTCAGGGACTACACGGGGTGGGATTGCCTGGTTGCGACGGTGAAGCAGGTTGGCGATCCCGACGTCGCCGCAACGCTGTTGCTGACGGTTCCGCCCAACATCGATCACATCAGCGGGGAAGCCTGGACCGTCCTCCTTCGGCTGTCAGATGGTGAGCCCAAGCATTTTGAGCAGCTGGCGAAGCAATGGCGTCCGGAGCATTGGAGCCAAGAGGGGATAAAGGAACTTCTCAAACTCATTGACGCGCCAGCCGCTGCATATCTCGTGACGCAAATGCTCGTTCACGGAGACGGGAAGCGTGCCAGTCGTGTGGTCGCCCTGGCCCGAGGTTGTCGCTCGCTGAAGCTCCCGACGGCACCGCCAAATCCGAGAGAACAAGACGCCGAATCCGACTTCAGCGCCTATCCGGAGGAGCTTCATGGGGCGCTGGCGGAGCTGGCGCTCTGGGAACGGGACTTCGAGAATGCGGCCGACCACATCTTGTCCAAAGACTTTCCGCTTCGTCGCAAGCTGGAGGCGGAACGCGTGGCGCTTGTCGAGATGATCGGCGCGGCAGATCCCAAGCGCGCAACGACATTGCAACTGCGGTTGAAGAGCTTGGATCGCCGTTTAACGACCAAAGCGACGGCTTCTCCCCAACGTCTGCAAAACTACCAAATCAAGATCGAACGCCGGACACGGCATGCACGCCTTCTGGCTTGGGAAGATATGCTGACCAACGCCTTTCAGGGCGCGTTGGCAGACAAGATCGGCACGGCGATCCCAGACGATGTCATCGCCAATACGGACACGCTCTATCTCTTCGGTGCCGTCGCCGCGCTGGACGGCGTGTCGGCCAATCTCGCGTATCGGCTCATCCGGACGCGATGCGGCCTGCGCCCCTGGGATCTCCGGGATGACCCTGCGAATGCCGGATTTCTCGCGGAACTGACTCGCAGAGGGGTCGACGTGTCCGTCTGGATGGATGGGATCGGCAGTCGCGATATCGAAGTCGACAGTCAGACGTGGACGATCGATCTCGAGACCGACCCGTTAGAGATATTGCGTATGGGCGCACCGTTTGACACTTGTCTGGCGCCCGGATCTTTCAATTTCTTTTCAGCGGTTTCAAATGCAGCCGATATCAACAAGCGTGTTGTATATGTCCGGGATCATGAGCGCGTCATTCGAGGACGCTGTCTCATTTGTTTGACGGACGAAGGAAACATCGTCGCGTTCTACGTTTATGCCCATCAACACTACGATCGCCTCAAGGAAGCAATCCATCAGTACATTCATGACCTGAAGGCCGCGATGGGCAATCAGATTGTCGCCCGCGGCGTGATCCGGAAACTGGTTGCCCGCGATTGGTACGATGACGGACCGGACGACATTACGGGACAGCTCCAGTTCCTAAGTCTTGACTCATCATTTATGCGCGCGCTCACGACGATGCCGCCCGATGCTCTGCCTCGGGCCATTGAAGACGAGCTGGATGCGAAACTCATCACACCATCTGTGGTGGTCGCCGTTGCGCAGACCGATGCAGTGCGTGAACGGCCCGAATTGATCTTACCCCTCCGCCAATACCTTGGAGACCTGGGTGCACTCGATGCATTTACGTGCGCGGATCTGGTCTCTGTGTTTCGGCGCGCTGGCGATACTGATACGGCTTTGCAAATGCTCACATCTTTGATCGCATTCGTTGCGCGACGCCGATTTGAGTATCAATGGCTCAATGTCATCGTAGCGCGGGAGGCCACGGCTCAAGGGTTTCCCGACAAGGCGCTTCGGATCATTCGCGACTCGCGGCCACGCGAGGCGCGTCGTAGACCGGATGACTGGGGGGAACGGGTTGTTGCAACTGCAGAGGCCCTACTGGCGCTCAACCGCGACCATCAAGCGCTCGACATGTTTTATTCCGCCGACGGTCTTTACGGCGTCGATGTGAAAAAACAAATCGCAGATCTGAAAGCGCGCCTCGGCCGCTGACGCGCTCGGACATCACGGACGCTGTGCCTTACCAGTCGTCTTCGTAACGGCGCCCGACCTGACAATCTGCTTTCTGTCCGTTGCGCCGACCCGGCAGTTGAACCGGTATCGCGCCGGTCGTGTTTTCGCCGGCAACGTGAACCAGTGGCGGCTTACCGTCTGGCCGGGTTGAGAGTTCCAGAATCAATTTCCGACGGATGGCTTCGACGAGTTCGGTATCGCGAAGAACCGGATAAACGAATGCGGACGGCCCGCCGATGACGCAGTCCTGAAAGTAATGATCCAGCCCATAACCATGTGTTCGTCGGTTGACCATTGGCGAAAGCATAATCGGCAGACCATTAATGATGATGCCTTTGGCAACGACAGCATCGCGTACTTTTTCTACGAATGGTCCGGTGCGGTTTGCACCGTCTCCGGAGACGTCGATCACGCGGCGAAAACTCTCAATCCCGTTGCCGTCGAACAAACCTGCGGCAAATGACAAGGCGCCGGAAATCGATGTTCCTCGGATCGGTGATCGCGGCTTGGTCGCAAGCTCGTCGCGAAAGGCTTTGGCGCTGGCCCGATCCGACACAATCCGCCAGGGCACGAGAACCTGCTGGCTGTGGTGATTAGCCCATTCGATGTAGGTAACCGCAATCCGCCCCCTCAAGCCCGAGCGAATGGCATTGATCAGACGCTGATCCTCGAAGGCTGCGAGAAAGCCTTTGCGCTGCGTTTCATGTTCGTGATCGCTCATGGAACCGGAAACATCGACCGCGATCACCAGTTCGACATCAACTTTCGCAGTTGTTTGTGACGCCAGGGATTTTGGAGGCGCCGCTGCGGCAAGCAGGGGCGCCAACAGACAGAACACAAGATGCCGCATCGTATTGCCTCTGTACGAGTTGCCGTCAGCCGTCACAGTCGTGTTCGAATTCGTCCCGACATTGTGCGCAAGGACGTCGGGGCGATCTCATCTTGTTACCGTGCCGGTCGCGAGGCAAGAGTGCGGCGTGTCTGCGAGGGTTCAGCGGCCCGGCAAGCGGTTTGATTTGGGTGTTACAGGCTGGCCGTTCACATTCGCGCAATCGGCGACCAGTCGCGGTGACAGCCACCGCAACGCCGGAACGATGGACTTGCGCCAATAGCTCCAAACGTGAGGCGCGTCGTCGATCCGCAGTTCTGCCGGAATGCCGCGCGTTTGGAGACGTTGGAAGACGCGAACACTCCCGCGGACAATCGAGGGAAAGTCATCGTCACCCGCGCTCAGCCATACCGAGGGATATGTCACATTCGGCTTCAGTGCGTTCAGGCGGCCAAAGATGTTCCATTGGGCAAAGCGCGCCTGGTCGAACGGCACACCGAAGACACCACCAAAAAGGCCGGCCAGTTGCTTGCGCCGCTCAGGGTTGTCGGCGAGGTTCTCCTGAAAGACGGCGCCGGACAAACTGAAAATAGCCGTGTAGAGGTCGGGACGGGAGACACCATACAGCAGGGCGCCATAGCCGCCCATCGAGAGGCCGCCGATCGCGCGCCCCTCTCGGCACGCCGCGGTGCGATAGCGTGTGTCGATGGCACGCACGAGATCATCGCGCAACGCGTCGGCCATGCGCCCGTAACCGTCTTCGCGCTGGTCGTTGATGTACCAGCTCTTATCGGCATCCGGCATGACGACAACGACGGGTTGTAGCTCCTTTCGACGGATCATCCGATCGAGCGTTGCTTTGATCTGCCCGTACATCGGCCAGGCCATGTGATCGTCGCCGAGCCCATGCAGCAGGTAGATCACCGGATAACGCCGACTCGCACCGTCAGCCGTGTTGTAGTCCTGTGGCAGGTAAATGGATGTGTTGATGTCGCGCCCGAGCGCCGCGCTTGCGACCGTCTCATTCGTGCGCAGCTCGGAGCGCTTGGCGGCAGCCGGAGTCACGCTGAGGGTCAGACCAAACAGCGCGACCGTGAGAGCGGCAATCGTGCGTCCATCAATCATGCCATGCCTTACAAAATTCTAACGGGATGGTTTTGGCCAGTGTGGCTCGTGTGCGGCCCGTGCGTCCACCACCACCCCGTTGAACTTCAGCGACGCGCAACGACCGGAGATGCTGTCGCTGCATCGTCGGCGCCGGCTGGCGACGGCGACGGCTTGGAAACGGGCTTAGCCCACGGTGCTGCCTTGTACCACGAAACGATGTAGGCGATCGCGATCAGCATCGCGATTCCCCCAGCATTCGCGATCGTGACGGTCAAGATGTCCCGGCCGACAACGTTCAGGAACGGCCCTGCGATGAACGACAAGATGATCCCCGACATGAACACGCCAAGGGATTGCGTCCCGACCTTGGCAACAACTCGGACGACCGGTCCCTTCAAGTTGCGGCCACCCTCGCCAACCGCCACATAAGCGAGATACGCCAACGCCAGGAAGTGGACGAACCTCAACAATCCTTCGTGGCCCTTGTGGATCAATGGGCCGATCGCCTGGCGCGTTTGCATCAAGCTATCGAATGTCAGCAAGGCAGGTTCCCACTCAAGCGGCATGGTCACAACGACGTATATGATTGCCGCCCAAATCAGCCGCGAGTCTGCTTTGGGTGCGGGTAGCCAACCGCGCATGAACGAAAAGCCAGTGAAGAAGACCAGTTGCCAGCCGAATGGATTGAAGAACCAGGACGCGTCACTCCAGCTTGCGCTGGGCACATAGAGCCATCCGAGCTGCGCGCCGAGCCAGACCAGAATCGAAAGACCGTAGGCCGCTGGGAAGTTGATCTGGGCGATCCCCAGAAAGACCGGCAGCATGCACAGAATGACGAGATACATAGGCAGAATATCAAAGTAAGGCGGCACCCACGCTAATGTGACGACGCCGACCATCGCCGACTGGGCGTTTTCGTTGAACAGGTTCTCCATCTTCAGGCCGCGGAGATAATCGCCTGTACCGCCGGTGATCCATTGATCGGTCACGATCGTGAGCGCGATTGCAATGACGAACATCGAAACGTGCGCCCAGTAGACTTGCCAGATGCGGTAGGTGACGCGACCGCAGCCGATCAACCATCCGTACCGATCGAACGCGGTTGCAAACGCGATCGCCGACGCCATCCCGGAGCAGAATACGAAGATCTCAGTTGCGTCCGAAAAGCCGAACCGCGCCGGGATCCAGCTGGCCCACGGGTTCCCGTACATGTGCGCAATAAAGATGATGAACAGGCAAAGCCCGCGAAAGAAATCGAGCC
>JBCDAH010000090.1:0-20354 GCA_039186015.1 Pseudomonadota bacterium
CAGGCCGCGACTGCGGCCCGGCGCGTTGCGCCGCCCCCGCGGAGGGCCTGGCCGAAGGCCAGAACAGCCCGTGAGCGAAAGCAAGCGCGACTGCGGCCCGGCGCGTTGCGCCGCCCACGCGGAGGGCCTGGCCGTAGGCCAGAACAGCCCGTGAGCGATAAACAATCTGACCCGACCTAAAACAGGCCCTCGAACTTCTTCTTGAAGCGCGACAAACGACCGCCCCGGTCCAACAGGCGTTGATCGCCGCCTGTCCAGGCCGGATGGGTCGTCGGATCGATATCCAGCGTCAGGGTGTCGCCTTCCTTGCCGTACGTGGAATAGGTCACGTACTCGGTGCCGTCGGTCATTTTGACCGTAATCTGGTGGTAGTCCGGGTGCAGGCCGGCATCTCTTTTCATGGTCTCGGGGTCCGTTTGATACGTTGGTCGGTGCTGCGCGGGTGGTGCGCGCCCGTAAATCTCTCAACAATCAGCGGAGATACGTGAACTTTGAGAGGCTTGCAAGATCGAAGGGCTGCGTTCTGCCGTCTGTTGCCCATGCTGCGGTCACCAATCGGTCGCAGAGGTGCATAGACGTGGTTGTGCGCTGAGGTGAGCCCAGGCATGGTTCGTCTCATATACAGAATGAGTGATATGTCGATAGGGAATTCAGTATCGTGACTTTTGAAGCGCCCCAGTCAAGCAAATCCGGGCGAGAGGAGACGGCTGAGGACGGCTATAAGCGCGCGAACCGCAAGGTTGCCATCAAGCCATTGCTGGCGCTTAGTCCCTATCTGAGGGCACAAATGCCGGTTTTGATCATTGCCGGCGTGGCCCTCATCATATCGGCTGGCGCGATGCTTGCAGTGCCAATGGCCGTGCGCCGCATTGTGGACTTCGGTTTTTCGGCCCAGCACAGCGAGTTAATCGACAGCTATTTCATGATGTTGATGGTGATTGGCCTCGTCCTCGCCTGCGCGAGTTCAACCCGGGCTTACACCGTCAACTGGCTCGGCGAACGTGTCGTGGCGGATCTGCGGCGGGACGTCTTCCGGCATTTGACGAAACTCGGGCCGGCATTTTTCAACACCAATCACTCCGGCGAGCTGATGAGCCGTCTAACGGCTGACACGACACAAATCAAAACTGCCGCAGGATCCGCGCTGAGTCAGACGCTGCGTAATACGATCATGCTGATCGGTGCCGTTGCCATGATGTTCGTGACCAGCATCGAACTGTCGCTGATGGTGCTCTTGGCCATTCCCGCGATTGTCTTGCCGCTCATGATGTACGGCCGTGTGGTTCGGCGATTGTCGCGCGTAGCTCAGGATACGTTGGCGGAGAGTTCCGCTTTCGCCGCCGAGAACCTGGCGGCTGTTTCAACGCTGCAGGCCTTTACGAACGAGCGCTCGGTCGCAGCTCGGTTTGCTGATGCAGTGGAAACGTCGATGGCGGCAGCGACATCCAGGCTTCAGGCCCGTGCGGGACTGACGGCCATGGCGATTGCGCTCGTGACCGTAAGTATCGTCGGTGTGCTCTGGTATGGCGCATCGTTGGTCGTGGCCGAACAGATCTCCGCCGGCCGCCTGAGTCAGTTCGTGCTCTATGCCGTCTTCGCGGCTGGTGCATTGGCGGAACTCGCCGAAGTGATGGGCGAAGTGCAGCAGGCGTCCGGTGCCGCAGAGCGTCTTGGCGAACTGCTTGCTGCGGTCCCGCCGATCCAGTCACCGAAGACTCCTGTGCCTTTGCCACATCCTTTTCAGGGCCGGGTCCGCGTTGACGCCGTATCGTTCACGTATCCGACCGGTGATCCCGCAACGCGGCCAGCACTTCACGATGTTTCGTTTACTGCGGAGCCCGGGAAACTCACAGCGTTGGTCGGACCGTCCGGATCCGGCAAGTCAACGATCTTCAACCTCATTTTGCGCTTTTACGACCCTGGGTCGGGGCATGTGACGCTTGACGACGTCTCCGTTGCGCGCCTCGACCTGGCCGATCTCCGAAAGCAGATCGCGTTCGTGCCGCAGGATGTCGCGCTGTTTGCTGATACGATTGCCGAAAACATTCGATACGGAGCCCCGGACGCGTCGCGTGCAGACATTGAGCAGGCGGCGATGGCCGCCCAGGCGCATGACTTCATTGCCGAGCTGGCGAGCGGGTACGACACGAACGTCGGCGAGCGCGGTGTGACACTGTCCGGCGGTCAACGGCAGCGGATTGCGATTGCGCGCGCGATTTTGCGGGATGCCCCCATTCTGCTTCTGGACGAGGCGACAAGCGCACTCGACGCTGACAGCGAAGTGGCCATTCAGCGGGCCCTCGAGCAACTCATGATCGGCCGCACGACGATCGTGATCGCCCATCGCCTCGCAACCATCCAGAAGGCCGATAAGATTATCGTGTTGGATCATGGTCGCGTGGTCGAGCACGGGACGCATGCCAGCCTGAGTGGTGCTGGTGGCCTTTACAGCCGCCTTGCCGAGTTGCAGTTCACGAGCCCCTTGCAGGCGGCAGAATAGCTTCAACCTGGTTGACCGCGGTTTGGCTTTGGCGCACGAGAGGGTGATAACCAAAGCGCCTCGCCGACGGAACAGCGTCGCGAGGGTGACCGGAGGGATTGCTCGTGAGCGAACTGATTCTGCACCATTACCCGCCATCTCCTGTTTCTGAGAAAGTGCGCGCCGGCCTCGGGATCAAGAAGGCAACTTGGCAGTCGTGCGAACAGAACCGGTTACCGGACCGGCCGGAACTGTTTGTGCTGACGGGTGGCTACCGCCGTATTCCCGTTCTCCAGATTGGTGCAGACATCTATTGCGATACAATGGTCATCCTGACCGAGCTCAATGAGCGTATCCCGGAGCCGACACTGTTCCCGAACAATGGCGCCGGCCTGCCGTATGCACTTGGTCGCTGGACGGATGTTGAACTGTTTGGTTCAGCCGTGCGCGCTGCGTTTGCGCCAGCTGTCGAGTCGTTACCGGAGGCGCTTGTCGCGGATCGCGCGCGCCTCTATCTGGGGCCCACCGGTGACTTCCGCAAAGAGGCGGTCGACATGCCGCATACGCTGGCGCAATTGCGCGCCCAGTTGGGCTGGATCGATACGCGCCTCTCGACCGGGCGTAAATTCATGCTGGCGGATGAGCCGGGTTATCCCGACCTTCTCATCTGGCACATCATTTGGTTCGTTCGTGGACGCTATGGTGATGCGGACGTCTTCCTGTCCGAATTCCCGATGATCGAGGCCTGGGAGGCCAGGATGCGGGACATCGGCCACGGCACATCAACGGACATCTCCATGGCCGACGCACTCGCCGTCGCCAAAGCAACGGACCCTGCTATGCCGGAGTCCGCTGACCCGCGCGATCCGCAAGGATTGACGCCGGGCATGAATGTAACCGTTGCGCCGACGACGGACAGCGGGGATCCTGAAGTGACGGGCAAAGTTCACGCGGTGTCGCGTGATCGTATCGTGTTGAAGCGGGACACCGCTGAGGCCGGCGCCGTTTGCGTGCACTTTCCACGGGTCGGCTACCGCGTGACGATTGTCTGATGCCGGCGTCTGATGCGGGCCTGATGCGCCAGATATCGTGAAGCAGGATCTGCGGGGATCATTGTCCCCGCACACCTGTTGCGTGTCTGGCTGTCGAAGCTGCTACCAGTAGTTGCGCCACATGCAGCGGCGGTAACGACGCCACCAGTACGGCGAGCCCGTAATCATGGCCCGGCGCCGCAGCCAGCGGCAACGAAAGCGGCGAGGGTAGTGGCCCCAATGCGGGCCATGCCCGATATGAACGTGAATGCCGAATTTGCTTGGCTTGGCTTCCGCTGTTGCCGAGTTGGTCGCTAGGCCTGCCCCCATCGAGAGAACGGCTGCTGCGGTCAGAGCGGACGCTTGAAGAACGGTTTTCGTACGCGAGATCATCTATCAACTCCTGTGACTTACGAGCTTGCAGTTGCCTGCATGTTTCGGAGCCGCTCGTGCGGCCCATGTCTCGTCAGTCGCAGCGCAGGAGAAAAGCGTTCCCACGAGTCTTTGTGTTTTTTCATAAGGTTAATTATTTTTCCGAAAGTTAAATTTTCAACAATTCCATTAATCTTCTATTGATCATTGTGAATTTTGAATAAATGCCCTGTCTTTACCTCATCCGCCATACTTGTCGAGGAAGGCCTCGATATCGAGCTGGCGGACGTCCTCAAGCGCGGATCGGATGTCTTGGTGATTCCAGTCCCACCAGGCGATCGCTTTGAGGCGCTGGGCAATGTGTTCCGGAAAACGGTGTTTGACGACACGTGCGGGCACACCGGCAACAATCGCAAAATCCGGCACGTGCTTTGTCACGACGGCACCGGCCGCGACCACGGCTCCGATGCCGACGTTGCGGCCTGGGAGAATGACGGCCCCGTGTCCGATTCATGCGTCGTGACCGATGTGGACGGGGTGTGAACGGCGCCAGTCAAAGAACGCCGTCTCATCCTCGGCATCATCAAAGTACTGGCTTGCGCGATAGATCACGTGGCTTTGTGTGGCGCGCCATGAGGGGTGATTGCCGGGATTGATGCGCGTCATCGTGGCGATCGAGCAGAATTTGCCGACTGTAGTCGACATCATGTCTGCGTCATTCACGATGTAGGAATAATCGCCGAGCGTGCTCTCGATCACCTTTGTGCGTGCGCCGACTTCCGTGTAGCGGCCGAGTGTCGAACGCGTCACAACCGCTGTCGGGTGGATGAGGGGGGCAACGCCGAGTTTCTTCGTTGCTCTCGTCATACCTGGGCTGCACTGATTACAATGCCTGATGGGAGGGCGAATTAATTAGTCAGCGCATTCCGTATCTTATCGTTTTGTGTCGTGCGAGACTGTGGACGTCGCGCATTTGAAACCACTGTCACATGGCTTCACAACGTGCTGATATTTTGGTCTAGATATCTACACAAATGAGAAGTCGCGGAAGAGCGCCTCTTCTTCTGCGTTGTTGTCGGAACACCATGAGCAATACGCCGAACGGTTCAGGGACGCCCAGAGGCGATGCCGACTCGGATCGCCACCGTCTGATGCTCGCCTGTGCACGTGCGACCGATAGAGAACTAGAAGCCGCGGTTGCCGAGTTCGGCGATGCGGACGCGGCGCGGGATGTGCGCGCGCCCGAAACGGGGCTGGTGATGATGCGCGGCCGCATTGGCGGAACCGGAGCGCCGTTCAACTTCGGTGAGATGAGCGTGACGCGCGCTGTCGTCCAGTTGTCTGATCAGTCGATCGGGTTCGGTTATCAGATGGGCCGGTCGCACGTGCGTGCGCGGCTTGCAGCGGTGGTTGATGCACTCGGCCAGGACCCGGTGCGGCGTGCGCAGCTGGAAGATGTGTTTGTTCAGCCCGTGCTTGCGCGCGCAGCAGCCGATGATGCGAACGTGCAGGCGGAAAGCGCGGCAACCCGGGTGAACTTCTTTACAATGACCCGCGGAGAGGATGCCGACAAATGAGCCGGACTCACACCGCTCCTCTCGCGCCCGGTCTTGGTAATCCGGTTCACGATGCCCAAGCGATTTTTCGGGCCGTCATGACGGCGTTATCCGAGCCGTGCCAGCCGCGCACCGTCGATGGTTCCGTGTTGCCGGCTCCACCGCTGCCGCTCAATCCTGTCGCAGCTGCAGTCGCGTTGACGCTGTTTGATTTCGAAACGCCGGTGTTCCTGGATGGCGCGCTTCGCCGCAATGACGACGTCGTCGGCTACCTGCGCTTTCATACCGGTGCGCCGCTGGTCGATCACCCGGACCAATCACAGTTTGCGATTATCGCGGATGTCGCCCGCTGCCCGCGTCTGTCGTCGTTCCGGCAGGGAACGGCTGAATACCCCGATGAGTCGACAACGCTCATTCTGCAGGTGTCGCGCATGGCGGGCACGGGGCCAGTGTTCGAGGGACCGGGCCTGGCCCGTCCGGCGGCATTCGAAACGGTGCCCGAGATCCAGGACTTCCGAGATCAATGGTCGTGCAACCGGTCAAAGTTCCCGCTTGGCGTTGATCTGATTTTTGCGGGTGTCGACACGATCGCGGGGCTGCCGCGTTCGCTCAGGCCTATGGGGAGCTGAACCATGTATGTTGCCGTCAAAGGTGGTGAGAGCGCCATCGCGAATGCCCATACGTTGCTCGCCAAAGAGCGGCGCGGAGACCCGGCCGTGCCGGAGTTGACCGTGGAGCAGATCGACGAGCAGCTTGCGCTTGGCGTTGATCGCGTGATGGCGGAAGGCTCACTCTATGATCGCGAACTGGCCGCCCTCGCGATCAAGCAGGCCCGTGGAGACCTGATCGAAGCCATTTTTCTCGTTCGTGCGTTTCGCACAACGTTGCCGCGATTCGGGTTTTCCGAGCCCGTTGAAACGTCGCAAATGCAAATCCGTCGGCGGATTTCAGCGACCTATAAAGACCTGCCGGGCGGCCAGATCCTGGGCCCGACGTTCGACTACACCCATCGCTTGATTGATCCCGCGCTTGCGCAGGACGGTGCGCCCGTCGACATGCCGCGGGATGACACTGCTGTGCCGGAGCCCGCACCGCATGTCGCTGGCATGCTGGACAACGAGGGGCTGATCGAAGCCAACCCGGCGGGCCGGTTGAGCGGTGATGTGGGCGATATCACGCGTGAGCCGATCGCGTTTCCTGCAGAGCGTGATGCGCGGCTGCAGTCTCTCGCGCGCGGTGATGAAGGCTTTCTGCTGGCGATGGGCTACTCCACCCAGCGGGGATACGGGCGGACGCATCCGTTCGCCGGCGAGATCCGAATGGGTGATGTCGATGTGGGGTTCGTTCCCGAAGAACTCGGGTTCGAAGTGCCGCTCGGGCGCGTCCGCCTGACGGAATGCGAGATGGTCAATCAGTTTACCGGCACGGAAACCGAGCCGCCGCAGTTCACGCGCGGTTATGGCCTGGTCTTTGGTCATGCCGAGCGCAAGGCCATGTCCATGGCGCTGGTCGACCGGGCGCTACGGTCCGAGGACTTGGGTGAGGATTGTGGCGCGCCGGCGCAGGATCAGGAGTTTGTCCTGAGCCACGCCGACAACGTGCAGGCGACGGGGTTTGTCGAGCATCTCAAACTGCCGCACTACGTCGATTTTCAGGCCGAGCTTGCGCTGATCCGCCAGTTGCGGGCGGAGCATGAGGCGCGGATGGCAGAAGACGAGAGAGGTGACACTCTCGCGACGTCGGAGCATCCGGAGGCAGCATCATGATCGCGGGCCTCAGCCACATGACCTTCGTGGTCAAAGACCTGGATCGCATGGCGGCCATCCTGACTAACGTCCTCGGCGCGCGGGAACTCTACGCGAGTGGCGACGATACGTTTTCGATCAGTCGCGAGCGGTTCTTCGACCTGGCCGGCATATGGATCGCCACTATGGAAGGCGAGCCACTGTCCGCACGAACCTACAATCACGTTGCCTTCAAGATCAGCGAAGATGACTTTGATCTGTACGTTGAGCGCATTCAGGCTGCCGGTCTCGATATGCGGCCGCCCCGACCACGCGTCGTGGGTGAAGGGCGTTCGATCTACTTTTACGACGACGACAATCATCTGTTCGAGCTTCACACCGGCACGCTTGAAGAGCGGCTCGCCAGGTACGATCAAGCGCGGGAGCGCGCTGAATAATGAGCACCGCCACCGTTCGCTATAACTTCGCGTTTCTGGACGAGCAGACCAAGCGCATGGTGCGCCGCGCCATCCTTAAGGCCATTGCCGTTCCGGGATATCAGGTGCCGTTCGCGAGCCGCGAAATGCCGATGCCCTACGGTTGGGGCACAGGCGGTGTGCAGGTCACGGCATCCGTTATCGGGCAAACGGATGTTCTGAAGGTCATCGATCAAGGCGCCGATGACACGACGAACGCTGTCTCGATCCGCCAGTTTTTCGAGAAAACGGCCGGGGTTGCGACGACGACATCGACGGCCGACGCAACCGTCATTCAGACCCGGCACCGTATTCCGGAGGCGCCGCTCGTTTCCGGGCAGATCCTTGTTTATCAGGTGCCGATACCGGAACCCCTACGGTTCCTGGAGCCGCGCGAAACAGAAACGCGTCGCATGCATGCGCTGGAAGAGTACGGCCTGATGCATGTGAAGCTTTACGAGGACATTGCGCGCCACGGACATATCGCAAAAACCTATGCCTATCCGGTGAAGGTTGATGGGCGCTATGTGATGGATCCGTCGCCGACGCCGAAGTTCGACAACCCAAAAATGGACCGCTCTCCGGCGCTGCAGCTATTTGGCGCCGGCCGCGAAAAGCGGATCTACGCCATTCCGCCGTATACGCGCGTGGTCAGTCTGGACTTCGACGATCACCCGTTCGAGCGCACCAAGTTCACGGAGCCCTGTGCCCTATGCGGGGCAACGGGTGTGTATCTCGACGAGGTCCTGACGGACGACCGTGGCGGCCGGATGTACGTGTGTTCCGACAGCGACTTTTGCGAGCGTCAGCGTGCCGCTGGCCTTGCCGGCGCGGAGTGCGATGCCGTTGCGCCGGACGTGCGCAGGGGGACGACCTGATGATCAGCGACAAAGCCGACTCCCCCCTGTTGCGCGCCGACGAGCTTACAAAGCACTACGGCAATACGATCGGGTGCGAGGACGTGAGCCTGACGCTTTACGAAGGCGAAGTGCTCGCCGTCGTCGGCGAGTCGGGCTCCGGCAAGTCGACGCTGCTATCGCTTCTGTCCACGCATCTGATGCCGACGCGCGGGCGTGTGCTCTATCGCATGCGTGACGGCCGCGAGCGCGACGTGTTCGACTTGACGGAAGCGGAACGCCGCGTGCTGCTCCGGACCGATTGGGGGTTTGTCCATCAGGACGCGCGCCTTGGGTTGCGCATGAACATCTCGGCGGGCGGCAATGTCGGTGAACGTCTAATGGCGGTCGGATGGCGCCACTACGGGAACATTCGCCAGGAAGCTGTCGACTGGCTGTCGCGCGTTGAAATCGCACATGATCGCATCGACCATCGTCCCACGACATTTTCCGGCGGGATGCGTCAGCGGTTGCAGATTGCAAAGAACCTGGTGACCCAGCCGCGGCTCATTTTCATGGACGAGCCGACCGGCGGCCTCGACGTGTCCGTTCAAGCGCGCTTGCTCGACCTCATGCGGGGGTTGGTCGCCGATCTGGGACTTGCTGCCATTATCGTGACGCATGACCTGGCCGTTGCACGGCTGCTGTCGCACCGCATCATGGTGATGCGTCACGGCCATGTCATTGAAGCCGGATTGACGGATCAAGTGCTCGACGATCCGCACGCGCCGTACACCCAACTGCTCGTATCTTCTGTCTTGCAGGTTTGAACCATGCCCGATTCCGATACCCCGCTCGCGCTTGAAGGTGTTGCCAAGGCCTTCACGATGCACTTGCGCGACGGAATCGTCTTGCCGGTCGTCGACAACGTCTCATTCGCCGTCCCAAGCGGATCGTGTGCCGTGCTCGGCGGGCCGTCCGGGATTGGAAAATCGTCGATCCTGAAGATGGTGTATGGGAACTATCGCTGTGACCAAGGGCGTATTCTGGTGCGGCAACCGTCGGGTGTTGTTGACGTTGCGCGAGCAGATCCGCGCACGATCGTACGCTTGCGGCAGACAACGATCGGTTACGTCAGCCAGTTTCTTTCGGTGATTCCAAGAGTGAGCGCTCGCGATATCGTGGCGGCAAGCGCACGTGATGGTGGGCAGGCAGGTGACGTCGACGTTCCGACGTCCATGGACATCGCTGGAGACTTGCTCGCGCGGCTGAATGTGCCGCAGCGCTTGTGGGATTTGCCACCGGCTACGTTTTCCGGCGGTGAGCAGCAGCGCGTGAACATCGCACGCGGGTTTGCGGCGAACCGGCCGATCCTGCTCCTCGACGAGCCGACGGCGTCACTCGACGCCGAAAACCGCGCGGTTGTCGTCAAGATGTTGCAGGAACGGAAGAAGATCGGTTGTGCAATCCTGGGAATTTTCCACGATCGTGAAGTTCGCGAGGCCGTGGCTGACACCGTCATCGATGTCACCCAGTTTTCACCGAAACTCCCGGACGCCGACCGCGCCAGTAACGGGGCCGCTGTTGCATAAGGATAGGATCGTATGACGTCGAACAGCTTTGCCCTAAGGGATGCGCGTTTGGTTCTGCGCGACCGGGTCATCGAAAACGGTTGGATTGTTGTTGAGGGCGGTCGCATTGCTGAGATCGGCGACGGTGACGGTCCCCGCGGCGCAACGTCGATCGACGGTGACACGGTCATTCCCGGTCTCGTGGAATTGCACACGGACCACCTTGAGACGCATATTGAGCCGCGTCCCAAGGTGCGATGGGATGCGCTTCCAGCCGTGTTGGCTTATGACGTCCAGATTGCCGGCGCGGGCATTACGACGGTCTTCGATTGTCTCCGCGTCGGCACCGACGGTGACAATCCTAATCCCGACCTCAAGCCGCTGTTCGCAGTTGCAGACGCGTTGCGACGCGGCGGGGACATGGGGATCTTGCGCGTAGAACATCATGCCCATTTGCGGTGTGAAGTGTGTTCGCCGAACGTCCTGAATTCGGCTCAGGCCATGATCGAACGATTCTCGATCGGGATTCTCTCGATCATGGATCATACGCCGGGGCAACGGCAGTTTCGTGATAAGACAAAGCTTGAGTACTACTACCGCGGCAAACTTGGGATGGGCGAGGAAGAGCTGCGCAAGTTTTTCGCTGAACGGATTAGCCTGCATGAGCGTTATGCGGTGCCGCACCGGCAGGCGTTGATTGCGCTGACCCGTTCCAACGGTATTACGCTCGCCAGCCACGATGACACAACGGTCGCGCATGTCGAAGAGAGCCTGGCTGCCGGCGCTAGAATTGCCGAGTTTCCGACGACGATCGAGGCGGCGCAGGCCAGTCACGCGGCCGGCGTTTCTGTCATGATGGGGGCGCCGAACATCATGCTGGGGGGCTCCCATTCCGGTAACGTCGCTGCCGAGGAACTGGCGCGCGCCGGTGTGCTCGATATCCTATCGTCCGATTATGTGCCGACCAGTCTTCTCCAAGCGGCCCTGTCGCTGCCGCAACGCGTGCCGGACCTCACGCTGGCCGATGCGATCGCAACGGTGACGGCAACGCCGGCGCAGGCTGTGGGCCTGACGGACCGTGGCAGCCTCACAGAAGGCCTGCGTGCCGATATCCTGCGGCTCAGCCTGGTTGAGGACATTGCCGTCGTGCGGGAAGTCTACCGGGAGGGTCGTCGTGTCATCTGAGGCGTTGGGGCCCGGAGTTTTGGTGGCTGTGGTTGGCCCAAGCGGGGCAGGAAAGGACGCGCTCCTGTCGCACGCCGCAGATGTTCTGCGAGATGATGCTGCATTCGTATTCCCACAGCGGCTTGTAACTCGCATGACTAGCGTCGCAGAGGACCATGCCGTCATCGACCGCGTCGCCTTCGACCAAGGCGTGCAAGATCGGGCGTTTGCTCTGCACTGGGAAGCCCATGGTCTCGGATATGCTCTGCCGGCGGCTCTGGATGACTACGTGCGACAGGGTGCGATCGTAGTATCGAACATGTCGCGCAAGGCCATTCCGGCTGCGCGCGTGCGATATGCGAATGTCCGGGTGGTCCTGGTTACGGCGCCGTTGGCGATGCGGCGTGAACGCTTGCTGGCGCGGCAGCGAGAGGCGGCTGACGATGTGAATGCGCGCCTGAGCCGCTCGGTCGATACGTTCAATCCGAAGGACGCCGATGTGACCGTCGAGAACGCCGGAACGCTCGACGCCGGCGTTGCTGTGTTTGTTGCCGCGATCCGCGCGCTAGCGAGATGAGCGGGCTGCACAGGATGCGATGCTCATAAGAGACTTTGGGAGAGCCCTTGGACCGTAGCACGGTTCGCCGTTATCGGTTTGTCAGCTTGAGTTCGATCCGTCGGTTACGGCGCAAGACCTCGACAGTATCGCCGTTCTCCAATGGCTGGAACTCCCCGTACCCGGCCGCAACGAGTCGGCGCGCAGGCACGCCGCGCGTAATTAGGTAGCGCACGACGGAGATCGCACGTGCTACCGACAATTCCCAGTTCGAAGGGAACTGCGGCGAGCTAATCGGCTGTTTGTCGGTATGCCCGTCAACCTGCAGCGCCCAGTTGATCTCATTCGGTATCGACTTCCCGATTTCCAGGATGACGCGTGCCAATTCGTCTAACGCCGCGAGACCCTCGACGGAGAGATCGGCCTGGCCGGATGGAAACAACACCTCGGACTGGAAGACGAACCGGTCGCCGACCACCCGAATGTCCTTGCGGTTTTTCAGAACATCTCGCAATCGCCCGAAAAAGTCGGAGCGATACCGTTGTAGCTCCTGAACCTGGCGTGCCAGCGCGGCGTTTAATCGTCGGCCGAGGTCCTGAATGCGCGTTTGCGACTCCCGCGCCTTGGATTCAGAGGCCGATAGGGCCTCGTTCAATGCTGCGATCTGGCGGCGCAGCGACAGCAGCTGCTGATTGAGCAAGTCGACTTTCGCCAGCGCTTCCTTCGAGATGTCTTTTTGACCTTCTAGATCACTCGTCAACGCCGCGACACGGGCCTCTGCCGCCGCGACGCGGCTGTCTCCTGACGACGTCAGGCCGCTCAGGCGGGAGTTTTCCGATCTGAGTGTCGCAAGAGAGGCCTGCAACGTGGCCAGTTCCTCTTCGACGGAGCGCGTCTTGCCTTTTTCCAGAGACAGCAGCGTCGTCAGTTCGGTGATTTGGCGCGTCAGCCGGCGCAGCGCCGTGTCTTTGCTGCCGGCTTCCTGGCTGACGAAATACTGCGCGATCATGAAGATCGACAGCAGAAACGTGAACACCAAGAGCAACGTTGAAAGAACGTCGACGTAGCCCGGCCAAAATTCGCCATAGTCGGCCCCGCGACGGGAGGTGCGACCGCGTGCCATCGCTCAGCTCCCTTTCTCGCTCTACGCGCGACGTTGTGCGTTGGCGATCACGTCGCGCAGTGCGTTGACCACTTCCGCCTGCTGGGCCGACTGGTCGTCCACCCACTGGCGTACGATGTCCTGCTCCCGTCGCATTTGTACCAGCAACTGATGAACACCATCGGTCAGCTGCTGAATGGATGAGTGGTCGGCCGCGCTGACCCCGCCATTGCCGATGCGGTCGGCCAGTTCGCCAAGTGACCGCTGCATCTCAAACAAAGCGGCATAAAGCTGCCGGTTGAGCTGGTCGCTGGACATATCGTTTGCGGGTGTCAGTTCCGTAATGCCGGAGAGCCACTCCTCAAGCTCGTTGTAGAAGCGGTTGTGCGCCTGTGTGGCATTGAGTTCCAGAAAGCCAAGCACCAGCGAGCCGGACAAACCGAACAGCGACGATGCGAAGGCTGTGCCCATGCCGTTAAGCGGCGCAGCCAGGCCGGATTTCAGTTCCTCGAAAATCAACACGCTGTCTGCTGAGCGTGTATCAAGGGCACTGATCGTGCCGCCAACGGCCTGAATCGTCGACAGCAATCCCCAAAACGTACCGAGCAGACCGAGAAACACAAGCAAGCCGACAAGATAACGGCCCGTGTCGCGGGCCTCGTCCAGACGGTTGCCGATCGAGTCCATTAGAGACCGCATAGATGTCGCTGACAGCGAGAGCGCCCCTGTGCGATCCCGAAGCATCGTCGCCATGGGGGCCAGCAAGCGTGGGCGATGCTCGATCGCCAATCCCGGATCGGCAATGCGGAAGGCATTGACCCACCTGATTTCCGGGTACAGCCGCATTACCTGGGCAAAGGCGTAAATGATCCCAAACAACAATACGGCGATGATTGTTCCGTTAAGCCCCGGATTCGCCTGGAACGCGGACACAAACTGAGGTGCGAGGATTGCAACCAAAAGCCCGACTGCGGCGAGGAAGACGAGCATCCTCATCAAGTAGACGCCGGGCGTTGACAGGCTGCGATGAAGGCGCGTTGACGTCGATTGAGCCATGCGTGATCTCGACATTCCCTCGTTTACCAATAGGTCCTGCAAAACAGCATTTGGCCCGAACTCCGCTTTCCTGGGTTGGTCGCCTATTCAATTCGACAACCCGGGTGCCTAGTGACTTGTCATCGCCTATGGTTAACCGGCTGATCGTGTGGCCTGCGCTCGCACGCGGACATTAGCTGAACTACGTTACAGGGAAAACCGGCAAGATCGCGCCGAAACTGGGCAATAAGCTCAATTTCTGACTTGAGACTTCCTGGTTGTGCAGGAACCGCTGTGTACCCGCAAGCCCGGTTCAGGCGTTTGCGATGTCCTGGACTCATGGGTCCTGGCTCTCAGATGTCTCCGGCTATGAGGTAACCAAGCCGCACCGTCTGTGGCGGAAATGTTCTAGAGTGCGTTATCCACAGGGGCCACAGGCTCTGGAACGCCGCGCAGAACCTCCAGCAGCGCCCGCTGGACGCCTGGTGTGCCTGAAACCACGGCGCCACGCGCAAACAGGTCTGCACCGCCGATGTCATCTGTCACCAGTCCGCCGGCTTCTTTGATCAACAGGATGCCGGCGGCCATATCCCAGGCCTGAATGTGTCGCTCCCAGTAGGCGTCGAAGCGACCGGCAGCGGTCCACGCGAGATCAAGTGCGGCGGTTCCGGTGCGGCGCAGGCCCGATACCCGCCCCATGAGTGCCGCCAGTTCGCTCTTGAAGCGCTCGTGACCAGGGCGACCGCGGTGCGGAAGCCCCGTTGCAATGACGGCATCGTCAAGCGTGCGTCGCGCAGAAACGCGCAACCGGCGATCGTTCAGAAACGCGCCTTTGCCTTTCTCGGCTGTGAAGATCTCGTTCGTGATCGGGTTCATGATCAGCGCGGCAACGACTTGTCCTTCGCGTTCCAAAGCGATGGAAATCGCAAATAAGGGTATGCCGTGCAGGAAGTTTGTGGTGCCGTCGAGGGGATCCACGATCCAACGATGGGTGGAATCGGCGCCGTCGACAACGCCGCGCTCTTCCATGAGAAACCCGTAACCCGGACGCGCGCGGTTCAGTTCGCGAAACAGCGTTTCTTCAGCCCGATGATCCGCAGCAGACACGAAATTGGCCGGCCCCTTGATCGAGACCTGCAACTGTTCGACTTCGCCAAAGTCGCGGGAGAGGCCGCGGGCCGCTTTGCGCGCTGCGCCCGTCATGATGTTGATCAGCGCTGAGGCTGGCATGTCGGTTCTTCCTGATCTTGCGGGCGCTCACGATGACGGCGGCGCACGTGACGTCTGCAGCCTCGGGCCGGACGGCGATTGGAGAGACTGTATCAGCTGTTGATCTTAGGCTCAGCCGCCAACCGCGATGCCAATGGCCCGTGTCTCGCGGAACCGTTGCGCGGCATTGAGCGCCTTCTTCCGGTCGGCGTCTGACAGCGTTGTCACCTGACTGTCCAGTGACTTATCGGCAATGCCGCCCTCTTTGGCCAGAGTGCGCCACTTGGTGCCTTCGATCGGGTCGCGTTTGACGAGACGGCCTTCGAAATAGATGTACGCCAGCCGGTTCTGCGCGCCGGCGACTCCTTTGTTGGCTGCAGCTTTGAGGTAATCGACAACCCGTGGCCGGTCTTCGTTCAATCCCTCGCCGCGCAGCAACGTCACCGCATACTCGTACTCCGCTTCCGTCAAGCCGTTCGCGGCGGCGGAGCGCAGCCAGTAGGACGCCATGTAGGCATCCGGCTGTACGCCGTGACCGTTGCGATAGAGGGCGGCGAGATCGTATTGCGCGCGCGAGATGCCGCGTTCGGCCGCGAACCGCAAATGCGCGGCAGCCCGATGGGGGTTCTCCGGCTTTCCGGAACCCGAAAGAAACGCCAGTCCCAAATTGTAGTGCGCGTAGGCATGCCCCTTCATGGCTGCTCGCTCAAACAGCGCAGCCGCCTGGCCAGGATCTTTTTTTACGCCGCGGCCCTGCGCCAGCATCAGCGCATAGGCAAAGATCCCTTCCGTATCGCCCAATTCGGCGGCCTTGGCATACCAGACCGCTGCTGCTCTGAGGTCTTTACCAACGCCGAGGCCACGCGCATGCATCAGTCCTAACAATGTGTGCGCTTGCGGGCTTTTTGCCTTCGCCTCGGCCTTCGCCAATCGCAGCGCATTTGCGTAAAGCCCCAGCTCGTAGGCGATAAACGCCGCATTTTTCCCTTTTGGGATGGCGGAGCTTGGTCCGAGCTTCTTTTTGAGGCCGGGCAGCGGCCCCTGGATTGGCGATCCGCTTGCGACGCTGTTTTGTGGGCGTAGGGATGGCACGGATGTCCGCCGTTTGGGCGTGACCTTTGGCGACGGCGCGCCCGTGACGGGCGGCGGGGCCTGCGGTGCGCGACGGCTCCATGAACTCGTCTCCGCCGATGTGGGACCGGCGGCCAGTGCGACGAACGCCAGTGCCACGAAGGCCACGCTAGCGGAGGCTGCTGTAAGAGTGCAGGGCGACTGGATTGCCATCTCGCGGACCATCATGACGCATGTCCTTTGGCTGAAAGGATAGCGGCTTGCGCATCGACCACATAGTCTACGGCATCTGCGACACTCGTGGCGACCGGACATTGGATACCAATAAAATCGGCCCCAGCCGCGGCAAGTGCAACCATCTCGTCGGTAGTCTCCGCGCCAAGGGCGACGCACGGTAACTCGAAGATCTCAGACCACCAGGCAACGCGTTCGATCAGGGTTTCAAAACCATCGTCTTCCGGCACGCGCGCGAAAGCAACGTAATCCGCGCCAAGCTCGCCGGCCTCCATCGCATCATGACGCAAAGGCCCGGCCGTCATTCCGACGATCGCGCGGCCGCCAACAATCTCACGCGCCTCGACGTAGGCTCGCTTGTCGGCACTTGGTTGCGAGAGGTGGACGCCGTCGGCGCGCAATCCTCTTGCCAGTTCAGCGTTCGACTCGATCAGAGCAGCGGTGCCGGCCTCCTGAGAGGCTGCAACGATGTTCCGGGTCGCGTCCAATTCGAACTCGGGTGCATCACTTGGCTTGCGGACCAGGAGGCTTGACGGTTTGACGCGCGCCAGTATCGCCGCAATACGCGCGTGCGCTGCCGAACCGGTGTCAGCGATCAGATAAATCTCCGCCGAAGTCTTCATAGTCCGCGCCTATTTCCAGGTAATGCGGCGAAACCGTGGTCCGTGCTGACCGTGTGCAACAGCCCAGCGAGCCACCTCAGGCGGAGATCGCCTAGATCATTTCCGCCATAGGCGGAATCGCTTCGCCGGCCCACACCCCCTCCCGGCCACCCATGAAATCGTGCCGTTGGGTGGCCGGGAGGGGGTGTGGGATGGTTCCAGTTCAACATGAAACGCTCTAGCCGAGCCGTGGATCGAGTGCGCCGTCGGCGTAGCTCTTGGCCATGTCCGCAAGGGTGCGAACCGTATCGATTTTTGACGCCTTTCCGGCCGTGTTGAACTGCTCGAGCCGTTCTTTGCACAGCTTGGTCATCGCGTCGCGGGCGGGCTTCAAGTACTTGCGCGGATCGAATTCACCCGGTTGTTCCGACAAGACCTTCCGGATTTGGCCGGTCAACGCCATCCGGTTGTCGGTGTCGATATTGATCTTGCGCACGCCGTTTTTGATGCCGCGCTGGATTTCTTCGACCGGCACACCCCAGGTCTGTGGCATCTTGCCGCCGTATGCGTTGATGACGTCCTGGAGGTCCTGCGGCACCGAAGACGAGCCGTGCATGACCAAATGCGTATTCGGCAGACGGCGATGAATCTCCTCGATGACGTGCATGGCAAGAATGTCACCATCGGGTTTGCGGGAAAACTTGTAAGCCCCGTGTGAGGTTCCCATTGCGATGGCGAGGGCATCGACTTTGGTTTCGGCAACGAATTTCACGGCTTCATCGGGATCTGTGAGCAGCTGGTCATGGCTGAGCTTGCCTTCGGCACCATGACCATCTTCTTTCTCGCCCATACCGGTTTCCAGCGAGCCCAGTACGCCAAGCTCACCCTCGACTGAGATTCCGCCGAGATGGGCCATATCCACGACCCGTTTTGTGACGTCGACGTTGTAGTCCCAGTCGCCGGGAGACTTGCCGTCTTCCTTGAGTGAACCGTCCATCATCACGGATGTGAAGCCCGCCTGGATTGCCGTCATGCAGGTCGCAGGGTTGTTGCCGTGATCCAAATGTACGCAGATGGGAATGTGCGGATACATCTCAACGCACGCATCCATCATGTGCCGCAGCATAACGTCGTTGGCATAGGCACGCGCACCGCGGCTCGCCTGAATGATAACCGGCGCATTGCAGGCATCCGCCGCTTCCATGATCGCGAGGGCCTGTTCCATATTGTTGATGTTGAACGCTGGCACGCCGTAGTCGTTCTCGGCGGCATGGTCGAGCAATTGTCGCAGCGTAATGCGTGCCATCGGTTTGGTCTCCCTCGCAAAGTCAGTTCGGATGGATACCATCCGGCTGGCGTGATCTAGCGCGAGTTGGGCCATTCAGCCAGTATTTGGTGCCTGGACTGTTAGCTTGAGCGCTGTTCTGCCCTGCGCGTGGTCCCGTTGTGCCGCGGCCAGGACGGCCTTACTAGCCTTTTAGGGTCGTGGTGACCCGCGTGCGGTTGGAGGATGTGGATGAGTAATACGACGGTGACTCAACTGAGGCGGGAACTTGCGGCGGCGCTGCGCTTCGCTGAGCAATTCGGCTTCTCTGAGGGGATTTGCAACCACTTCTCGGTTGTTGTGCCCGGCGATGAGGAGCGTTACCTGATCAACTCCTATGGCGTGCACTGGTCGGAGATGCAACCGCACCACCTATTGCTGATTGATGGTGAGGGGACGGTTCATGAAGGTGATGGTGATGTCGAGGCGACGGCGCGCAACATCCACATCGCCGGACATCGTGCAAACCCGCGGCATGCTGCGATCCTTCATGTGCACATGCCGCATGCAACGGCGTTGACGATGATCGATGGCGGCGAACTGGTCATGGCGCACCAGACTGCCTGTCGGTTTTGGGGGCGCATGGTGCACCACCGCTTTGGCGGCATTGCCCTGACGCAAGAGCAGGGGGAAGACGTCGCCAAGGCGCAAGCCGACAACCCCAATGCCGACGTGATTTTTCTTGCTGCGCACGGGATTTCGATTGGTGGCCCATCGATTGCCGTGGCGTTTGATGATCTCTACTACCTCGAACGTGCCTGTCGGCAGCAGATCCTGGCGATGAGTACGGGACGCCCACTCGCAAAGCTGTCCGATGAACAGATTCGGTCGACCAACCGCGAGATCATGCAAGTACAGGTTTTCCAGGCCGAAAAGCACTTTGAAGCGCTGATGCGTCGCGCGGGTCTGTAGCCACTTGCGGATCATGCCGAGCGAGACGCCGGGCTATCCTTCAAACACAGCGCAGCGGCCGAGTATTCGCGCCGGCCGCTGGCTAGTCATCTCTTCGCGCTGCACGGCGGGGACGTGACCGGCCATGCACCTGTGCGTTACGACTTCACGTCGAACAGCACTTCGTTCCGGCGCAGAAACCCGGGCGTGAACGGGTCGTTGTAATAGGCAATGGTCGGTGGCCCATCGAGTGCAATGCCGTTTGCGTCGGCCCACTGGCGGAGTTTGACTTCGTTGCGGGCGATGGCGGCATCCGTCGCAACGCCACTGAAGCGGATCGCGACGCGCGTCTGAGATGGAAGTTTGCGAAGGCGCACATCGTCGGACTCAGGTTCCGGCAGATCCGTAAGCTTGTACTGCGACGGCATGATGAAGCCGATTGTCCAGCGCGTGTCGGATTTGGTCGCAGAGGTGGCCGCCTTGTCTGTCGGCGATGTGTCTGTCGGCGATGTGTCTGCCGGTGCCTGTATGACGGGCGCGGTCATCGCGATTTTGTCGCCCGGACGTTGCCTGGCAAAAATATAGCCGGCGAGGGGGCGGAAGCCGGCATTCGCGGCAGACCGACGCTCACCGTCGCGCGTGACTTCAGCAACGATCAGCGCGGGGTATCGGCGGAGTTCGATCTCGCCGTCACTTTTCTCAACGACGTACTTGGGATGTTCGACGTTGTTGACGAACCAAACCCAAGACGCCGCGCCGATCACCACCACACCAACGACAGCTGACAGAACCCAAATCGCCATTCGCATGATCCCTTTGCATCCTTTCTGCTGGTGTTGTTTTTGATGGTAGGTCTTACGCTGCGGATCGGGACATCGATTTGTCGCCGGAGCATAAAACCATTTGGGTTATTTGGTGCGTCAGATGGCGCACCCAAAAGAAATGACCGTATATTCGCAAGGTTGGCGCGCTGCCGTCTCTTCTCATAGATTTTCAATTAGCGGCTCTCCCTAAGCCGCGGCGTCGCCATTCAGCGAATGACTGCCTCTGAAACGAAAAAATCGCGGCGCAGTTCACCTGTGACGATTAATGTTCCGTAATGAGAAGAGACGGCAGCGCGC
>JBCDAH010000091.1:0-20325 GCA_039186015.1 Pseudomonadota bacterium
CGCACGATATATCAGGATTGCAATAGCAACGCCGCCACCGACGATCGCTGTTGCAAACACGTACGCCGGCAAGAGCGGCAGGCCAACCCACAGGGCCGCAGCAGCAAGCAGTTTGGCGTCGCCACCGCCGAGGACGCGAACGGCGAACAAGCCGATGCCAATCACAAGGAACAAAAGCCCCGCAGCCAGATGCAAGCCGAATTCAGACCAACCCATGCCGACCACCGGCGCCGCGATGAAGAATGCGGCGGCTAAGATGATAGAAATCCGATTTGGGATCGTGAACGTGGCAATGTCCATTGCAGCCCCGAAAACAAGGGCGGCCGGGAAAATATAGACAATCCATGACACATCCATGCGACGCCCTCCCGGCATGGTGGATCGAGGCCACCTTCGTCAGGTAAGGTAAGGCACGATGTTTAAAATGGAGTTAGATAGGTTCGCACCGATGAGTTCAGCGCCGGCGACAACAGAAACGGAAATGAGAATTACGATCAGCCCGTACTCGATCGCGGTCGAGCCAGATTGACAGGAGCAGAACTTGGCGACAATGCGCAAGTGGCTGGTCATGTGCCTCGCACTCCAGATCAGATTGACTGACGGCAACTACCGATGCCGGCATTAGCCGCAACGTTCCATCCTGCAGCCGCCGTCTCGACCGCAAAGAGCCCGATGGCGATTGCGCGCCTTGTCTTCGAGGACGTCATTCGGGTGCACCGGATGTTTCGCCACAGGCTTACTCGCCTGCCTCCTAGTCGGTTGGCCGATCGTTGCGCAGCAGGCGCCGCGATGCGGACCAACATTTTGAGGATCAGGGGCAGTAACGAGATGCCCGCGGGCTTCGTGCAGCTCAGGAAGGAGCGACCATGTCTGCTGGTTGCTCCTTCTGATCATGCAACTCAGCTTAGAGCTTAGTCGCGACGGTGTTCATCATGTTCTCAAGTTCGCTACCAACCGATGTGAACGCGCCGATTGCAGCAACAGAAATCAGAGCTGCGATAAGACCGTATTCGATAGCAGTTGCACCGGATTCACACTCGACAAAACGAGCAACAAGATTCTTCATGGATACTCTCCCAATTTACGCTTGTACCTGGTTCCATTTATTTTCGAGAACCGGGCATAGTCATCGTGACCAGCGTGACTATGGGATCAGACAACTTGCCGGGTGATTAAAATACGATACTAATAATTTATTACCATCCCCAAGGAAAATCAATTATTTCGCACTGTAATGAAATGGGGCGTACAATCATGCCATCAACCGTCTGACCGCCGCCTTCGGGCTGCTGCATCCACGCCACGTGCACAGGAGTGCTGACTGGGGACACGGTCGAACAGCGTTCGCACCGCGGCGGCACGGGCGTTTGGAAAGTCTTTACACTTATTTCGTTCTATCTCTCGCATGTCCCAGAGACCGCGAGGTAGTGATGCGACAGCTCCAAAAAAAAAATGTATTCAACGTCCGCAAGCTAGCAAGGCTTGGTGCAGTTCTGGCTTGCGCCATCGCGAGCCTTTATAGCACGGCGCAGGCATCGGACCTGATCGTCAAATATGACCAATCGCAGCTTCTGCGGTTGCCGCGCCCTGTGGCGGAGATCATCATAGGAAATCCGACGATTGCAGATGTGAGTGTACAGTCGTCCAATCTCCTCGTGATCACCGGCAAGTCGTTCGGCATCACGAATATTATCGCGTTGGATGCTGATCGGAACATCATTCAAGATCAGCGCGTTCTTGTTCAACGGGACGAACGCAAGGTCGTAAACCTCCACCGTGGTGGCGCGCGCCAATCCTATAACTGCTCGCCGCAGTGCAATCCGAGCATCGTGGTTGGCGACGATGACAAGTACTTTGGCAAAATCGCCGGAGACTCAACACGGAAAATCAAGTTGTCCGAGGGCAGTGTTGCAGCAACACCATCATCCGAGTAAGTGGTGAAAGCGCAGCACTTTTGGGGCCAACGCCAATCGCATCGAAATTCCGGCGCATTCGATAACGCACCATTAACGCCGTGCCGTCACGCATTTCAAGCAGGAGCGCCCTAACTTAAAAACTCCTCGATTTGAGATTTGCATTCGCCAGACAGAAAATGAGACCTCATTTTACGCGTCAGTTACTGTAGTGGTAGCCGACGTCAGAATTAGATCGCATTTTCCGGAATAGCGCCCTAGAATGCAGAATGCGTAAGTTCTATGGCTGCGCGGCGTTTCCAATTGGGGCGGATTTCAATGTATTCGATTTTGCGTTGTAGAGAGCGTTTCGCATGTGCGCAGAACGGCGTATCGCGGATCTTACAACGTTGGAGCCGAGATACCAGCGGAGCGACGGCCATCGAATTTGGGTTCGTCGCACTTCCATTTTTCATGTTCATGTTTGGGATCATAGCGCTCGGACTATTTTTCTTTGTGTCTTTCTCGCTTGAGAACGCTGTCGAACGTTCGGCTCGGATGGTGCGAACGGGGCAGGCGCAAACGGCCGGGATGACAACCGATCAATTCAAAACCCAAGTATGTAGCGACCTGCCGAACTTCTCCGATTGCGCGTCCAACCTCCGCGTCAACGTGGTCGCGGCTTCTGCATTCGATGGGTTCGCTGAGCCGGAGTGCATCGACGGCACTGGTCAGTTGATGGCTGAAGCGGCACCGTCAGCCGTGCCGGGTGCGGCCGGCGAAGTGGTTCTGATAACGGCGTGTTATGAATGGGAACTGGCGGCAATTCTCCCGTTTCTGAAGTTGGGCAACATGGCAAACGGTTCGGCGCTGATCCGTGCGTCGACCACATTTCGGACGGAGCCGTACCAATAGGCAACCGATGAGACAGACGTTTGCGTTGGGGAAATGAACAAATGTTACGCGTAGTTCGGCAGGCTTGTAACTCTCGCTGGGTGAGACGGTTTTCGCTCAACCGCGAAGGCGTCGCAGCCATTGAATTCGCAATGGTCGCTCCCATTGTGCTGTTTCTTTTTTTGGGAACACTGGAGATCAGTCAGGCTCTGATGGCGGATCGGCGGGTCACGCAAATTGCGAGTTCATCGGCCGACCTTGTCGCACAGACGGACGCACTTGATACGACCGAGATGGACGGCATCATGCTGATTGTCGACCAGATCATTAAGCCGTACGACCCCGCATTCATGAAGATTACGATGCTGAATGTGGCCGCAAATCCCAACAACGCAGACGACATCCGCGTGTGCTGGGCCTACCATCACAATGGCGGCACGAATACGACGGTTACGGCGGGTTCTCCATACACACTTCCGTCAGGTTTTCTCGAACCAGGGGACAGCGTTGTCGTTGCCGAGGTTGAGTACAATTACCAGCCGCTGGTCGTCAGCGACTTTTTCGTAAGCACACTCCTTAAGCTTGAAGAATCATTCTTCCTGAAGCCACGGCGATCCACAGCCGTCGAACTTGACGGCCAGGTTTGTTCGTTCTCTTGATCGCGGCGACTGATTACTCGTTTGTTCCGGCACTCGAGGGCGCATCAGGTTGCGGCGTTGCCGGCGCACGCGGCACGCTGCCGGTGGTGATCGGGTCGACTCGGACCGGCCCGTGCCGCACATCGCTGCGGTTATTGAACGCGAACCATTGACCGGTGGGCACCAACCGCTCGCGTATCCCATGCCAAACTTGCTGAGACGTGATGCCGTCTACGAAGTAGGCCGACGGTGGCGCCAACCAGAACGCGAGAACGGCTGCGCAGATCACGGCCGCGGATTCACCGCGATGTCTGCCGTCGATCAGCTTGAAGGCCGAGCCGAAGGAGAGTTTCAATCGCCTGTCCATGAGATCGACGCTGAATGCTTCGTCCAAGATCAAGTGCGTGATGTAGCCAACAAATAGAAATCCACCGGCGAGCCAAGCAACTCCGGGGTGCATTCCCAGGATGCTGTTGAACACGATCGTCGTCAAAAACCAGAACAGAAGCCCGGCCGTAATCGAGTGCCAGATGCCGCGGTGGTAAGAAAACCGATGAAATACCGCCTCAAGGCCATAGCGAACGCCCAAGAACACAACGGGCACGAGTATCCAAATCTCTGCAATCGAAACGTCTGCGGCGAGCATCATCATCACGCAGAACGCAAAGAAAAAGGCCAAGCCTGAGAAGAATGCGCGGCTCGCTCGAGACTCCTTCAAATCGATATCCGGGAGGATGCTGCCCAACACACCGGCCATTGTCACGGCCATCAAGCTCTCAGGCGAGATGACATCGGCTGCGAGTGTCAGCGTTGCTAGGCCACCACTGACGACGGTCCCAACTCCAATGTGTGTCGCAAAGTTCGCCACGGCACCCGCCTCCGAATAGCTCAATAATGGCACTGGAATGGGATGATTCGGCCGTATCAGCGAGTGGTGAGGCCGATGCCTGTGGACGGGAACGGCAAGTGCTCTGCGATAGTCAGCCTACTCTCCATCAATGCGAAGCTGGGTGGAAGCGCAGCGCGGCCACCCAGCGGCACGATTTCATAGCTATCCGGCGAAGTGAGTCCGCTTGTGGTGGAAATGGCCTAATTGCGAAAGAAGTTCCGCTGCCAGCGCCGTCTTGGTGCACCGCGGTTTGCCGCTCTTCGCCGATAGCCGCGGTAGCGACGATACGAACGCTTGCGGTATCTCACAGTGCGAACCGGTGCAGCGGACCCACAACTGACGGCGCGAACGTTAACCGCGGTGGCCTGTCCAAGCTGCCGGCACGCGCCGCCAATTGCGTTTGGCAGCTTTGAGCCCAGTGCGCTGCAGTAGAGGCCGGTGCCGTCCTGCCGCACGTGGAACCTGACACCTTGCGCACCTGTCTCCGCATCGTCGAGACGACGCGCCAAGCCATTCAACACGGCAATCCGCTTCCGCCCAACGGCAGGAGACATTTGACGAGGCGCAACGTGCATGTTCGTAATCGGCACCGCCTCGACCGCCGCCAGCTGCAATGGCCCATCGTCTTTGCTGAGCAAATGAACTCGGGCAACCAGACCGTAATCGCGGCATCGCCCGAAGCGCGCCATGTTCGCCATTCCGGGATGCAGGAAATTTCCCAATCCGTAAAGGATCAGTCGCCCATCTACGATTTGCAGGCCTTGCACAACATGCGCGTGATGGCCGATGACAAGATCAACGCCGTGAGACACGACCGACAAATCGCGCATGCGCCGCACATCGAACCGCCGCGGCCGGACGCTTCTCTCAGCTCCAGTGTGAACCGACAGGATACGATAGGCGTTGCCAACGTTCCCAAGGCGCCCTGAGACCGCCGGATAATCATATGGTGAACTGTATGAGAGCTGGCCGGGCCTGTTATCTGCCGGGCGCAGTCGGCTCCGCGCGCCGCCTGCGCCAATCCCAATTGCAGAAAACGCAAACCGGAATCCCTTGTGCGCGAACTGTCGCGGTGTCAGCGCATCTTCCAGATCCGCACCCAGTCCGGCTGACGCGAGTACGCGATCCGTCGGCATCGTCTGCATGGCCGACAACGTCGCTGCAACGCCGGCGCGGCCATAATCGATCGCGTGATTGTTCGCCAATGAGAACAGATTGAATCCGATATCGATCAGATGACGCACGCCCGCAGGATGGGTTCGGAAGTTGAAGGCTTTCGGTAGCGGGCGCAGGCTGTTGCTGGCCGTGACAACGGTCTCCAAGTTCGCGAAGTTGATATCGCCGTCGATCAAACCGGCAATACCACGAGACATAACGTTGAAGGGGTAGCGTGCGCCTTGACGTATGCCGCTCACCGGGCTCACGCGCGCGCCGGATGAACCAAATCCCGTGTCGCCTGCCGCAACAATTGTAACAGCTCGGTACGTCGGCTCCTTCGCGGCAGGTAAGGATTCGGCGGTCTCGTTATCGGTACCTGTGTCCAGCGAAGCAGTATCGGATGCCACAGGCTTCGGCGGCGCCGTTTCTGGTTCGGCATGTGGGCTTGCACTTTCTGGCGCGGCAGCCGTCTTGCGTTCGGTGTCCGTGGTCGCCGCCTTCGCGGGAACCTGCGCTGCCGAACCGGTTGGCTCCTCGCCCGGCAAATAGCTCTCCGGCTCGGCATTGACCTCCGCCGATGCGAACGAGAGCATGACTGCCACAACGGCGACGCGTCCAAACATGACCTGAAACATATCGAGAGATCGCCTCCGGCGTCGAATGGAGAATATGAAACCAGCACGCGGATCCAGTATTGGACCACGACGGGCGCTCTCGGCTGATCTGAGGGAACCGCAGATCGGCCGGGCAGCGACCTCGCCAAGATTCCATACGGTGAAGCGCTACCACTATTCTACAAATTGAATATTAAGAGCGAGAGTCGGCTAATCATTGTCGCTCTCCTGCACCAGCTCCCCCCACACATCGTAGGGGTCGCTCGCCGTGATCCGCGCCTGAACAAGATCGCCGGGCCGAAGCTGACGTGCCCCTTGGATGTAGACGGCTCCGTCAATCTCCGGCGCGTCCCATGTACTCCGGCCAACCGCTCCATGATCGTCTGTGCCATCGATCAGGACTTCGATCTTGCGGCCCACGCGCTCAGAAAGGACAGACGCCGAGATAGCCTGGCAGGCTTGCATCAGCCGTGCGTAGCGCTCGTCTTTGACCGCCTCCGGAACCGCACCGGGAAAGGCATTTGCCGTCGCGCCGGCAACAGGTTCGTATTTGAAGCAGCCAACGCGTGTCAGCCGCGCCGCTTGGAGCCACGCCAAGAGTAGCTCGAAGTCTTCATCCGTTTCGCCCGGAAAACCAACAATGAACGTCGATCGGATTGCAAGGTCGGGACACAACTCTCGCCACCGCATTATGCGCTCAAGCGCTTTCTCCTGGCTCGCCGGTCGACGCATGGCTTTCAGGATCCGAGGGCTGGCGTGCTGAAACGGAATGTCCAAGTACGGGAGTATCCGCCCCTCCGCCATTAAAGGGATGACACTGTCCACGTGCGGATAAGGATAAACGTAGTGTAGCCGCACCCACACACCGAGGCTGCCTAAGGCGTCGACGAGATCGAAAAACTTCGCTTGCAGAGGCTGGCCGCGCCACTGGCTTTCCGCATACTTCAGATCGACACCAAAGGCCGACGTATCCTGACTGATGATCAGCAGCTCTTTCACACCGGCAGCGACAAGGCGCTCGGCCTCGGCCATCACGTGGTTAGCTGGCCGGCTGACCAGATCGCCCCGCAATGACGGAATGATGCAGAAACTGCACCGGTTGTTGCAGCCTTCTGAGATCTTCAAATAGGCGTAGTGCCGCGGTGTCAGGCGCAACCCTTCCGGCGGGACAAGATCCAGATACGGGTCATGACGTGGCGGGACCGCGTCGTGGACCGCGCTGACGACCTGCTCGTACTGATGCGGCCCTGTTACCGCGAGAACGTCGGGATATGCCTCGCGGATTCGACCCTCCTCGACGCCGAGGCATCCGGTCACGATCACGCGGCCGTTCTCGGACATCGCTTCGCCGATCGCATCCAAACTCTCTGCCTTTGCGCTATCGAGAAACCCGCACGTATTCACGACAACAACATCAGCACCCGCATAATCGCGGGCGATTTGATAACCTTCAGCGCGCAGCTTCGTAATAATTCGCTCGCTATCGACCAGCGCCTTCGGACATCCCAGTGAGACAAAGCCGACTTTGGGTATCTCGTCCACGGGAGCTTGTGTCGACGGCTTGGTTGCGGGCGTGCGCGATGGCATTGGCGATGCTCGTCTTTGATTGACGTCGGGTGTAGGCGATCAAAACCGATAGACAGACTTGGCTGCGCGAAATGTATTCGCGTAGGCAGCGACGCTCAATGCGATGGGGTCGGCATAGCCTCCGCCGATGGCAATGGAAAGCGGGAGCGCGCGCCGAGCGGCAAACTCAAACACCATGAGATCCCGGTCCATCATCCCGGAGAGCGATAGAGTCAATCGGCCGAGCTTGTCGTCCGCCAGACAATCTGCGCCTGAGAGAAACAGCAAGAGTTCGGGACGAAAAGCGTCGATCGCCGCCAGCGCATCTGCAAGGGTACGCAAATAGTCGCGGTCCTCGGTTCCATCCGGCAAGTCGAAATCGAGATCGGACGGGACTTTCCGAAACGGGAAGTTCTTGGCACCGTGAAGGCTACAGACAAACACCGCCGGATTTTGCGCAAGCAAAGCGGCATTGCCGTCTCCTTGATGGACGTCCGTATCCAGGATCGCGATCCGCCGGCACAGACCCTCGTCCATCAGCGACAATGCCGTTACCGCCAGATCGTTAAACGTGCAGTAGCCTGAGCCCTCCGCATAGTGCGCGTGGTGCGTGCCGCCGGCCAACTGCCCGGATATGCCTTCCTTCAGGGCCGAACGCGCCGCAATCAGTGAGCCACCCACAGTCGCGCGAGACCGATCGGCGAGAACCTGGCTCCACGGCAGGCCGATGCGCCGCTGGACCGTATCTGACACTGTGCCGTTGGCGACTGCCGCGACATAGGCAGGATCGTGAGCTCGGGCGAGTTCGGCCGTCGAGGCTGGTGTGCTGGGTCGCAACATGTCCGGAGCGATCACGTCATCCTTCAATAACGCGGCCTTCAGCAGTGCGTACTTGCCGGCCGGAAACCGATGCCCCGGCGGCAGCGGGAGAGGTGGCGTATCAGGAAAATAGAACATGATCGCCATCGGCACTGACTCTCTTGGGCGCAATTCCAGACTGGACGTTCGGGCAATGGCCACATAGGCGCCGACCCATGAATTCTAACGGCATGCCGACCCTATCGCGAGTCTTCCATTCTGGACGGTCGGCGTGTGCCGTGCCATCCGATCGAACCCAAACGCCGTTTTGCGCACTACGATGGATCGGGAGCAACAGCATATGGGCGCACGTCAGGCGGGCAATTGCGCGCACGGAGAGGCAAATGGCGCGTCACGGCAAACACCCTGGCAAGCGATCGCCAGCCGTTTGATCTCTGATGGAAATGTGATCGTTGACCGAGACCGTGGCTATGGCCCGCTCAAACGTCACCGATTTGATCGTTACACCCCGCGGCGTGGTGTCGACCCGAGCCGGCCAACCCTCATTTTTGTCTATGGCGGCAGCTGGAGATCCGGCGAACGCGCTTGCTACAGCTTTGTCGGCAGCGCACTGGCGGCGTACGGCTTCGAGACCCTGATTCCGGACTATCGGCTTTATCCGGACGTTCAGTTTCCAGCGTTTGTTGAAGATATCGCCCTGGCTTACGGGCATGCGGCTTTTGGGCGGCAGAACGATCAGCCGGCGCCGCTGCTGGTCGGACACTCTGCCGGTGCTCACATTGCCGCTCTCCTGGCTTGCGATCCAAGCCACCGGCTTGCGGTTGATCGCGGCATTCCGGCTCCGTCCGGCCTCGTTGGACTGTCCGGGCCCTACGGTTTTGACCCGACCACGTGGGAGACGACAAAGGAGATCTTCGCGACAACTGCAGATGATCCGGATCGGGCGCGGCCCGTTGCGCAGGCGCGCCGCCGCACACCGCCAACGCTTTTGATTCATGGTGCGCGCGATACTATCGTCACGCCATCAGCGGCCAACATGTTTGCTGACGCATTGCGCGCATCGGGCGTCGATGTGACCGTTCGGCTGTATTCCGGCCTTGCGCATATCGGTCCGTTGCTTGCCATGGCGCGTCCGCTGCGTTGGGTGCTTCCCATCCTCAACGAAATCGTCACGTTCGCGAACCGACAAGGGCACCACGCAGCGTCGCGAAACACGCCTGGCTAGAATCAACCACCAGCCTGCGCCATCAAAACCGAAGGATCCGGATCCAGCGCATCACGTCGAGTAGGCTCACGGCTGCGGCCGCAACGTACGTGTATGCCGCCGCGCGCAAGATCTTCCGAGCGGCCGGCATATCTCGCTCGGGAATGTACCGTCCGGCCTGAAGTACAGGCAGTGCGCGATTGAAACTGGTGTCGAATTCAACGGGCAGTGTCGTCGCATGCATCAGTACCGTCATGGCGATCAGCAGCAGGCCGGCCCCGAGTTCGAGGAACAGGATGGACGGTGAGCGTGCCAGTAGAACGAGAAACGGCGCGGCGATGAGCAGCAACGTCGCGATGCCCTGAATTGCGGCAGCCTGCTTGGCAAGACGCGTGCGTGCGCGTAATGGCGCGTAGTCCGTCGCATCCTGCATCGCGTGCCCGACTTCGTGTGCCGCAATCACGACGGCTGCGAGCGACCTGCCGTTGTAGTGTTGGTCGGACAGCCGGACCATTTTGGCGTCCGGATCGTAGTGATCGCCGATCTCTGTCTGTTCGACGCCGACATTGTTCAACTTCATCTCAGACAGCAAATGCCGCGCGAACTCGCCGCCGGTGCCCGGAAAATCCGGCCGATCGGCAGAATGGCGCGCGATGACGCTTCGCACCCACCAGCTGGGCAGAAACGAGAGCGCCAGGATCAGCACCAACACGGCAATGACGATGGCCATCAGTGTCCTTAGTCTAGCAATTGGGTGTCGGTTAGTCAGTGTGGCCCACGACACCCTGGTCTCTGTTAGATGTGGTGCGACACCGCCAGCGCAACCAGAGAGAGGCCAGACTGGCGGAATGCCGATCATGACAAAAGAAGGATTACGCTTATGGCTCGCATTGCAGTCCTCGATGACTATCAGAACCTGGCAAAAACGCTTGCCGACTGGTCTGCGATCGAAAAGGCCCATGACGTCACGGTTTTCAACCAGCAGCTCGTTGGAGAGGACGCCGTGACAGCCGCCTTGTCGCAATTCGACGTCATCTGTGTGATGCGTGAGCGAACACCGTTTCCCGCGAGCCAGATCGCAAAACTCGACAGTCTGAAGCTGATCGTCACGGCCGGGATGCGCAACGCTGCAATTGACGTTGCGGCAGCTGAGGCGCGTGGTATTGCCGTCTGCGGAACACCGTCACCGAAGAATAGCCAGCCAACTGCCGAATTGGCGCTCGGCTCAATGATTGCGCTGGCGCGCCATCTGCCGGCCGAGGCGGCGAACATGACATCCGGCGGTTGGCAGTCGACTGTCGGCACGGAGCTAACCGGCAAGACACTGGGCATCATCGGGCTCGGAAAGCTCGGCACGGCAATGTCTCGATTTGGCAGTGCGCTTGGCATGAACGTGATTGCCTGGAGCCAAAACCTGGATGACGCTGCCGCCTCTGTGGCTGGGGCACAACGCGTCACCAAGGACGATCTTTTCCGCCAAGCTGATGTCGTGACCATCCATACCCGGTTGTCGGACCGGACACGCGGTCTCGTCGGCGCGTCCGAACTGGGTCTCATGAAGCCGACGGCCACGCTGATCAATACCTCCCGAGGGCCGATTATTGATACCGGCGCCCTGCTGACCGCGCTGCGCGCCAAGCAAATCGCCGGATGCGCGCTGGACGTGTTCGACGAAGAGCCGCTGCCGACCGAGCATCCATTGCGGTCTGAGCCGCGCGCGCTTCTGACACCGCATCTCGGATACTGGACGCATGAGACGCTCACGAGCTGGTACGGCGGCATGGTTGACGCCATAGCGGCTTGGCAGGATGGGAATCCAATCCGTATGCTTACAACTTGACGTTGCGCATTTAGTCACGCACGTTAAATGTTCTGAAACGATGTCCGGTCGGAATCGTACGGACGGCGAATCACAATGCCGACGGGCGATCCAACCGGGGTTCGTCAGCTTGTGTCATAAGTTGGGGGGCTGGAATGCTGACAGTTTGCGACGCCATTCATGGGCGCCGGAGTATACGTGCTTTTGACCCCCAGCAGCCGGTCTCAATCGCGACAGTCAACGAGATACTCGCCCTAGGTGCGCGCGCTCCGAACGGGTCCAATATTCAACCGTGGGCTGTTTCCGTTCTCATTGGGGATGCGCTGACCGCATTTCGTCAGGAGCTTGAGCGCGTCACGCGCGCAGGCGAACCCGACGTTCGGGACTACAGCTATTACATGTCCGATTGGCGCGAACCTTATCTCGGCCGGCGACGGGCGACCGGATGGGGCCTCTACGGTCTCCTTGGCATTTCGAAGGGCGATCGTGACGGTTCGTTGGAGCAAATGGTCCGAAACTACCGGTTCTTTGATGCACCGGTGGGACTGATCGTTTCCATGGAACGCGACATGGGGCGCGGCGCCTGGCTGGATATGGGCTGCTTTATACAGACGGTTCTGCTCGCGGCGCGGGGTCACGGGATGGAAGCCTGCCCGCTGGCATCATTCTGTAACTACCCGAACCGCATCCGGCATTTGCTGGGTCTACCTTACAGTTCGGTGATTGTCACCGGTATTGCGATCGGCTTCCCGCTGGAAGGGGCCGCTGTCAACACATACCAGACACCACGTGAGCCGGTTTCGACGTTCGCGACTGTGTACGATCGCTTGCCCAACGACAGCACAATCGAACTTGACGTCACGCGCCCGGTCGCCCCGGGCCGTGCAGCTTAAGCTCCTGTCCGCCTAGCTTAAGGCGAACAGGCTCTAACGAACCCGAAAGCGATACGTCAGGCCGACTGTTCCCGAGAACTGATCTTCGGTTTCGACAACAGGGCTGTCGGCCGCGTCCCCGATGAGGCGGCTGTAGCGCAGCTTGGTCAACAGCTGCCAGTTGTAACCAAGGTCAATCGTTGCACCGGTCTCGAGATGGATGTCTTTGAAGCCGGCTTCGGCGTCAAACTCCGACAGGTTTGCGCCTGAGTTGTTCGACTGGGACTCAGAGACCCCGAAATAGGCGGCCATGTAGTCGTCGTCAGCGTACGTGGCGCCAACTCGGCCGGTCAAAATGACGCGGTCAGAAACTGGAACCTTGCTGCTCAGTCCGAAGCGCAGCTGGCCGCCGTCCACATCCCCCGTGACCTGACGGTGATATGAGACATCAAACAGCAGCCCGTACCAGCGATACCCAATGAAGCCGCCGACAATGAAGCCGTCGTCGACATCACCGAGGCCGTCTAAAAGATCGCCGTCGTCCTCATCCCTGCCGAACGCATAGCCGGCGAGCGGCCCAGCCTCGAAGCCATAGTAGCGATTGAGCAGTTTGAACCGGACATCATCAATGCCGCGGAACTCAAATCGATCTGCGACACCGGGCAACCTGTAGCTGCTGCCGAAATCCGGAATGATGAGCGGTATGCCGTACACATCGTGCTCATCAGACCCCTCATATTTCGGCCGGAAAGTCAGTGCGCCGCCAACACGCAAGTGCACACCGTCGTTCGCATTCGCGTCGCTGTACTTGCCATCATCTGCGGTTGCATCCTGCAGCCAGGCAGACGCTGCAAGCACAACGCACGTCAAGATGACGTGACAGAGCACGCTCGAATGGAACTGCATGATGATCCCCCGATCGAGTTGCCGATGCGGCAGCCTCTCCACCCTTATACTCAGTCTGGTTCGCGATAACGCTGCGTTAACGTGAGCGGAAAGTTCTCAATCTTAAATAGTCCAAAACGCGGCGAGGACTACAGCACAAGTGCCACATGTCCCTGAAATCCACCGCGTCCGGTCGACTTAAGGGCCCCGCAGCTGCACAGCGAGCGATCATCATCCGGAGCTTGGGGGAGAGTTGTAGCCCCCACACCGCGCACGTCGCCCTTACGCGAAGCCATCCGCAAGTGCGAACATCGCGTAGATGATGCCGCCCGCGAGCAAAAGACCGGCGAGCGTGGGCCATATGCCGTAATACTTGCCGATGCTGCGGTCTTCGTCTTCAACCATGGCCGGTTGTCTCCTGTGAGCAAGCCGTTATCGAATTGATGTAAGAGCCTGCGGCAGCCAAAGCGCTATTTGCGGTATGAACATCACGAGAAGCATACCGGTGATCTGCAGGAAGATGAACGGAATCACCGACGCGAAGATCTCCTGCAAGCTGATGTCCTTCGGCGCCACGGACTTGAGCCAGAAACAGGCCGGTCCGAACGGCGGCGACAGGAAGTAGATCTGGATGTTCATCACGAAGAGGATGCCGAACCAGACAGCGGCCCACGACGGCTCCATCCCAAGCTCCGGACCCATATCCCTCACGACAGGCGCAAACACCGGCACAGTGATGAAGATGATTGCGATCCACTCCATGAACGTGCCGAGCACGACCAGGATTGCCATCATCACAAACACGGTACCCAGCGGGCCGAGACCCAGCCCTGCAAATAGAGACCGCATGAAGTCCGCACCACCGATCAAGTTGTAAATCCCGACAAACGCCACCGCGCCCAGGATCAGCCAGATGATGGTGCCGACCACCGTCATGGTGCTCGCCAGCGCGTCCCGCAGTAGTGCGTAGCTGAACCGGAACCGAACCGCCGCGACGATAATGGCACCGAACACACCGACACCAGCCGCTTCCGTCACGGAGGCAATACCGGCGTAGATCGACCCCATCACGCAGGCGATCAATGCGATGCACAGCACGACAGCCAACATCCGCTCCGAGCTCAGTTTGCTTTCAGAGCCGGTGATCTGAGCGATCTCAGCCGCAGTTGGCGCGAGCTTTGGATTGAGGTTACAGCGGATCAGCACGTACGTGACATAGAACGTCGCCAACATGAGCCCTGGCAGGAAGCCGGCCGCAAACAGATCGCCAATCGCGACGTCCGCGCTAAGCCCATAAACGATCATGACAATCGACGGCGGTATCAGTGTCGCCAACGCACCCGACGCGCAGATCAGCCCAATCGTCATGCGACGATCGTAGCCCAGTCGCAGCAGCTGCGGCAGCGCGACGAGCCCGAGCATAACAATCTCTCCGCCCATAACGCCGGACATCGCAGCCAGAATGACCGCCACGATGACAGTTTGAAGCGCGACACCGCCACGGAGATTGCCCGCGAAAATCGACATCGCATCAAACAGGTCTTCGGCTATACCCGCGCGTTCCAAGATCGACGCCATCAGAACGAAGAGCGGGACCGCAACCAACGGATACTTCTCGAGCAAACCGAACGCGTTGGTCGAAACAAGATACAGACCACGCGGGCCAAAAAACAGGATCGCACAAACCACCGAAATGATCAGGGTTACGATACCGAGCGGCATACCGGTCATCATTAGCGCCAGCAAGGCCGCAACAATCGCCAAGCTGATAATGCCGATGCCGTACTCGCGCACGTCGATGAATTCACGGGGGTTCAGAGTCTCGCCAACCCCGTTGATCGCCTCGTTGACAACACCGGCTGCACTTCCCTCGCCCAAGTAGTGTGCGCCAATGATCAAGAGATAGCGCAGCACGATCATCGCTGTGACGGCCAGGACCACGAACTCCATCATTCGTGTGCGGACATGCCTGGACAGATTGACCAGCAGTTGGATCAAATAGATGAACAGCCCGGCGACCAGAACCGTCTTCAAGAACATCGGTTGCGGTGAGTTGAACGCCGAGCCTGCGCGCTCGATCAAGTCGATCGATTCTAGCGCCCGGATCAACGTGTCGCTGATCAGCATATAGAGCGCAAACACGCCAACCAGCATGGCGAACAAGTCAAGGCGCCACTTCCAGCGGTCGCTCGCCATCAGATAAAAGACTGTAATGCCGATATGGCGCTTCTGAAGTGTCACGAAGCCAGCAGAGAGCATCCACGCCGACGCGCAGAGCACCATCACGACCTCAAAAGCCCACTGTGTGGGAGCATTGAAGACGTACCGCGCGACCACCTCGTAGAGCGTGACTGCGGCGCAGACGATGTACAGATTGCCGACGGCCAGCCCGGTGAAGCGGCTCATGTGATCGACCACCTTGGCGAACGTTCCGCCTGTGCGATCTGGATAGGCCTCAGCGTGACTCTCGGTGACGGCGACCATACCGAACCTCTGCATTCGAATTCATTGCGACGCTAGCCAACCGATTGGACGCATCAACAATCTTCGGGATTGGAAACTGAAACGCCGGGGCCAAACAGCCCCGGCAATATGACATCGCTTGGATTAGTCTGACTTGAGCAGACCAATGCTGCGCATGTACGTCAGGTGCGCATCAAGCGCTTCCTTAGCCAATGGCGTTTTCGCACCAAAGTCCTTCCACGCGCCGACTGCGATTTCACGGAATTTCGCGCGCTCCACCTTCGTCCAGTCGACGACGGTGACGTCCTTGCCGTCTGCGTACTTGCCTGCAATTTTCCGGTCCTGAAGACCAGCATCGCGGCGCATCGCGTCATAAGCTGCCGAGTACCAGACTTCGAGCGCAGTCTTTTCGTTTTGTGACAGCTTGTCCCAAAGGCTCTTGTTCACAACGAACTGCAAAACCGCCATCGAGTGGATGCCGGGGTAGATCGGGTACTTCGCAACTTTGTGCATACCGGACGCTTCGTTGTTCACGAATGCCGAGGCATCAGCAGCGTCGATCAGGCCTTTTTCCAACGCCGTGTAGACCTCAGAAAACGGCAGCGACACCGGCGAAGCACCCGCACGGCGAAACACCTCTGCCGCCAAACCTTCCGGAGACCGGATCTTCACGCCCTTAAGATCGGCAACGCTGCGGATCGGTTTTTTCGAAACCAGGGCCTCTTTCGCATAGGCGCCGCAGCCGATGACGTGGAGTTTTCCGTTCGTGTACTTGTCGTACAGTTTCTGGAGGATTTCTTTGCCGCCACCGTGCATGCAGAACGTACGGACCTGGTCGACCGTGTCGTAAGCCGCAATCAGGTCGCCGATGATTGCGAACGCCGGGTCGCGACCAGAAAAGTATGAAACGGCATTCAAGTCGCCATCGAGGATTCCGTTCGCAACGGCATCGATGGTTTCCCGGTGGGGTACGACAGCCTTGGTCGCAAGCACTTCGATCTTGAGCTTGCCGCCACTCATCTCTTCGAGCTTCTTCGCCCACGTGTCGGTCATGTAGCGGTGCGCCCAGTCACCCGACTTGGAGCTGGCTTGCACTTTCAGCGTGCGTGCCTCTGCCCCGGTAGCAACCATAGCAACTAACGCGAGCGCGGCTCCGGCCGCAGCTAATCCTCGCATCCTTCGTCCTCCCAAATGTATCTGAGATATTCGCGACAACACCTACCACGGACCACAGCCGAATGCTGTAGTCGCGCTCGAGAGGAACGTTCGGGGCTGTAACTGTAAGCGGTGCAGTCGAGCGCATGGCACGACCGGACAGCGCGTGTCGCGCTTTGCAACATCCAGTACCCTTCGCGTTTCCTCTCGCAGATCCTGCAGGCTGTAGCCTGTCTTAGATCACCCATGAGGTTAGCCGCGCAATCGCGAAGCGTCGAGGCAAAAATCCCAATTGTTCCGTCGGCATAGGCATCAATTGTCGAATTTTTGGATCGTGGTTTCACGCATGCAAAGCAGCATTGCGTTTCCGGCAGGGCAGCGTCCCGTTGCAGGGAGCATCAAAACGCGCTGCAATTGCAAACCGAGACACGAGTAAGGGCACAAACCTATGGTCGCAGTCGAGAATGTTGCGAAGTCGAAACTCGAAGCCGGCGATCTGGTGCTTGGTGTGGGGCTTCGTCAGTCGCGAACCGTGGATGTCGGCAAGGCCATGAAACTCGCCGGCTTCGACTGGCTGTTCATCGACCTCGAGCACAATTCGATGCATATCGATACCGCATCGCAGATTGCCGTCGCGGCATTGGACGCGGGAATTGCACCAATCCTCCGCGTCCCGGGATTTGAGCAGCACCATGCGGCGCGCGCGCTCGACGGCGGCGCTCAGGGCATCGTATTCCCCCACGTCGACGACGCCGAAACGGCGGCGCGGCTTGCGTCCTACTGCCGTTATCCACCAGACGGTCGCCGATCGATGACAGGGGCACTGCCCCAGCTTGGCTTCGCGACGCATTCGACAGACGACGTCGTCGCAGCGATGAACGACACAACGTTGGTTGTGATGATGATCGAGTCTGCGGAAGCGGTAGCAAATGCGGAGGCGATCGCTGCTGTGCCCGGTGTTGACGTTCTCCTGATCGGGACGAACGACCTCTGTATCGAGTTGGGCATTCCCGGCCAGTATGAGCATCAGATGGTCATTGACGCTTACCAGAGCGTGATTGCAGCGTGCCGCAAGCACGGCAAACACCCGGCGATGGGCGGGATCTACAAACCGGAAACGGCTGCGCCGTACATCAACATGGGCATGCGCATGATTCTTTGCGGCTCAGACCTTGCGTTCATGATGGCAGGCGGCCGCGCTGCGGCGTCCGGCATGCGTGCCGCAATCAATAGTTGATTTTATGACGCATGCTGATGTAATTTGTATTGCATGATCAGCAGTCTTTCGTATGTCGTTCGTCGTTGCGTGCCGCTGGCGTTGGCTTTCAGCAGTACAATTATGTCCACGCCTGGTGGCGGGACGGTGCGGGCTGAAGCCGCGCCGCCTTCCTCTCGCGCCAACTCAGCGCAGCCAAGGCGCAAAGCCCCAAGTGCGCACTTGCGAAGCGGTCGCAAGCGAACGTGCTTGTCGGGGCGGCGTCGGCAACCGGCAGTTATCGCCCGACTGCGCGATGCCGATACTTTGGTCCTTGATGACGGAACGGTCGTCTCGCTCACGGGTGCACTCCCACCCCATGGATCAGACGCACCTGGCGTTGCTGGCGGCACCTGGCCGATTGCGTCGCAATCCAAGCGGGACATCGCCGGCCTTGTGGTTGGCGCACAAGCCGAGATCATCTTCAAGGGGCGCCGAGATCGTTACGGCCGCCGCCGCGGGCACGTACTGCTGCGCGGCTCGAACGGACGGCAGCTCTGGCTGCAGCAGGAACTCGTCGCGCGCGGCCTCGCCCGTTTCGATCCCGACCATTTGCAGTCCACATGCGCGACCGCGCTGTCGAAGGCGGAAGCGTCTGCACGTCGGTCCGGCAAGGGGGTGTGGAGCTTGCCCGCATATCGGATCCGGCCGGCAAAGAAGACCGCCGATCTCCTCAAGCTTCAAGGCACATTCCAGCTTGTGAAAGGCCGCGTTGTCAGCGTCAAGAATGTACGCGGCCGGTACTTTCTGAACTTTGACAAGGACTGGCGTCGAGATTTCACCGCAGCGATCAGCAAACGCCAAATGCGGTACTTTCGTCGGGCAGCGATCGACCCGAAGCAATTTGAAGGGCGCAACGTGATCGTACGCGGTTGGGTGGAACGGTACGGCGGTCCTTACATTGAAATTCGCCACACACACCAAATTGAGCTGCGCGATCGGACAGGCTCGCCGCCTCGCAGTCAGCAGGTCGACGCCCGAGCGCACAAGAGAAATTACCCGGGCCGTATAGGAACGACCCGAGTGGAATTGCGCCTATAATGATCGCTGTGCGCACCATAATCCCAGCCGAACGCGTGGCACAGCGGTGCGACAGAGATTTGGCCAAGCCTGGTCAGGCCGCCGCGACCTCGCCGCCTGCATCGTCTTCGCGACTGGCTTCCTCGTCAGCTGCAGCCCTACGGCTCTTTGCGCTCTTCGACAGTATGTCGACGATACGCTGTGTTGACCCGCGCTCGTCTAAGTTCTCGACAGCAGCAATTTCCCGAGACATCCGATCAAGAGCGGCTTCGAAAAGTTGACGCTCCGAATAGGACTGCTCCGGCTGGGTCTCCGACCGATACAGGTCTCTTACGACCTCGGCGATCGAGATCAGATCTCCGGAGTTGATCTTGGCCTCGTACTCTTGCGCGCGACGGCTCCACATCGTCCGCTTGATACGCGCGCGGCCTTTTAACGTGTCGAGCGCCTTCTGCAGTGTTTCGCCCTGGGCAAGCTTGCGCATGCCGACGCTTTCCAGCTTCGACGTTGGGACACGCAACGTCATCTTGTCCTTTTCGAACGTGATGACGAAGAGTTCCAGCGCCATGCCGGCAATCTCCTGGTCCTCGATCCCGACGATCTGGCCGACGCCGTGCGACGGATACACCACGTACTCGTGCAACTTGAAGCCGTGACGTGTATTGACAGACTTCTTCTCGACGGGGGCCTCGGCTTCCGGAAGCGGTGCAGATTTACGCTGCGCAGGTGCCGGCTTTACAGCAGCCGTCGCGACCGTTGCCGTACCACGACCAACCTGCAAAGGCGCACCAACCGACATCCGCGGCTTGGAATTAGCTGACGAAGCACCTTTTGCTGTCGCCGTGTTTCCGGCTGACGGCTTTGCAGACCGGCTCGTGCCGACGGCAGACGACTTTTTCCGCTCAGCCGAGACCTTCGCCGCCTTTGTCTGCGGTGACGCTTTTGCGGTGGCTTCCGTCGCTGCAGTATCGCTTGCCGCTTTCGCAGCTGTGCGCTTCGCTGTCGCGGCCTTGGTCGTCCCAGACGCTTTAGCCGACGCCTTCGCCGATCCCGCGGACCTTGCAGACGCTGCCTTTGTCGCCGCGAGGTTCGCAGATTTCGCCTTCGCCGCTGCCGGCTTTTTCGCGCTTGCGCTCGTTGATGCCTTCGCCGTGGCCACCGTTCGCGATTTTGCCTTCGCCG
>JBCDAH010000092.1:0-20321 GCA_039186015.1 Pseudomonadota bacterium
CCGCGCGTATTGTTATCGTTCGCAGTCTGGGATCGTCCTCGCAGGATAGCCCGCGCTCGAGCCGCGAGCCTGCGAGCGTGCGAACAGCGCAATTAAAGACTCACTCGCGAACGGCCCTCACGCCTTCGGTCCGCGCACGCACATCGGGAGAGGCCAAGCACATCGTGACGGCCTCATACCCCGGTGCCCCGTATTCGGGCCGAACGCAGACCGGTCGGCTATGGTTTGCAGGGCAGTAGATCAACGTCTCGTCACGCCGCAGGGACTCCAGGTCCAGGATGGCCGAAGACCGGGTCATCACAAACAATGGACGCGCATCGCGTCCGCGCTGCCGCAAATGCACAATCAAAGCGGCTTGCGTTCGCTCCGATAGCTTATGTTCGATCAGATCGACAACGAGACAAGCCGGCGACTCCGCTTCCGTTCCAACAAGCAGAGCCATTAAGGCATCGGTCACCTCGGCACCGTTCGCGATCAATTGCGACAGTGCCGCCTCGACGCGAGACTGCAATCGGGAGTCGCGGTGCAACTGTTGATGGACCGCTTCCCGACCGTCTGAAACCCGCTCCAATCCCAGGAAACCGGCATCAGGCAAGCATTTCGCGAGATGCTGAGCCAATCGCGTTTTGCCACTTCCAAGCGGTCCTGTGATGAAGTTCAAGGCGTGAATGTCAAAGAGTTCAAATGGCTCTCCGCCCCATGGCCAGGGCAATGGAAACGACACGACCGGATTTGACGTCGATGGCGACGGCTGCGGCTGCGATAAGCATGAGAGTGCGTCGGTGAGGTCCGGCTCCATGCTATCCAGACATTCTCTGAAACGACGTACATCGGCGATCGTGCGCGTGAGGTGATGGATGCGGCCAGTCAGTTCATGCTCATGCGCAAGAAGCGTATCGCGCACGGACCGTACGTCGCCTTGCAGCACATGCCCGACGTCAACAAGGCTCAGCCCAAGTGCCCGCAAAGCTACGATCTCCGCAGCGCGCGCCATGTCCGCCGCCCCGTATCGCCGCCACCCAGCTTCGGTGCGGGTCGGCGTAATCCAACCATGCTGCTCATACAGACGCAGCGCCTTTCGGGATATGCCCAGACGCGCGGCCGCTTCAGATGCGTTCAGTTCATGTGTAGGAGTGGTCATGAATCGCCCCGGTTTTCCGACTCGCCGCCTTTATCGGGGCGGCCCCCAGGGACAGGTCAAGTGCGACAGGTCAAGTGCGACAGGTCAAGCGGTCGGAGACAAGATCAACGGTTCAAGCCGTGCAGATCCGCTGGCTCAACTCACCGGCAACGCAACTGCACCGCTCGTCCACAAACGAAGGACGAGGTGGGCCACTATGCGTTACGATCGGTGCGATAGTAGTCCTTGTACCACTCGACGAACCGCTCAATCCCATCCTCGATCCGCGTGTCGGGGCGGAACCCGGTGTCCGCCACCAGAGCGTCAACATCCGCATAGGTACGCGGAACATCGCCGGGCTGCATCGGAAGCATGTTCTTCACGGCTTCACGGCCCACAGCCTTTTCGATGCACGCGATGAAGTACAACAACTCGACCGTCTGGTTGTTGCCGATGTTGTAGATGCGGTAAGGCGCCGATGACGTGGCGGGGTCTGGATTATCACTGTCCCAATCCGGGTTGGGCTTGGCAACCGTGTCAAGCGTTCGGACAACCCCTTCGACAACATCGTCGATGTACGTGAAGTCGCGAGAATGCCGGCCGTGGTTGAACACATCGATCGGCTTGCCGGCGATAATGTTGCGCGTGAACAGAAACGGCGCCATGTCCGGCCGACCCCACGGTCCGTAGACAGTGAAAAACCGCAGCCCCGTCATGGGAATTCTGTAGAGATGGGCATACGTATGCGCCATCAGCTCGTTAGCTTTTTTCGTCGCCGCGTACAGGCTGAGCGGGTGGTCAACATTGTCTGTCACGCGGAACGGCATCTGCGTGCGTGCACCGTAGACAGAGCTGGACGATGCAAAAACGAGATGCTCCACGTTGTGATGGCGGCATCCCTCAATAATGTTCAGAAAGCCGACCAGATTCGAAGACGCGTAGCTGTGAGGATTTTCAAATCCATAGCGCACGCCGGCTTGGGCGCCCAGGTGGACAACGCGCCGTGGTGTCTCGTCCTGAAACACGCGCTCCATGGCCGCCCGATCCGCAAGATCGCACTTGATGAAACGAAACCCGGGAAGCGGTTCAAGACGGGCAAGACGGGCCCACTTCAGTGCAACGTCATAATAGTCGTTGACGTTATCGATCCCGACAACCTCGTCACCGCGAGCCAGCAGGGCCTGCGCAGTTTGCGCACCGATGAACCCCGCAGCCCCCGTCACAAGTACCTTCACGATTTGCCGCTCCCCAAAGCGTTCCCGCCGATGAATGCACCATCGTCAGCAAACGCGACGCTCAGCCCATTGGCTCAGATCGATATGTCCGACAGCCCATCCGCGTCACACACGCCTCCCTAACCGGTCTGCCGCCGGGCGCCAAGCCGGTGCGCAAAAGCGTCACCTGTATGCTGATTCGGGCGCGTGCGGTTGCCGCCCGCCGGACGACGACCTACCAGCCCTCACGATACAACCGCTAAAACAGTCACCGACGAGATCAGATATCTCCATCGTCCTTGAGCCAGCGCACGGCTGTTCGAAATGCGTCGAGCGTTTCGGCAACGTCCTCAGGTCCGTGCACGGCTGAGACCAGCCCGCCCGGCGCACCCATCACGTCGACACCGTTTGCCAGCATCGCAATCCGTAACCGATGCCCCTGATCTGTGTTCTTAACCCGCTTCAGCCCATCAAATCCAAGTGACACAGGATCAAAGGTTGCCGGATCAAGAGGATCTCGCTGTGGGTTTTGAAAGATCAGAAACGACGACGAATCTCCGTAGACGCCCCACGGTACATCCTCGTCGATGAGAATCTGACGCAAGCCGGTTCGGATCTCATCCGCGATCGCGTCTGCTTGAGCGCACGCGTCCTCCGCGTCGATAATCGTCAGGGCAGCGAGCCCGGCCGCCGCACAAACAGGGTTTGCGTTGTAGGTGCCCTGATGTGGGATCTTGTCACGCCCCGCTGCGGCCATGGCCTTGGCGTCGAGCTGGTCGACGATATCGCTGCGGCCGGCAATGGCGCCGCCGGGCAATCCACCGGCTACGATTTTAGCCAGAATGCACAGATCCGGTGTGATGCCCAAGCGCGCCTGTGCGCCGCCTTTGGACCATCGAAACCCGGAAATGACCTCGTCAAAAATCAGCACGACATCATGTGCCGTCGTGATATCGCGCAACGCCGACAGAAATCCCGGCGGGAGCGGCACCTGCCCCCAGCTTGCGCCCGACGGCTCCAACATCACGGCGGCCACATCATCTCGGGCGTTGAGGACATCAGCCACGCGCGCAGGATCGTCAGCCGGCAACAGGATCGTTTGGTCGACAAGTGCCGGAATCAAGCCGACGGGAACGCCACCATCGAAGTGGGAATTCGAACCGCTGGCCACCGCGTCGTGCCAGCCGTGAAAATGGCCTTGGAACCGGATGACCTTGGACCGACCGGTGTGGGCGCGCGCAAGACGCAGCGCCAGATGCGACGCTTCCGTACCGGACGCCGTGAAGCGGACGCGCTGCGCGCACGGGACAAGCTGGGTAATCAATTCCGCCCAGGCCACCTCGAGTTCATGGGATGAGCCGTAATGCGTCCCGCGCCGCAACTGCGCTTCGGCCGCCGCGACGACGGCTGGATGTCCATGCCCCAGAAGCAGCGCGCCGTGACCGCCGAAGTAGTCAACATAGGTCTGGTCGTCGACATCCGTTTTGCGGGCGCCGGCAGCGCTTGCAACGTACAGAGGATAAGGCCGAAGAGCCCTCGCGTCATGCGTGAGCCCCGACGGCAGCGCATCTATCGCACGATCGTAGAGCCTTGCGGACCCAGGCGTTCGGGCGCGATACGCCGCCTCGATTTTGGAATTGGTTACAGCCGCGGGCGCTGCACCTGCCATGACGACCTCCCTCGGTAATACAGGCTATGTCTATCCGGGTTTCTCGGAACTGTCTCTTGCAGCCGTCGAAAATCACAGTCCCGACAGGGCATAAGACGGTGCAAGTATGTTGACTGACGGCGCGCGGGCCCTTATGGGCCGCCCTTTTCGTCCACCATGCGACCATCTCGCAACGCCACTGCAGGTCAGCTATGAAAAACTGGTACTTCGTTTTGGCCGCGGTCTCGGTCCTCGTGGTCGCGACGCCCCGGTCTCTGGCACAGACACCCGTCACCACAGAGAACCAGTCCGAAGTCTCACCGCCCGCGACCGGTATCAAGGCACCGCTTGTCGAGCGCTATATCCTCGACGAGCTGCGGGCGCTGCGAACGGAACTCGGTGAGACACGCGCGCAAATGATCCGCGAAATCACGGACCGCGAGCTGCGCGTGGCCGACAACGTCTCCAGCGTGGCAAACAACACGGTGACGTTCTTCTTCTACGTCTTTGTCGGGCTCAGTGCGCTGTTCGGCGTCTGGGGTTGGCGCTCAATGCGCGACTTGAAGGACGCGGTGACGACGTCGGCCGAAACCGAGATCCTGCGATTGAGCGCAGAGTTTGAAACCCGCTTGGCGCGTCTGGAATCCGAACTCCATTCCAAGGGCGAGATTATCCTCGAGAACCAGCGCGAGATTGAACGCACACAGACAGTTCATGCGCTGTGGCTGCAGGCCAATCAGGCACAGGACCCGCGCATCAAGGTCGAGTTCTACGACAAGATTCTAGAGCTTGCTCCAGGTGATCTCGAGACGATGGCGTACAAGGCCGACGCGGCGCTGGAACTTGGCGACCGCGATTGGGCTCTCAGCTTGTGCAACAGAATTCTTGAGCAGGATCCCAACAGCGCGCACGCGCTTTACCAGCGGGCCTGCGCGCGCGCCGGTCTTGGCGAACTCGATGGCGCCATGGCGGACCTGTCCAGTGCGATCGAACTGCTGCCGGCGATGCGGGACCACGCCGCGCAAGAAGACGAGTTCACCCCATTGGCGGAACGCGACGACTTTGCAGCCATCATTCCGCAATCGCGAACGCAAGACGCGGAGACCGCATGATGGTGCCCTACCAGCTACATGCGACCATCAAAGGCGTGCAGACACGACGGACGAACGCGCGAGCGCAGCGATCACGGCAGATGCGGATGAGCCCTAGCCCGCCGCCAGGTAGATCGGGCTCGTCCACGCGCGATGGCCGTCGACTTGTTGGACTCGGATGTAAAGGCGCGTATCGCCCTGCGCCCGCCGACGCACGCTGCGGTGAACGCGCAAAGACTTGACGTGCGGAACCTCGGGAAGCCGCTGCAGCGACACCGCGCGGCCAAGCCCACCGCCGTCAAAGCGCTGCGGCTCAACGCCAAGATCCTTCAGCGCGACACGCCCGTCAACGTGTGGTGTCTCGAAGACCAGATCACCGGCGAGGCCGTCAAGCCAGAGGTCGATCCCGCCGTAGTTGCCGGTCGTCACGGCTTTCCAGGACAGCCCACTGGCTGTGACGTCATGGAGCCCGCGATCGAGGTTCCAGTTGTTGAACATACGGGCGTCATGACAGCGCGCTGCCGTCAACGACAGTGCGCCGTCCCAGACGGAGGTTCGCGAACGTCCGCGATATTCGGCGCCCTCATAGGTCAAGCGCACCCGATCGCCGAGATGCCCCTCGTCATAAGGCCGCACCGTGTCGATCAGATCGGTACCGTCGAAGATATCGATGCGCTCGATTGGCGCGCTGCCGACAACGGCCACAACAACCTCGACCGTATCGTCCGTCACACGGGCAATATCGCCCATCAACAGCTCGTCCGCCGGTGTTGCGTCGGCGTCCGGAAACACGGCAGGATCACGCGCAAACACCGTGCCGCCATTCGGCAAAGGCACGCGAACGTCCACGGACATTCGACAGCCGGTTGTCCCGTAATGCCGCCGCTGACGCATGGCGGCGAAGATCGCGTCTCGCGTCAGCTCAGGCGCGAGAAAACACGTCAGGCCGCCATATGCGCCAAAGAAGCTTGAACCGGGATAGCTCGCACCAACGCGACCCTTGTGGCCGTCGGAATTGCAAACAACGCCGACGCGATATCCTTTCTCGAACGCATCATGCAAAAGCCACTCAAATGTCCCCCAGGACGAATGCACCTCAACCGCCGTTTCGAGACGGCCGTCATGGGCAAACTTGATGTCCGCGTACCGGCCACCGCAATGCGCCCAGACCACACAGTCTTCGCCCCGCAACGCCTCAAACAACGCGTGCGCGTCATGGGCATCGCTCTGCGCGTCTGACATGTCCGGCACTTGGGCATGCGACGAGCGGTGGATCTGCCGTCCCTCGTGGCGAAAGAATACGTTGCGGTCTCCGCCAACGGCCGTGTTCGCGGACCACTCATAGCCGGGGATCGCGATAAAGCGCCCCGGCGCCTCCAGCTCCGCCGTCAGCGCATTCAGGTCTTCCCAGAATTCGCTGGTGATTTGAAAGTCATTGCCCTGGTGCGCGCAAACATCGAGAAACGCGCGATCGCGCCCAAACTCGAAGTAGTCCCGCGCTGTGTTGGTGCCGAGCGTTTCGTTCGATTGCCCGTGAAGATCGCCCCAGTAATGAACAAGCGCACCGTCGGACTGCTCGGGTGTCAAAATCCGCAACGGGTTGGTGACGCACAACTCCGTACCGGCCTCATCGCAGACGCGGATTGTAAGATCGTCGCACGGAGCGGCCGAAAGGTTTTCGAGCACCAGCGCAAACGAGCCCGGCTCGAACGCCGCAACATCGGGCAGTCCAGCGACTGGGTGGCTGGTCTCGAACCGCAAGTGCCGCGCAACCTGATTGGATGGATTGCCCCAGGCATCATCCGCCTTCACGGACAACCGAAACGGCGCCCCATGGCGCACCAGGGTCGGCAGCGCAGCACGCCATGTCACGGGCGGTCCGGGAACCAGCGCAATCGTCGGCGACTGGGGCAGCGGCACATAATCGTAAGTCGCAATCGCATCTACGAACACGGCAAATGTGAAGTCGTGCTCGCAGTAGGTCTGCATACGCACACCGGGCGAGCCGGCGCGGGGATCGCCAAATCGGATGGTGATCGTGTCCCCTTCGGCGAGGAAGTGCTTCTTGACCCCAATATAGAGCAGCCGACTCCAGGGCCGGATATTGCGCTTGAACTCCCACGATAGGTCCAACTCGGCGCCGTTGGAGGCCTCGACAGTCGTATAGCCCGGCGCCTGCGGATCATCGAACTGAACAGGACCGAAATCCGTCGCGAACCGAAAGCCGATCTTGACCGACCCGGTATCGTCGATGCCAAACCGACCGGCGGTGTAGGTCAGCGTCAGACTTTGCCAGGAGCCGGCCTCGAATGGCCCGGCAGGTTCGAGAACCGCATGCCCCATAAGCTCGGGTGAGTAGTCAGAATACGGCATGCCAGGTCCTCTATCGCGCAATGATCATCGCACCCTACCAATCGAAGGACCAAGCTCAAGCCCTCATCTGTGGCCGCCATCAACCAACGCCGGCCGTTTCCAAAGTCTGTCCGCAGCCGTCTTCCACGGGTCCGTCGATTGACCTTAAGCCTGTTCGCCGTAGGCGAAATCGCATCGCCAGCCCACACCTCATGATTGATCCACTTGGCCGACCACCCATGACATCATCCCGTTGGGTGGCCGGCCAGGGAGACCAAAAGAACGGGTGTGGGAAGGTTCAAGCCAAACTTAACAAGCTCTTGCGCCACGCTTCGGCGGGAATAGGGTGCGCGGTATGAAAACCGAATCATTCACCGATCCATCGGACACCGTTGCCGCACTCGAGCGCCTCTACGAAGCCGAAAGCCTGAGGCTGCGCGAACAGTTTGCAGGCTTTGCAAACGGAGAATCGCTCAGCGGGCGCGCACGCGGCTACTATCCGCTGTTGAGAACGGACGTCGGCTCAGCCCGACCGGGGCGCACGACACGATCTTACGGGTTTTGCGATCGACCGGGCCGCTACGAAACGACGATTACGCGGCCCGACCTGTTCCGGAACTATCTGTCCGAGCAGCTCACTGAACTTACAGCCAACCATGGGTGCACGTTCGAGGTGGGGCTATCCGACATGCCCATGCCCGTGCATTTCGCATTCCCGGATGGCCTCCACATCGAGAACGGCCTGACGTCTCAGCAGATCGAGACATTTCCGACGGTGTTCGATCCCCCCGATCTCGCCACGATGGATGACGACCTGGTCAACGGCGAAATCGAGGTCGCACCCGGCGCGGTACAGCCCCTGGCCTTGTTCACGGCGCCCCGAATAGATTATTCGCTGCATCGCCTGCGCCACTACACCGGCACCGATGCCAGCCACTTCCAGAACTTCGTCCTGTTCACCAACTACCAGTTCTATATCGACGGGTTCCGGCAGATGGCGAACCGGCTGGTTGCGGATCAATCAAACAGCTATACGCACTTTGTCGAGCCAACCCCGACAACGCACGCGCCGCAAATGCCCGCCTACCACCTCAAACGCGACAACCACGATGGCATCACTCTGATCAACATCGGTGTTGGGCCGTCGAACGCGAAGACGATGACCGATCACGTTGCGGTTCTCCGGCCATCGGCCTGGATCATGCTCGGCCATTGCGCGGGCCTGCGTCGCACGCAACGGCTTGGCGACTACGTCCTGGCCCACGGCTACGTGCGCGACGATCACGTACTCGATGCCGATCTCCCGCTGTGGGTCCCCATCCCGGCGCTCGCCGAGGTCCAGACGTCTCTCGAGCAGGCCGTTGCGGAAGTGTCGGGGCTCGGGCCCGGTGAACTCAAGCAGGTGATGCGAACCGGAACAGTTGCCTCGATCGACAACCGCAATTGGGAGTTGCGGAATCAGGCCGAGCCGGTACGGCGCTTTTCGCAATCGCGTGCGATCGCACTGGATATGGAAAGCGCAACGGTCGCCGCCAACGGGTTCCGCTTCCGCGTGCCCTATGGAACCTTGCTGTGCGTGTCCGACCGCCCGTTACATGGCGAACTCAAACTGCCGGGCATGGCGTCGGAATTCTATCGCCGACAGGTCGACCGCCATCTCGAAATCGGCCTCCGCGCGATTGATGTTATGCGTGCATTGCCCACCGAACGGCTCCACTCCCGAAAGCTGCGCAGCTTCAACGAAGTACCGTTTCAGTAACACGCCGGTTGCCGCGCTCCGTCCAGCCGGGCGAAGATGGCGCGTAACCTCACCGACCGCACGTGTCAGCTGCCGCATGGGAGCACTTCACCGTGCCTGCACGTGTTCCCGGACAGCCGTTTCCATCTGTCACCCTGTCGTTTGTCGGTGGTCAGACACGACCGATTGTTGATCAGACCGCACCGTTCATGACGATGATCGACGTCTAGCGCGGCCTGAATTGCCCACGCTGCGACCGGCATTTGCGCGATATCGTCGCCCGGAAGGAGGCGTTCGCCGATCTCGGGGTCTCGGTTGTCGCCATTTCGACGGATCCGGAAGATCGCGCCCGCAAGGCCGTGGACAAATGGCAACTTGGCAGCCTGCCCGTGGCGTTCGGGCTACCCATAGCTACGGCGCAGTCTCTCGGCCTTGCGATCTCAAGCGCCATTCGAGACGGCGAAACCAGTTTGTTTGCCGAGTCCGGCGTCTTTTTCGTCCGCGCCGACGGCACCTTGCACGGCTCGATCGTGAACACGTTTCCGTTTGCGCGACCAGTGGTCAGCGACCTTGTCGAGGTCGCCCAAGCCGCGAAGGAGCGCAACTATCCCCGCGCAGCACCTGGGCGGGCTGAACGGGGACAGGCTGAACCGTAGCGGGTTGAAACGTAACAGGCTGATCATGGTCGAAAAACCACACTGCGCGGTCGGAGATCCCCTCTCACCCGTGCGTTCGGCCCTGAGGTGCATATCTGCTTGGTCGCCAAGGCATAATGTCGCGCGATCGGGCTGCTTGGCCGGCCCGCGCCTACGACGACACGCGCGGACCCATTTTGTGCGCGGCCTAAGTCTGTCGTCTGCGGTTTTCCAAGCCAAACCATCAAATTGATGTGCCACGCGGTCCCGTTGCTGCCCAAAGTTTGATAGACGACTCGGGCTGAGCGCTGTGTGTGCTTTTTGGGGGCACGGGGTTTTACCAGTGAGCCATGACTTCAGGTGAGCCGAGACTCGGGCGGAGAGACTTGTGATGCGACGTATTCATTTGGTTGGTATTCTGACGGCGATTTGCTTTGTGGCTGCTTCCGCCGGGTTTTCGCAGGCGCAGACGTCCCAACCCGGCTGGCACGGATTGACGGTTGCCTCCGTTACCCCAGCGCTGCAACGCAGCCGCGGGCTGACGCTCCCGTTTGGTGCCATTGTGGTCGGCATCGAGTCCGGCAGCCCGGCGTTGCGCGCCGGCATTCGGTTCGGAGATGTGATCGTCTCGATCGGCGATTCCCCCGTCCAGAACCAAGACACGTTCAGCAAAGCCATGTCAGCGCTGAACCCCGGCCAAGTCGCAAAACTGGCGCGCTATCGGGGCTCTGAAGCCCCGGCATCCGTCGACATCAGGTTGGCGCGCAAGCCGCCGGGCTACCAGGCAGAGCGCGGCCTGTTCGGCCTCGAAGTGCGAGACGTGACGGCCGCGGAAGCATCACGACGGGGCCTGAACGGTCAACGCGGCGTTCTGGTCACGCGGCTGAGACGGCAGGGCTCCGCCGAACGCGGCGGCCTAAGGGTCGGGGACCTGATCGTCGCCATTGACGGGTTGCCGGTGCGTGATCGTGGCATGTTCGTTGTTGAAGTTGTGAAACGACCACCGCAACTGAGAACCACGCTCAACGTACTGCGCAACGGAGCATCGCGCTCCCTCACGCTGACGCTGGCCAAGCGACCAACGGGGCGAACAGCGCCGAAACCAACCGGTGTCGATGCTGATGGTCCGCGGCTTATGCTCGATCCGGGTGGCCATATGGGCCTGGTTGGTGACGTGATCTTCACGCCCGACGAAACCCAGCTGATTTCCGGCAGCGACGACAAAGTCATTCGCGTCTGGGATATCGCCCGGCGTCAAACTGTTCGCACGATCCGCGGTGAAATCGGCCCCGGCAATGCCGGCATGATCTATGCGATGGCGCTGTCACCAGACGGCAGATGGCTGGTCGCCGCAGGTCCGCTCAAAGGCGCCACACGTGAGAAGCGCCACGCGATTCGCGTCATCGACTTCCAAACGGGTGCGCCGGTTGCTATTCTCGAAGGCCATCGCGACGCTGTTCTGGGCATCGCATTTTCGCGCGACGGCCGCCGGATCGTGTCCGGCAGCTTCGACAAGACCGCCATTGTCTGGCAGGCCGCCGATGGACAGGACGGCAAACCCGATTGGTCGCGCGCGCAGCTCTATCGTCAACTCAAGGGCCATACACGCGAGATCTATGGCGTCGCGTTTTTGCCCGACGCAAATCGCGTTGTCACCGCAGCCTATGATCGGTCCGTCAGAATCTGGGATGTTCGCGCGGGCGCCGTCGTATCAAACCTGATCGGCCACGACCGCGAAGTGCACCGCGTTGCGGTTGCATCTGACGGCACCATTGCGTCCGGCGATCGCACCGGAGAAATCCGCATCTGGTCCGCATCCGACGCACAATCGGGACAGCCGGAGATCCCCGCACGGAGATCGCTTCTCTTCAAGCAGCCCGGTGGAATCGGCTCGCTGGCATTCTCGCCGGACAGCAAGCGGCTCCTGTCGACCTGCGGCTCAGGCACCTGCGCGCGTCAACGTCAAATCGTATGGAATCTGACAACCGGCGAGCAGATCGTATCGCCGAAGCTCCATACCAACATCGTTCTCGCCAGCGCCTGGACATCCGACGGCAAACGCATCGCAACGGCCGGTGGTGATCAGTTTGAAATCCAGCTTTGGTCCTCCGAAACCGGCGAGCTTGTCCCCGATCGTGACGGCAAAACGTCCGCGCTGAAGGGCAACGGCCGGCCGGCGTGGTCGGTGGCATTCTCGAAGGACGGCCGCTGGCTGGCATGGGGCTCGACACCCAAAATCCGTTCTTTGAACAATCGAGGCCCGCTGGAGTTCGCACTTCGCCTGCCAACGCGCGACAACGCGCTTGGCGTACCGACCCGAATTGCGAACTCGCCCGCATCACGCGACAGCGCTGCTCAGCCGGGTGACCTGCCGACGCAATGGCAGCGCGCCACCACGCAATATGGCGGCCTGACGCTGCGCCACGCACGCGGCGCGGCGCCTAAATCCGGGTTTCCCGTGCTGGAAATTCGGCAAAATCAGGATGTGACGGCGTCCATCAAGTTGAATGCCAGCACCGGGTATGGCCATCGCTCCTACTCGTTCACGCCCGATGGCACCCGCATTGTGACCGGCGCCGCCAACGGCCTGGTGACCCTTTACGACACGCGCGGCAAACGGCTCGGCAGGTTCGTGGGGCATGGCGGGGATATCTGGGCCGTCACGCCATCACCAGACGGACGTTTTTTGGTATCGGGTTCGTCCGATCAGACCATTCGCCTGTGGAATATCAACACCCGTGAACTGGTCGCAACCCTGTTCCATGCACCGGGAGCCAACGGCGACATTGGGGAGTGGGTGCTGTGGACGCCGCAGGGCTTCTACACCGGCTCGCCCGGCGGCGGCCGATTTGTCGGCTGGCACGTCAACAAGGGACGCTCAAAGGCCGCCGACTACGTCAACGGCGCCCAGTACCGTAAGAATCTGAACCGTCGCGATATTGTCGAGCGGTCCATCATCCTCGTGAATGCAAAGTCCGCCGCTGCAGAACTCGCACCGGGCATCGACCTGCGCAAAACGCTTGAGGCACGGCCGCCCGAAATCAAACATGCGACACCGTCTCAGAATGCCGAGGTGTTCGGCGGCCGCGTTCGAGTCACCGCTTATGTCAAGAGCAGCGCCCTCTCGTTGCAGGGCGTGCAGATCACGGTCAACGGGGCCAAAGTGCGGGCCGATCCGTCAGCTGTCCCGATCGACCATCCACGACCACCGGCAGGGCAAACGGTGGTCGCCTACGATGTTCCATTGTTCCAGGGATGGAACGACATTGCGCTCAAGGCCATCAACTCGGCCGGCGAATCGCCCCTGGCCACCGTGCGCGTGAACCACAGCGGCGAAGGCCTGCTGGACAAGCGCGACATTCTTTGGGTGGTTGCGATCGGGGTCGACGATTATGCCGGTCTTGGCGACAACTGCGGTGCGGACGGCAAGCAATCCTGCGATCTTTCGTACGCCAGCAAGGATGCACACCTCTTCGCGAAAACGATCGCGCGCGAAATGGGAGGGCAGCATACCAGTACGGTAACGCGGATCCTAACCAGCGACGGCGACCTCAAGAACCGGCCAACCCGCAAAAACATCCTGGACGCAATGGCCACCATTGCCAACGCCGGGCCGAACGACACGGTCGCGCTGTTTCTTGCCGGGCATGGTGAAACCGGCGCCAACGGCAAGTACTTTTTCTTGCCAACCGACATCAAGCGCAAGGCCGGTGCCGGGCCCGGTACGGGCGAGAACGTGATTGCGTGGGACTTGATCCAGGGGCGGCTCACCAACGCACTTGGCCGTCGCCTTCTGTTCCTCGACGCCTGCCAGGCCGGTGCAGCGCATGCCGGGCGGGCCTACAACGCGCGCCTGTCCGAGGATGCGCTTTATGAGAAGTTCGTTGCCTTCTCGGCCGCTGGGCCAAACCAAGTCGCGATCGAAAACGCCGACTTCGGTCACGGCCTGTTTACGATGGCGATCGCAGAGGGTTTGTCCGGCAAAGCGCTGGATAGCACCGAGCGGACGGTGCGTGTCTACGGCCTCTCGAACTACATCGCCCGCCGCCTACGCGGCATCACCAGAGGCCGGCAGTCGCCTGTGGTCCACTCCGGCCCCGGCGACCTTGTGCTCGTTCGCAAGTAAGAAAAGCGCGCTGCCCGCGACTCATGCGGGCAACGCATACTTGAGTTGAGCGTTGCTGCATTGCAATATCGCAATCGCGAGATCATGTTTGTTCCATAAATCCGGGAACAACCCGACAAGAACGGAACAGGATCATGAGCAGCACAACACATATCGATAATGCATCAGCCATAGCCCATAGCGAAACCGCAAAGTCGCCGTTGCGCGCGGTACTGAATGCCGGTTTGGACTTCTTCATATCTCTCGATCGCGCGATCAAAGCCGCACACGAGTACGAGAACCTGTCGCGCTTGTCCGACGCACGGCTGAACGAAATGGGCCTGGAACGCCAACAGCTCGGTCGGCACGTCGTAGAGAAACACCTCAGCGCCTGACGCCTCTGAAACAATTGTCTCTTACACAATGGTCTCTGGCACAACGGTCTCTGGCACAACGCGCGGCCGGGGTCGACAAATCGAGAGGAACGCACCGCCACAACCGGTCGTTCCTCTCGATTTTGCAGTGACCGGGCCGGGTTTCATTCAGATGCCGGCGCAGCTGCGACGGCATGCTGATAGAGATGCCAGGTTGCATAACCCAAGACGGGCAGGACCAACGGCAACAGCAGCAGCGCGCTGGCAATGGCCGCCGCAATCGCCACGGCGATCACACCGCACCAGACGGTCATGGCGATGGGATTGCGCCGCACAAGGCGGACGCTGGTGATCATTGCGGTCATGACGTCGACGTCGCGGTCATACAGCATCGGAAACGAAATCACTGCGATTGAAAACACCAGAAACGCGATCACGGCTCCCACAACGTGGCCGACAATCAGGAACACCCACCCCAGCTGGGTCGTCAGAATTGCGGTCAAAAGCGCGTCAAAATCCAACGCCATCGCGCCAAAGAACGACAGCGTCAACATCGCCGCGATGTCCATCCAGATGAAGAACGCGAACGCCGTGATCAAGGCCATCCATCGGACGTCGCGCCGGCGCACCTCATTAACCGTTTGCCAGACAGCCGACACTGAAACCGGCGCACCCGCCTGGAGACGCCGGCTAACATCATAGAATGCGATGGCTACAAACGGGGCGATCAACGCGAAGCCCATCGCCAGCGGATAGACGAGATACGGCATGGCGAGGACGACCATCAGCACCGCAAGCGCCCAGCCGCCAAAAGTATAGATTGCGGCAATCGCGATGCTTACAACCGGTGCGCGCACCCAATCGCGAATGCCATGCCCGACGCATATGCCAATGTCGTGGATGCCGACGCGCGCCAAAGGAACGGCTGCACTCTTCGCGCGTTGCTGCGTCGCCATCAACAGTCTCCCATAGATGTTTCCGCCATCGGCAGGATCGCTTCGCCGGCTCACACTCCGTTTTCGAGTCACCTGGCCGGCCACCCATAGAATCGTCCCGTTGCGTGCCAGCCCGGGAGACCTAGACACCAGGTGAGGCGCGTTTCCAGCTACGTCTGCCAGCTACATCTGCCAGCTACATCTGAGAGACTCTAGCATCGCTTCCGGGATAAGAACTCCCTGGGACACGCACCATGCTGCCAAAGCAGTTGCCGTCCGCATTATCACGCGCTTCACGCGTCCCGTTGACGCGACTGATCGGCTGAAGGCGCGCGTGGACGTCATTGACATGCAAGATCGTTAATGAAAACTCGGCATGCGCCATAGTTGCGGAGGCAACGCTGCCGATCACGGCATAGGTTGCGCACAAGAACATGCCTCGGATCACTGGAGAGGCCCTGGCAAATTGGAACTTTCTGCCATCTTAACGCATGGGCTGTAATAGGCCTGTGACAGACCTCTGAGCGCCGATCCAGACGCTTTGTGCGGGTATTCGTCCGACGACGGCCCATCCTTCACATCTTGAAAGCGCTGGAATGCGTGCTAAATCGGCGCCGCAGAATTCAAACGTCGACGCAACTGCCGTGTGGAACGTATCGCCCGCAATCGTGCCATCAAACAATGCACGTGGTGCGCCAAAAGCGCTCAGTCGAACGGACAAAAGCACACTGGGCCAAAGTAGCTCCGACGGCAGACGATCGACAGGAACGTTGAGAGGACGGATATGAACCTGATTGCTGCGAAACAGCTCACCAAACGTTTTGGTGATCACACCGCAGTCGACAACGTTTCGCTGTTCGTAGAGCGTGGAGAGGTTGTCGGTTTCCTGGGCCCCAACGGGGCCGGTAAATCAACCACGATGCGCATGATTGCAGGCTTTCTCGAACCCGACAGCGGATCGACTGCGATTTGCGACTACGATGTTTCCGAACGACCGATCGACGCCAAACGCCGGCTTGGTTACCTGCCGGAAGGCGCCCCGGCATATTCCGACATGACGGTGAGCGATTTTCTCATCTTTGTTGGCCGTATTCGCGGTCTCGCAGAACAGAAACTCAACGACCGCCTTGCCGAGATGGTCGAGCAGATCAATCTGTCCGGTGTCTGGAACCAGCAGATTGAGACGCTCTCGAAAGGGTTCAAGCGGCGCGTCGGCATCGCGCAAGCGCTGATCCACGATCCGGACGTGCTGATCCTGGACGAGCCGACCGACGGCCTCGACCCAAACCAAAAGCACGAAATGCGCACGTTGATTCAGTCGATCGCACCCAACAAGGCGATCATCGTGTCCACCCACATCCTCGAAGAGGTCGAGGCTGTGTGCTCCCGCGCCGTGATCATCGATGCCGGCAAGGTCGTCGCAGATGAGACACCTCAAGATCTCGTCGCCCGGGCCGCTGACGGCAACGCAATCCGCATCACATTCGCCGGAGAGCAAGCAACGGATTCGCTTATCGAAAAGCTGAAGCCGCTGGCCGGAGACGGCACGGTGCATGTGGTTGGGACCTTCAACGGCGGCACCCGCGTGCTGGTCCGGCCGAACGGCTCAGCAGGCCCATCGCCGTCCGAGCTTGCCGCGTCGATTGCCGCGACGGACCTCGTCGTTGAGGACATCGGTGTCAACCGACCGCGTCTGGAGGACGTCTTCCGAGAAATCACCGGCCGCCAGCAGATCAACTGAGCGACTGCGCACACCACGGACGTATCGACACTGGCGCGAACCTCGCGCAAACCTGTGAGAATTTTCGATGAACGAGTCGCTGCAAACCATACGGTTGATCTTCGAACGCGAATTCCGCGGCTACTTCGCAACGCCGCTTGCGGCCATCTTTCTGGTCGTGTTCCTGGCTCTGTCCACCGGGCTGGCCTTTTTCGTATCCGGCTTCTTCGCGCGCGGGCAGGCGGATCTGTCCAGCTTTTTCACTTGGCATCCATGGCTGTTTCTCATTCTGATGCCGGCCATCGGGATGCGCTTGTGGGCCGAAGAACGACGCTCGGGCACCATCGAGCTGCTAATGACGCTTCCTGTGCAGACCTGGGAACTTGTCGTCGGCAAGTTTCTCGCCGGTTGGGCGTTCACCGGCGTCGGCCTTCTTTTGACTCTGCCGATGTGGATTACGATCAACTACCTGGGCTCTCCCGACAACGGTGTCATTTTCGGCAGCTATGTCGGCAGTTGGTTGATGGCGGGCGCGTTCCTCGCACTGGCCACGTGCGTGTCCGCATTCACGAAGAGCCAGGTGATCGCCTTCATCGTCGCCACCATTCTTGGGTTCTTGCTGGTGATGGCCGGTTACGACCTCGTCCTGGCGGGGATCCGCGGCTGGGCGCCGACCTTCCTGGTCGACATTGTCCAGTCGCTGTCCTTCATCTCCCACTTCGGACGGCTAAGCCGCGGCGTCATCGAACTGCCGACGCTCATCTTCTTTCTCTCAATGATCGCGCTCTGCTTGTGGATCAACATCCAGATCGTCGATCTCAAGAAAGCCTCTTAAGGGGTCCTTCGCTATGTCGCTCCTCTCCCAAATCCTTGAGTTCCTGAAGCCGGACGAACTCATACGGCGCCTACGCATTGATCGCCTGTCGCGGTCGCAGCTCATGGGACTGGCCGTCGGCCTGGCCGTTGTTCTGTTCCTGGCCAGCAACGTCATCTCATCGAACATCTTCCGGTCATCACGCGTCGACCTGACCGAGAACAGTCTTTACTCGCTGTCGTCTGGAACACGGACGCTGCTCTCGAAGCTGAACGAGCCGATCCACATGCGCCTGTTCCTGTCGAAGGACCTCGTGCAGCAAGCCCCGCAGCTCGCCGCGTATGCCTCGCGCGTGCAGTCGATGCTCGACGCCTATCGCGATCTCTCAGGCGGTCGGATCACGCTTGAGGTCATTGATCCAAAGCCGTTTTCTGATGCTGAGGATCGCGCGGTTGGCCTCGGCATCAACCGCATTCGCCTGACCGGCGCATCAAACGAAATCTTCTTCGGTCTCGCCGCAACCAACTCGACAAACGGCCGGGGGCAGATCGGTGTTTTCTCCCCCGATCGCGAGCCCTTTCTCGAGTATGACCTGACCCGCTTGGTCGCCGAGCTCGGGCAGCCGAAAAAGCCCGTTATTGCGGTCATCGACGGCATCGCGCTCTCCGGCAATCCGATGGCCCGGCAGCCGGAATCTCAAATTCTGGCTCAGTTGCGCGAACTGTTCGCGGTCGAATCACTCCGCGGGGACATCGACGCACTGCCCGAAAATACGCGCGTCTTGTTGATTGCGCATCCGCGACGCCTCTCCGACAGAACGCTCTATACGATCGAACAATGGGTCATGTCCGGCGGCGCGACGATGGTGTTTGTTGACCCGCATGCCGAAACCCAACCGGGGTTGCGCCCGGGTATGCCACCGACCAACCCGAAGTCGGACTTCTCAAAACTGTTCAAGGCATGGGGTGTTGCGTTTGACACCTCGAAGGCGGTTGGCGACCCGACCTATGCGTTACGCACGCAACGGAACATTGGTGGACGGGTTGCCGAGGTGGCCAATCTGCCGTGGCTCGCATTACGGAAGCCGTCGTTCGCAAGCGACGAAGCCATTCTCGCGCAGCTCTCCAGCCTGGTGTTCACGACGGCAGGCTCATTCACATCGACATCGAAAGACGTGAAGCTCATACCGCTGGTTTCGGCCTCGCCGGACGCGGGCCTGCTCCCGGCAGCAGACGCCGCACGCCAAGGCGGTGATCCGCGGGAACTCTACACCAAACTTGAGAAACAAGAGACGCCACTGGTGGTCGCTGCGCGTCTCGACGGCAAGATCAGCACCGCCTTCGACAAGGGTAAGCCCAAGGACTCGAAGTACGAAGGCAAACATCTGACGGCGCCTCAGGGCAAACTGAACGTCATCCTGGTCGGCGATGCCGACATGCTGTCGGACCGCAACTGGGTCCGCCGCCGAAATGTTCTCGGTCAGCAGGTGACAGAGGCGTTTTCCAACAACGGACCGTTTGTCCTGAACGCGATCGAGCAGATGTCCGGCGGCACCGTGTTGGCGGACTTGCGCGGCCGCGGCGTGTCGTGGCGGCCGTTCGAGAAAATCCAGGACCTCGAGAAGCGCGCCGAGGCCCGTTACCTCCAGAAACAACAGCAGTTGCTCGCCAAACTGCGCGAGACGGAGACCCGCCTGCAGCAGCTGTCAAGCACGGCGACAAAGGACGGCGAACTGATTTCGGCCGAAAGTGAGAAGGCCATCAACCAGTTCCGCTCCGAGCTTTTGTCAACGCGGGCGCAGCTGCGCCAGGTTCAGTTCAACCTCCGAAGCGAGGTCGATCACCTGAAGTCGTGGATCACGATGCTGAACGTCGGCATGTTCCCGGCCATATTTGCGGCCCTGGCCCTGGCATTTGCGTTCCGACGGCCCCGAAAGCCGCTGCCGAAGAAAACCGGCCAGACGACAGAATCGACAACTTGATCCGTCAGCGCCACGACGCGCTGCACCGCCAATATACCTGTGACGGGAATGGAGTTTCCCATGACACCGAAGTCTTTCCTGGCACTTGCGACCGCCACGCTCGTCGCCGTGCTTCTCGCCATGGTCACGTCGTCGACATCGAACACCGGCAACGTGATCGCCGACCGCGGCGAGAGTTTCGTATCGGGCCTTGCGGAAAAGGCAAACAGCATCGCGTCGATCACGACCGTGACAAGCGACGGCACAACGACCGTGACAAAAAAGGGGAACACGTTCGTCGATGCGTCCGGATTCCCGATCAAGGACGAGACGGCGCGTCAACTGGTGACCAGCCTGGCTCTGCTCAGCATTGAGGAACGCAAGACCGACGTTGCCGACCGCCACGCGGATCTCGAACTCGCCGCCCCCGACGCGAAATCAGGCGCCGGGCAACGCATAACGCTGAAGGACTCAGGCGATCGCGTCGTTGCCGACGTGATTGCTGGCCGGCGCGAATTCACGGTCGGCGGCACACGCGGCGGTCAATACGTGCGCAACGCGAGTGATACACAAGCCTACCTCGTGCGCGGAACGGTCAACGTCCCGTCCGGTCGC
>JBCDAH010000093.1:0-20240 GCA_039186015.1 Pseudomonadota bacterium
ACGACGGCCGCTGACCGACCGGTCTCGGAACCCACCGGGTTCCGGCGCTGTTGTTAATGCGATCTGGCTGGGGAACGTGGATTCGAACCACGACCGACGGAGTCAGAGTCCGCTGTTCTACCGTTAAACTATTCCCCAAAAGATCGTGCTGGGCGGACTGGGACTCGTGGCCTTACCCGTAGCCTTACCCGCGAATTTGCGGCGACGCCGTCAGCAACGGATCAGTCTCATAGCCCGTTTGGAACAGAGTTTCAACGGACAGCGATAACGCACAACGCTGCAGACGCTTTGCCGCGCCGACACAACGTGTTACCGTATACACAAGACATCCAGCAGACTGCCTGCTGCCAAGCGCCGGGTCCGTTCGAAACGCCTGTTTTCGTTAGGGACATTTTGCTTAACGCCAGGCTCTGGAGTGAAACAAAGTGGTGGACCTTACGGCCTCCGATCCTTCGGACAGCCCGCGAACACGAAGCGGGCGGACCACTCGGCATTCTGATAGGACGCCGTCTGATACGACACCATCTCATACCGCACCGTCTCCGAGGCCAGAGAATAATAGCGCTGCCGCATCTGTCTCGCCCAAATACGCAGCGTTGGACCTTGGCACAAACAATTGTCGGCTGTTGATCGCACGCCCGTCGCGACGCGGCTTCAACGTTGTCGATGCGTTCTCGCGCATTATTCGATTGGGCGAAGGCCTGACGGCATGTGGTGCGTTATCTGATGATGCGATGGACCGCGCGGTTGATGCCTTGCGCGTGTGCGCGTCCAAGGTTCGTCGCCATGGGGTCAAACGCGGACGCTTCGTTGCCACGCAGGCCTGCCGGATTGCGGCCAACGGTGAAGCGTTCGTCGCGCGTGTGCGCAACGAAGTCGGCCTCGATCTTGAGATCTTGACGCCAGAAGCGGAAGCGCGTCTCGCAGTTGCCGGATGCGCATCGCTGATTGATCCCCAAGCCGAATTGGCCATGGTCTTCGACATTGGCGGAGGGTCTTCGGAACTCATCTGGCTCGACACCAGCCAGCATCGGCATAAGCGGCCGCGCCGCAAACGCCAAGGCCACGGCGGCAAAATCATCGCATGGACATCGCTACCTGTTGGCGTTGTCACGCTTGCAGAACGCCACAATGGTCGTTTTGTTACGCCTCCTGTTTTCGAAGAGATGGTGGCTGACGTTTTGGGCATGATTGACCCGTTTGAGCGTGAGCATCGTATGCGCGAACGCTTCAGCGATGCGCACGGTCACTTCCTGGGAACGTCCGGCACAGTGACCACGCTGGCTGGTATTCAGATGCGCTTGCCAAAGTATGATCGGCGAAAGGTCGACGGCTGCTGGCTGGGCGTGGACGGCGTCCGGTCCGTAACCCAAGACTTGCTTGAGAAAAGTTACGAGGAGCGTTGCGCCCAGCCGTGCATCGGCAAAGACCGCGCGGACCTCGTCCTTGCGGGCTGCGCCATTCTCGAAGCATTCTTGCGCACATGGCCGGCGGAGCGATTGCGCGTTGCCGATCGTGGTCTGCGCGAAGGTATTTTGTGGTCGTTGATGTCAGACGACGGGTTGCCGCAAGCATTGCGTCGCAATCAGATTCAGGCGCGTTAAGGCATCAAGCGCGCCGGCAATTGGCGCACCGGCAAATGCGGCGAAGTATGCCGGTCCCCGGGCTCGCTCTTGCATTGTCCATCGGTTCGGCACAATTGATCATGTCACGATGTCTTCGCCCGCGGTGCCGCTTGCGATAAAACGTTCCGGCGCACACGCCACATACGAGACCCTCGACCCGGCCTGACCAACAAGCCATGGCAAAACGAACATCATCAGGCAGCGGCCGATCGGCCGTCGGTGGCGGCCAACGCCAGCTCAAACAACGGGTGAAAACCGCGCGCGGCCGTAAGCTATCGTCAACACGTTGGCTGGAACGCCAATTGAATGATCCCTACGTTGCGGCCGCCAAGAAGCAGGGCTGGCGCTCGCGCGCAGCGTTCAAGTTGATTGAGCTCGACGACAAGCTCCACTTCCTCAAACCCGGCCATCGCATTGTCGACCTTGGCGCAGCTCCGGGCGGCTGGGCGCAAGTCGCCGCAAAGCGGGTCAAGGCCGAAGACGGGCGCGGCCAGGTCATCGCAATCGATATCACGGAAATCGAACCGATCCCGAGCGTGAACTTCCTCCAGATCGATTTCATGACCGACCAGGCCGTCACCTGGCTGACAGACCAGCTCCGCGGCGGGCAAGCCGATGTCGTTCTGTCCGATATGGCCGCGCCGTCATCCGGCCAGTCCAGTGTCGATCATTTGCGGATCATGGCGCTTGCGGAGGCAGCCGCTGAGTTTGCGCTTTCAGTCTTGGCACCAGGCGGCACGTTTGTTTGCAAGGTGCTGCAAGGTGGCACGGAGCGCGATCTTCTCAATCAACTAAAACGCGCGTTCAAAACGGTTCGCCATATCAAGCCACCGGCCAGTCGTGCAGACAGCACCGAGTTGTACGTCGTCGCAACCGGCTTTCGCGGACAAGAGACCGACGCAGGCGCGTAAAGCGGCATAGATCACAACACAAGCCGGGCCAGGCCTCTCGCACATCGGCCTCTCGCACACCGTCCGATGCGCGCCCCGACACGGCAGCGCCGCAAATCCAAGACACAATCTCAGCGTGCAAGGTGGGCCGTGCCTGCCCTCCAGCTGCGACCTCTGATTCGGGTCGCCATGTGCCGGCGGTCCTGCCTTGCACACCAACCAAAACGACACCTGTGACAGTAGATTTATAGCGGTGGAGCTTTGGTCAATGACGCTTTATGCCAAATTCATGTTTGCAGTCTGCCTCGGACTTGGCCTGGTCACCGCCGCGTCGGCCACCGCAAAAACCAAGGCGTCCGAAGTCATCGAACTCTATCAACGATCGATCTCGAACCACAGCAACAACCCGTCCGTCCGCGATACAAACCGGAAGTTCGCAGACCTGCTGAGGATCGTGTTCAACGCCGCCTCACGGCGCAAACACGCAAACGATCCGGACTACGTGCGACGGCTCAATCAGTACGTATCCGAAATGCGCCGCGCGATCGCGCGCAAGACCACATCACGTCCGGCCAAAGGGCCGTCATCGTCCAAGCAACCACGCGCCGATGCGCAAACATCAAAAGCACCGCGAGGCAAACATCGCCCGAAGGACATCTCGCATCGCTACATGCCCGATCCTGACAATCCAGAGGATCCGACACGCGGAAGCATGGCCAAGCTCTACAAGAAACGGGCCGATAAACTCGCTCAGAAAATCAAAGATCTGACAGCGATCAAACCGGCCGATCGAGACGACGACGCCATCAAGGCAGAACGCAGCGTCGCGGCACGCATGCGAGACACCGTAAACAAGTACCTCAAGAAGGTGGTCGACGCCCAGAAGTTCGCCGAGCTTGATCTGAAACAGGCGCTTCGAACAGGGGACCGGGCGCGCGTATCGCGCATAATCAAGCGCCAAGACGAACTCCAACAGGCCTGGATGCGGTACTTCTATGCGGAAAACGAAGCCGTGCTGGCCATCGACTTGGCAAACGCGGCGTTGCGCAGGCCGTAGAGCATCAATCGCGCCGGCCACGTTGGATGCTCCGACGCTTGCAGACCGGAACGACCGTGCCGCACTGGATTGACTCGCCATGCCGAACGCGCCACGTCAGCTCGACGACAACGCGCCCAACGGGCCGACGAACGAGATGGACCATTGAAAACCTATAAAATCGCAGCCATTCCCGGCGATGGGATCGGAACCGAAGTTGTCGCCGCCGGCGTCGCAGTGCTTCATGCGCTGGCGCGTCGCGACGACGCGTTTGCATTTGACATCGATGACTTCGATTGGGGCGGCGACTACTACAAGACGCACGGCCGCATGATGCCCGAAGACGGCCGCGATCAGATCCGCAATCACGATGCCATCTTGTTCGGCTCGGCCGGCCATCCCGATATCCCGGATCACATCACATTATGGGGCCTCAGGCTGGCGATCTGTCAGCCTTTCGATCAGTACGCCAATGTGCGCCCGACCCGCGTCTTGCCCGGCATCACGTCACCATTGCGCAGCGTCAATGCGAACGAGATCGACTGGGTGATCGTGCGTGAGAATTCCGAAGGTGAATATGCCGGCGTCGGCGGGCGCGTCCATCAGGGCTCGCCGCTCGAAGCGGCAACGGACGTCGCCATGTTCACGCGCGCAGGCGTTGAACGGATCATGCGGTATGCGTTTCGGCTTGCGCAGTCCCGCCCGCGCAAGCTGCTGACCGTGGTCACGAAGTCCAACGCCCAGCGTCACGCCATGGTGATGTGGGATGAAATTGCCAATCAGATTGCCGATGAGTTTCCCGACGTCACGTGGGACAAGATGCTGGTCGATGCCATGACCATGCGGATGGTTCTGAAACCGGAGTCCATCGACACCGTGGTGGCCACAAACCTCCACGCGGACATTCTCTCGGACTTGGCAGCTGCATTGTCCGGCTCGCTTGGCATTGCGCCGACCGCGAACCTCAATCCGGAGCGCGCCTTTCCGTCGATGTTCGAGCCGATCCACGGGTCCGCGTTCGACATTATGGGCCAGGGCATTGCCAACCCGATCGGCACATTCTGGTCGACCGTCATGCTGCTCGAGCATCTGGGGGAGGAGCGCGCGGCACGCCGACTGATGACCGCGATTGAGCACGTCACCGCAGACCCACGTTTCCATACACCGGATCTCGGCGGGACTGCACGAACCGACGATGTCACCCAAGCCGTGATCGACGCCATCCGCGGCGCAAACGTTTAGCGGGCCGCGCCGGACTGGCACGACCCGCGTCTGGTCTGCTCCGATCACCTATGGCGACGGGAAAGTCGGTATCGGTTCAGGCCAAACGTTGACCGCGATACACGAGCAGAGCGCGAACGTCGGTGTCGCTGGTCCGCTCGATTGGACGAATGCCATTATGCGCAACACCGCGATAAACAAGTTCCGGGCGGCGGATAACACGCTCTTCGGCTGGTGCCTGATCTGTGTCGAATGCGACTCCGCGATAAATGAGCTTGGTCATGTCAGCCTCCAAAATTTGGCAAGGGTTAACGTCCGTCATTGATGCTCAATATGCGTAAGATGTGTAACTTTGTCAAGTGTGTAAGTTGCGGATGTGGAGCATTTTAATACGTTGTGTTAGATCAGTGTGTTAGATCGTCGAAAATCGGCCGAGCGCCGGGTCATCGAACTTGCGGAGCGGCATGTCATGGCGAAGCTTGATCAACGCATTCAACTCGTCGCCTCGAACGAGTTCTCGCAGGTGATCGACGAGTGGCGACGTGGACAGTCAGACCTGCCGTCTCGGTCGGAGGCGATCCGCAGGCTGGTGGAACTGGGTCTGCGCTATGGGCGGGAGCATCCGATGCAAATGATCACGGCGGTCATTCGTCCGCACAAGTATGAAGACGTTCGCGAAGCGCTGCTGCGCTTGGGCGTCCAGGGCCTGACGGTCACGCAGGTCAGCGGGTTCGGTCGCCAGCGCGGGCAGACCGAGATCTATCGCGGCGCGGAGTATCAAACGAACGAGGTGCCGAAGCTGCGCCTGGAAATCGCCGTGCCCAGCGAACTTCTCAGCGCGGTCATCGAAGCACTGCAGACCGCCGCGCAAACCGGCAAGACCGGTGACGGCAAAATCTTCGTCCACGCCCTCGACCAGGTCACACGTATCCGCACCGGTGAGTCCGATCGCTCAGCGTTGGATTAGTAGGGGGCTGGTTTAGCTGGAACCATCTCACGCCGCTGACGAACCCGCGACTCCTTGGAGCCGGGTGACATGCACCCAGATGACGGCGATGCATGCGGTACGATTGAGCCCCCGGTCACCGTCAGTGCCGCCAACCGACGTTCCCACATCGGTCGTTTCTGACTGGCGTACCCCTCACCACCCGAAAGGGTCATCCCGGGCCTCCGTGCCCGAGATCTACGGTTCGGTAGGCGAGGACGCTCCGTTGGAAAACACTCAGCGTCGGGACGATCTGCCTGGGCGCGATGACGAGAATGCACCTGAGACGGAAACGCGCTTTAACGCCTCCACATCAAGCCTTGCGTACACTTGGCCGTGCCGCAACCAAGAGCCCTGCAAACGTGATCATGATCATGCCGAGAACCGTGAGACCATCTGGCGTCTCTGTGAAAAAGAGGAACCCCCAAAGCGCCGCTGAGACCAGATAGGCGTAGTCGAACGTGGCGATGATTGACGGCGGTGCAATCTGATACGCGCGCGCGACACCGGCAAAGTACGCGGCCGAGAGCACTCCGATCAAAACCATCAAGCCCCAGTCCTTTGCATCCATTGGCGCCCAGTCGCCGAGCAGGAACGGGTAGGTTGCCTGCGTTGCGGCATCGAGCCCGATCAGCGTAAGCCCGATTGTTGCGAGCACGCCTGTGACGAGAAACAGTATGTGCAGCACCAAAGCGAGCATCAGCGGCGCCTCGTCCTGACACTTACTCCGCGTAAGAACCATCGCCAGTGCATAGAGCCCAGCACCCACGAGCGGCAGCAACGTGAACCATGAGAATGCCTCCGTACCGGGCTTCAAAATGGCAAGCACACCACCAAAGCCGAGAAGCACGCCAAGCCATTGCCGCGCGGTAACCGGCTCTCTAATCACGGCTGCAGATAAGAGGGCGATGATGATCGGATTGGTGTAGACGGCGGTTGCCGCGACCGACAGGCTGAGCACCGGAAGTGCGGCGTAAAACGCAAGCCATGTCATCACGAGCAGAGCCGCGCGTATCAACGTCCAAACCGGCGCGCGAAGTCTAAGCCCGTCGCCAGCAACTACGAGCAAAGCCACCAGCGCAGGAACTGCCACGAGCGAACGCACGACAAACACCTGCCATACCGTGAGATGCCCGCTGACAAGCTTCACAACCGCATCAGCAAACGCCATTGTCAGAACGGACGCGACGATCAAGCCGATCCCCAACACGGTTCGGTCTGGTCGCAACCCGATTGTTTCTGCCATCGTTTCTTCGTTTCATCGGTTACGACCGCGGCAGACCACACATCGGGCGGGCACGGCGTCGTCTTGGATCACCCGCCAAGGCTCTGTCGTAAAACTGCGTTCTGACCTGGGCTTGGGATGGCGGGGCAGGGCTGTCTCGGTCAGGACTTATACCAACGCAGGCTCATCATGTTTTACAACTCCGAGCAATGGTACGACGCGATATATAGCTGGAAAGACTACGCGGCAGAAGCACAGAAACTGCACGCGATTATCGCGGCAAACAAAGCCACATCAGGCCAAGCGTTTCTTGATGTCGCATGCGGCACCGGCGGGCATATTGCCTATCTGCAAGATGTGTTCGACGTCGAGGGCCTCGACCTGGACCCAGGCATGCTCGACATCGCCCGATCGAAGTTCCCGGCCACGCCGTTTCACCTCGGAAATATCGTCGACTTTGACTTGGGTCGGCAGTTTGACGTTGTTGCCTCACTGTTCAGCTCAATCGGCTATGCCGTTACACCGGAGCGCATGGCCCAGGCGGTCCGCACCATGGCGCACCACGTTCGCCCGGGCGGTGTCCTGATTATCGAGCCCTATTTTGCACCGAACGACTGGAAACCAAAGTCGAGCCCGCCCAAGCCCTTTGTTGCGACCACAGACGCCGCAACGATCGTACGCATGGTGGATTGGACGCGGGACGGAGACGTCATCCGCTCGACGTTCCATTACCTTGTCGGCGACCGCGATCACGTCGAACACATCACCGAGCAGCACGACATGGGTCTCTTCACGGATGGCGACATTCGTGGCGCGTTTGTTGATGCCGGACTGAGCGTCACGTTTGATGCGGACGGCCTGATGGGACGGGGCCTTTACGTTGGAACCAAGCTCGAGGCCCTCGACGGCTGACGGCACGCCATGCCTCAAGCCGACTTCGGCATGGCACGCCAGGTGGTATCGGAATCGTAGATACGAAAGCAATTCCCGCCGCTGGCCTTGGCGTGATACAATGCTGTGTCGGCACGCCGGATCGTTTCGCGATCACACGACTCGATAAACGCAATGCCAACGCTCGCGCCGACACGCGTTGTCGCCGAGCGAACATCGATGTCTCTGGAAACCGCTTCTATAATCCGCGCAGCCAATCGCTCGGCATCGCCCTCGGCCATCGCCTGACAGGATTGCAACACAGCAAACTCATCACCGCCCAGTCGCGCGACAACGTCAACCGTACGCACGCTTTCCTTCAAACGCTCGGCAACCTCCTGCAGCACGGCATCCCCGGCGGGATGTCCATGCGTGTCGTTGACTTGCTTGAAGAGATCCAGATCGACCATATGCAGGGCGTATTCGCCGATGCCGCGGTTCTCGCGTTCGATCGTCGCTTTCAGTTCCGACCAGAAGTAGGCGCGGTTCCGGAGACCCGTCAGCGTGTCGTGGCTCGCCATGTACTGGAGCTGCTCGCGCGCAACTTCACGCTCGGTCACGTCTTGATGGGTCCCCACCCATCCGCCGCATGGCAACGGACGATGGGCCACGCTGATCCTGCGCCCGTCCTCGAGAACATCAATGCGCGTATGGGGCTGCTGACGGTCAACCAGGTCGACGACGGCCTGAACCCGCTCGGCAATCGCGCACGCGTCGGTTCCAGAATCTCGAAACCGGCGTTCCAGGACATCGCGAAAGTTCGCGCCCTTGTAGGCCGTTTCCGCCGGGATCGCATACAGGTCGCGAAACGTTGCATTCGCGACAATCAACTCTTTGGATGCGTTAAACATCACCAAGCCGACCGGCATATTATCGGCGGCGGCTTGCAGTAAATCATTGTCGTTTTCGCGCGGCCGGACCCAACCAAACCGCGTGAACGCACGCGCGAGTTTTCGGGCGCTCACCCGAAACCATGCGTAAACCCTACGCCCAGCTCTTGAGAACGCGCGGCCGCATGTGGCGATGACGTGTGTGAGCATGGCACATCTCAACAGACATGAAACAGGTCTGTAGCTTCTCACACCGTCGTTAACATGGGCTTTAATAACTCAGTCGTCTTGCCAACAGTGTATTGCAACAGATCGCACTGCGGTTCAATGCGCCAACCGCATCGCCTATTCGGTTATTCCGAAATCGCTTTAGATTTTGTTGACACTCATGAAACAGCGCGCGCGGGCAAACGATCATCCGGGCGCCAACCCGGCCCGAACAGACAGAGTGCCTGCCCGACGCCCATGAAAACCAAACCAATCGCAACGCCCACGAACATGCTGGACAGATCCCACTTCTGGGCAATTGCGATCGACCCGACAATCGCAATAAACGCGAAGCGCGATGCGCTGACCGTCACCGGCAGAACCAGTCGCCCGGTACCCTGACTTGCAAAGTACAACGCCTGGCCGCCTCCGAATATCCCATAGAACGGTGCCGCAATGGCGAGATAGAGCGCGCCAATGGCGTAGGCGTCCGGATCTGCCGTAAAGCGATCAAGCCACACCCCCGGCAACGCCGTAACCGTGAATCCGATCACGCCGGTTAGACACATCGCAATCCCGGCGCCGGCCCATGCGATGCGCCGCGCGCGCGCGAACTGGCCGGCGCCGAAGTTCGCCCCCACCGACGCCGTCAACGCGCCGCCAATGCCAAACACGATCGGGACCAGCATCAATTCCAGTCGCCCGCCCAGCCCGTATCCAGCAAGCGCCGCCGTGCCGTATGTCCCGACCAACGCCGTCACGACGACCACGGTGCCAGCCAATGCTGCGCTATGGACGAGCCCAATCGCTCCGACAGTCATAATATCCACGAACGGGCGCAACCGTAGGCCGCCAAATCGCAATTTCACGCCGGCGCCGCTGCCAAAGAGATGCACGGCCATGTACGCAACAGCCAACCCCTGACACAACACCATGGCGATTGCCGGCCCCATGATGCCAAACGACGGAACGGGGCCGACACCCAGCGTAAGAAGGCCGGACAGTCCAACTTGCAAGAGGCTCGTTGCGATAATCGCTCGCACCGGCGTTGCAATGTCCCCCGTGCCACGAAGGATCGCCGCCAACACGTAGAACAACCACGTCGCAACCACGCCGCCGAACGCAATCTGCGCATAGCGCACGGCACCGTCGAGAACGTCACCAGCTCCACCCAGCAGCCCGAAGATCGTCGCCGGCAGGAGGCCTAGAACAACAAAAAACGGAAGCGCCATCCCGCAGGCCACAACGACGGCGTGCCAGGCCAACACGTTGGCATGTTCGCGATCGCCGGCACCAAGTGCGCGTGCGACGGCCGAGGTCACAGCACCGCCGATTGCACCACCGGCCATCATCTGGGTCAGCGTCTGGAACGGAAACACGAGCGCCAGGCTGGCCAGCGCGGCCGTGCCGAGAAACCCGACAAACAACGCGTCAGCAACTGTCACCGCAGTCAAGATAACGGTCGCTGTCACATTCGGAGCCGCAAGTCGCCATAAGAGACTTGGGATCGGCGCATTCAGCAGCAGATCCATATGCCGAGACTTGGCTTCAGTCATCGTTGCTCGAGAGCTTGGAAACGGAGGGACACTCGGCAACGTAGCATAGGCCGAACGTGTAAGACAGATTGGCGCCGACCATCGCCGCCGTCGCCCCAATCGACCGAAAACACTGGCATCTCTCGCGTGAGCGTCGACCCATGACGCCGTTCCGCGACACGCCACCTGGGCGTGAATTTTGTGAATGTGCACTGTTCATGCTAAGCATCGGCTATTCAACATGCGACGTGACCCAAACTCCTGCCGCAACTGTGCGCAGCTGAGAACGTCATGCGGCGCGCCTGTTGAATGTGAGGTGCCCCGGCCTGTGCTTCGCTGCACACTGGCATAACGGCGCCAAAACCTGAGTTGCCGAGACGGAGGAAGCGGGATGGTTGCGGACGTGGCGTTTGACGAGATCAACGAAGCCAAGGCCAATATGGATGGCATCTACGATCAACCGGATCCCCGCGCATACTTCCGCGAACTTAGGAAACTCGAGTACGAAATACCAGGCGCGGCAAAGCCGATCATCCAACGCTTGATCAAGCACATGCAGGCGGATACGGACGAGCCGTTTCACGTCCTTGACGTCGGCGCGTCTTATGGCATCAACGCGGCGCTCATCAAGTACGACCTCACGTTGTCCGAGCTCTATGCCCATTGGGGCCAAAAGATCCTGCAAGACGTACCGACGCAGGATATCATCGAAAACGATCGCGGCTATTTCAACGATCTCGATGTCGCCGAAAATGTCGAAGTCATCGGCCTCGACGTCGCCGAAAACGCGGTCGCCTTCGGGACCGAAGTGGGTTTGCTCAGCGACGCACTCGCCGTCAATCTCGAGACCGAAACGTTGCCGTCTGCAGCCGCCAGAGAGTTGGCATCGGTTGATTTGGTGATGTCGACGGGATGCGTAGGCTACGTGACGGAAAAGACGTTTGAAAAGATCATACCGGTTGTGTCTTCCGGCCGGCAGCCCTGGCTTGCCAACTTCGTGCTGCGCCTGTTTCCGTTTGATTCCATTGCAGACAGCCTGGCGCAACGCGGCTACGTCACGGAAAAACTTGTTGGACAAACGTTCGTGCAGCGTAACTTCGCGTCAGCTGAAGAGCAGGAGCAGGTTCTCCAACTTCTCCAGGAGCGTGGCCTCGATACCGAAGGCAAAGAGGATGAGGGTCACTACCTCGCGGAGTTTTACCTCTCGCGACCGTTGCGCGACATTGATGAGATGCCGATCGAGCATCTTCTCGCCGCATAACTTTTAAGGCATCTAACAAACTGCAGGAATGTGCGACGCGTGTCGCGCTTTCCTTCATACGCCCACTCTGTGCTGGGGTTTATGCTGGTGATCCGAAAGTCGCACTGGCGATAGAACGTGTTCTGCGGTCGTTTTAGCCGCATTGGCAAACAAGAACCCGCCAAACAGTTCCCGTATGCGCGTCTAGATCGTTTCAGGTTTAGCTGGAACCGTACCGCAACCCATTCTTTCGGTCTTACTGGCCGGCTACCCACGGGACGATGTCATGGGTGGCCAGCCAAGCTGAATCGAACGTGGGGTGGGGCCGGCGACGTAAGCCGACCTATGGCGGACATGATCTGGTCGCCAGACACGCAGCGGTGAAACAAGAGGCTGGGGACGATTATGTTCAGTTTGATTGCCGGAGCGGTCTTTGCCTTGTTATCCGCCGTCTTCTTTTTTCTATTTGCAACATCCAAGGTCTTTATCTTCACCGATCCTATAACGGCTGGCGTTTGTATTCTGACCTTGCATACCCTCGCGATTGCGAACTTCACCAGATGGCAGATTCAGCGCGCTATTACGCAGTCGGACAGTCTGAAGTCGGATTACAACGTTTGGGGTATGGTCAATAACATTGCCGGCGTTCTGGCGGTCGGCACGTTCGTTTGGGAGTACGGGCTCAAGGACGCGGTCGGTCAACTTGTTTAGGCAACATCTGAGCAGATGCCGATGCGATCTCGAATTGGCCCGTCGCGTCGTCAGCAGCGACGCACGGCCAGATTGATGCCCTTCAAGCCCAGCGGCGTTTGCAGATCAACATCGGCCGCGGCTTTGCACAATCCCTCTTTCATTTTGATCTTCAAAGCTGCACCAAACGCGCTGTACTCGGGCGTGCCAACCCGCATGAAAACATCGATATCGCGGATCGACGCCTTACCCGCGACCGTGCCGCTGACACCGTAGTTGCTGATTTTCCACTTACCGTTTGCGCGGCCATCGGCAATAACGAAGCTTGCCACGGCGTCGATCTCCGTTCCGGTCGAGGCACATTTGAGCTGAATGGCCCCAGAGCTTGGCCCGGACGGACAGCCGACATTGAAAATGCAGCGCGCACGCTCACGCGGCTGGTGGACGAAGTTGAACCAACCAAATCCAGTCCAACGGCCCTTGACCTTTGAGCAGACAAACTGGTCGCCGGACTCGGCCGCGGATGACGGCGGCGCCGTCAGACCGAACCCAACCACGACACCAGCCAGCAGCGTAACAATCTTCTTCATGAATTCACCGGATCTGCTAACGGACCGCCGAATCGCAGCGGCCTCCCCCCAAACCAGTCAGCGCTCTATTCCGTGATTTGTGAGCCAGTTTGACGGCGCAATCATGTCCGGCCTCGCAAGCCGGTCGAAGCAAGCCGCGCCCTGCCTGAGGCGACGGTCCGACTTTGAAACACAGCTGAATGCGTGTTGATCATGACACGATCGGCGGCAGGAGGACCGGACAAACGGGGCCGAAATTGCGGCGACAGGCAAGTCGAGTAGACGTAGAGCTGAGTGTCCGCCGCTGAAGTTTCCGCCGATGGCCGAAGTACGCTAGCGTTCGTACAGGTACACAATGCGGTTGAGCGATTTCAGCAACGGCTCGTTCTCCGTCGCAACCCGTTTCAATCCCTCAAGCGTCGGGGCTCCCCCGTTCACGACCTGAAGGATCGGGCCAGAGAATCGCGTCCAGATCCTGGTGACAGCTTCGTACTCGTCTTCCAGGGCACGGCGCTGCCTGTCATTGAGCTTGAGCGATGACAATCCAGTAAGCAATTCCACCTTAGAGCTGTTGAACAACGCAACGGTACCGCGGATAAAGGCGGAGTTCACAGCGTGATCAATGCCAGCATAAATCAGACAGTATTCTTTCGTCATTCGCTGCGATAACATGCGTTGCCGCCCCGAAACGTTGATCGCATTCGCAAGCCCCGGATCGTAGGCTCGGCTCTTGCCAACATTTTCCATTAGAGCAACCGCATAATCCATCTCATTCAAAATCGGCACGCTTTTTCGCGCTAAATTCGTCATAGCACCAAGGCCACTTGGCAACCCCGGACTTTTGGTAAAGTTCTGAATCTCCATGTCATAGCCGGACCATAAACCTTGAACGATCTCCAATTGCTTTTTCACGGTTCTGTCAGTTGCGGGTGCGAGCTTCTGTGACGTTGATCCGCCATAAAGGCCATCCAGCGTTTTAGCAAACAGCGCAGCCGCAGCTGAAAGTTGTTTTAAGTGATGATCTCTCTCAACATTCTGCAGGCTGAAACAGGCACTCTTGGCGATCCGTTGCGACAACATGCGCTGGCGGCCGGCTAGGTTTATGCGCCGCCCTTCGTTACCAATCGAGATCTTCTCGTTGGCAACAACCGCTGGCGGAGCAGCCAAAAACAAGGCCCCAATCAGCCCCAGTCCCAAGCCGCGATGCATCGTCGTCTCCGCAATATCTAAAACCTTAGGTTGATATAATCGATGCTATTGGCGGAAACACGACAGAAATCTGCACAAAAAGCAGCTTAATTGCACGCATCACGTGCAGAAGCCATATCTATCTTTCAGCTGATTTTCAGTGGCCGCGACTTATGCCGATGAATAGATTTGCAGGCTGATCAAACGGTATCCTACAAACAGCCGTTACGCCACGGCCCGCAATTCGTTATTGTTTTGGAGACGTCAAAGAAATCGAGTTAGAAAGAATACTGGCGAAACGCTCTAATTCTCTCACGCATGGCTCTCTTTATACTTTCCAGCACTCACGTGTTGCGTTGGCAATCCAGCGATCGACATCAATAACGCCGTAACATCGGAGTGGTTTAGCCCGGCGACATACCATACCAGCTTGCGCATTAAGGGCTCTTCGCTCACGGGCTATTCCTCGCTTCGCTCAGGGCGCCGCAACGCGGCGGGCCGCAGTCGCGGCCTGGGTACCGTCCTCGCAGGATAGCCAGCGCTAGTTGTTGATCGCTCACGGGCTATTCCGGCCTAACGGCCGGGCCCTGCGCGGGCGCGGCGCAACGCGCCGGGCCGCAGTCGCGGCCTGGGTACCGTCCTCGCAGGATAGCCAGCGCTCAAGCCGCGAGCCTGCGAGCGTGCGAACAGCGCCAACTAAAGACTCCCGAGCGGTAGCGCACGTGGCCAATCAGTTACCAGGTTAGTTCGCTTGCGTCCCGGAGTTCGCGTCACTGTTGAAGCCGAGGTCCGAGAACAGCGATGACAGCGGCGCCGAGCTGCTGACGTGCGGGTAGCTCTTCACAACCCGAACTTTGGCGCCGATCTTCGTAATGCTCGCGAGGTGCACGACATGCTTGTTCATCATACGGAAACAACCCGATGATGAGGCCCGCCCGATCGAACGCTTGTTGTTGGTGCCGTGGATCCGGTAGATCGAACTGCCGAGATAAAGTGCCTTCGCCCCGAGCGGATTGATCACCCCGCCCGATACGGTAATCGGCAGGCCCGGCTGACGGCGGCGCATTTCCGGCGGCGGCGTCCAAGATGGCCACGACTTGATGCGGCTGACGCGCTCGGTTCCGGTCCACGTGAAACCGGTGCGGCCGACGGAAATCGGATACATGTAGGCGCGCTGGCCATGCAGCACGTAATAGAGCTTCCGTCCATTCGTATCGACAATGATCGTGCCGGGCTTTTCCGGTTTCGTGAGATAGGCAATCGACGGCTTCTCCGGTTTGATATCCGGCTTTGCCCCGCCCTTCATGTACCGCGGATAGACCGTTCGGTAAGCCTTGCGCCGATCTTTGCGCTTGGCCTCGCGTTCGCGCTGCGCACGCTCTATATCGCTCTGGAACTGCGGCGAGCCGTTCACCCAGCCGGTTTGCGCATGCGTCACGGACGCTGCTCCGAATACACACACACTCACCAAAGAACAAAGCAATGCCGTCGGAGCCAATCGCATTATTCTCCCCCGTGCCAATATTCGCCAGAGATATCAACGAATCAGTCCTAATCCGACGTGCGTCTCGTCGCAAGGGATGTAGGCCAGATGCGTTATGCCCGACCCCTGTTTCCACCACAAGCGTTGCGGAAATGTTGATGGGTGGGCAGAGCGGTTTGCTCGGCCTTATAGTGATGCTCGGATGTTATTCTCGCTCACAGGCTATTCCGACGTTGGCGGCCGGGCCCGCGCTGATTGTTTATCGCTCACGGGCTGTTCCGGCCTGCGGCCGGGCCCTCCATCGAGATGGCGTGTCCGCCATCTCGACATTTGAAATGCCCAACGCGGGAACACCCGCGTTGCGGTGGGCGGCGCAACGCGCCGGGCCGCGGTCGCGGTCTGGGGTGCCAGACGGCTAGCCCGCGCTCAAGTAGCGAGCGCTTGTCGCGAGCGGTAGCGCACGTAAAGACTCGCTCGAGCCTTTGCGAGGGCGGCGCAACGCGCCCGGCCGCAGGCGCGGCCTGGGGTGCCTGACGGCTGGCCCGCGCTCAAGTAGCCAGCGCTTGTCGCGAGCGGTAGCGCACGTAAAGGCTCGCTCGAGCCGCGAGCCTGCGAACAGTGCAACAAAGACTCCCGAGCGATAGCGCAAGAAGCACAAGGATGCTGCGCCGTGACGACGACGGACGATTGGAAGATTGGCACGCCCGAAGAAGTCGGATTGGAAGGTTCGCCGCTTGCGGCGTTGTCTAACTGGCTTGACTCCGTTCCTGGATCGAACGTGCACAGCGTCCTCGTCGTTCGGCACGGAACGTTGGCTTTCGAGCATTATCGCACCGGCGACGATGAACGATGGGGCGCGCCGCTGCCCGACGTTGCGCACGCTGCCGACGTCAAGCACGACATCCGGTCGGTGACTAAGATCATAACGGGCTTACTTGTTGGCTGCGCCATTGAGGCGAAACTCCTGCCAGGCATCGACATGCCGTTTTTCGACGCGCTGCCAGACTACGCAGATCTCCGCACCGCAGACAAAGACGGGATCCAGATCCGCTACTTGCTGACCATGTCCGCCGGGCTGGCCTGGGACGAGAATGGCCCAGTCAACGACCCGAACCATGGCGAATTCCGGCTGTGGCATTCGGACGATCGCATCCGAACGGCGCTTGCGCCAAATTTGGTCGCGGCACCTGGAGCTACCTGGACCTACTCGGGCGGTTGCACCGCGTTGTTGGGCGCGATCCTGGAACGCGCAACCGGACAACCTCTGGACGCATTTGCGGACGCCGCACTCTTCGCCCCGCTGGCGATTTCGGATGTGGAGTGGGCGCGGCATCGTGATAACGCGCCATCGGCATCGGGCGGCTTGCGGATGCGATCGCGGGACCTGGCAAAGGTCGGGCAATGCGTCATCGACGGCGGCCGATGGCAAGGCAGACAACTCATCCCGGCCAGTTGGATCACCGAGTCCCTTTCACCCCAGATCGGTTGTCACGACCGGTTGTTCTACTATGGCTATCACTGGTGGCTTGGCCGGTCGCTGGTCAAACGCGCGGACGTGGCATGGGCCGCCGGTATCGGCCTGGGCGGGCAACGTCTGTTCGTGATCCCGAAGCTCGACATGGTGGTGGTCATCACGGCCGGACACTACGGCGACGGCCTGCAATCGTGGCTTCCGCTCGCCGTGCTCAACCGGTTTGTCTTGGCAGCTGTTTAAGCGACTGAAGCACCAGCGTGCGCCGCAGAACATCAAGCCCAACCAACACAACGATCAAAAACAGCCGCCCGTTGCTGACGACGGGTACGCCAATAATCATGGTGAGCAGCTGCGGCAGCAGTGCCAAGACAATCAGGTAAGCCGCAACTACCAGTGTCCAGAACGTCAACACGCGATCGACGTAGGATTGCGCCTCACCTTGCGGAACCGCAGCAACGGTTTGACCGGTCTTTTCGACATCTCGCAGGACGGCTTTGGGCGAGACTTTGATCGCCGTCACCAGAAAGGTGAACACGACCACCAGCACGCCAAAGAGGATCAGATGCAGCGGCTGGCCAGGCGCGACATACGCGTAGTACGGCAACAGCATCGCGCTTGTTTCATAGTCCAAAAGCGAGGCAAACGTCGGCGGCAGAGCAATCAGGGAAGCCGCAAACATCAACGGCACCACGGTGACGTTGTCGAGCTTCAGCGTGTGATGGCCTGTTATCCGCTCGCCCTTTGCATCGCCCTCTGCGACTTGGCCGTCGGCTGCATCAATTTGGACAAGCGGAAAACGCAACCGCGCCGTTTCGAACAGCACGATCAGGACCACCAACCCGACCGTCACGGCCGCAATCAGCAGTACGGCAAAGCCGGAAAAAACGCCCGTATCGTAGCCATGCACGATCTGGATCACGGCCACCGGCAATCCCGACAGAATGTCGGCCGCGGCAAGCAACCAGATGCCATCGCAAAAGCCGGTCTTGGTAATCTGCTCTCCGAGCCAGACCAACACCATGGTGCCCGCCGCAATCGATAACGATGCTGGGATGACGAACCAAACCCCGGGGTCAGCGACAAGATGAGGATAGCCCTGCATGGCGTTCGCGAGACCGACACTCCAGAAGATCGCAATCACCCCGGTCGCCCAGCGCCGATAGCGCGCATGTGCGGCGGGCGTGAACATGCCGTGCAGAAATTCAAACACCACCCACGCCGCGACGTAGGGCCAGACACCGAGCGCCATCACGCTCAAGCGCGAAAAGTTGGCCGAACTCAACACCCCCGTTCGGAGGGGGTCGGCCAGATCGCGGAAGACGTCGGACAACACAAACAGATCCAGCCCCGGCACAATCATCCACCGCCCGACCTGGAAGACAAACAGCACGCCCGCGACCAGTGCCAGCGCGCGCCTCAGCGATGCTCGACTGGTTTCCACCCCCGGTGTTTCGGCCTCCGGCGACGACGGGGATTGGGTGGTCGATTGCGACATGACCGGGTACTCGTGAACGCGTTGCGTGAACGGACGTCGGCAACGGTCTCACGGGCCTGTGTCAAACTGTTGTTTTCGCTCAGGGGTCTTTAGTTTGCGCTGTTCGCACGCTCGCGGGCTCGCGGCTCGAGCGCGGGCTATCCTGGTAGGACGGCTCCCAGGCCGCGACTGCTGCCCGTCGCGTTGCGGCGCCCCCGCGGAGGGCCCGGCCGTAGGCCGGAACAGCTCGTGAGCGAAGAGTCTTCATTTGCGCTGTTCGCGCGCTCGCAAGGTCGCGGCTCGAGCGCTGGCTATTCTGCAAGGACTATCCCAGGCCGGAACAGCCCGTGAGCGAAAAACCACGCGAGAAAACCGCGGAAACACTAATCCCTATCCCGCTCGTAAAGCTCGTTCTGCCGGGAGAACGCATCCGCGGCCCAGGCGGGATAGTTGCCGTACTGGGGCGGAAAACGCGACCCGAACCGGCGTGCCGGCAAATGGTCGTTCACACCGGGCCGATAATCGAGCATGCGCTGCCGTGACCGCTTATAGACCCGCTTCTTCTTGGTCGTGGTGGCCTTCTTCGCGACCGCGGGCGTCGCATTGATCACGACCAGCGGACCCGTAAACGCCAGACCAAGGGCCACCGCCACCAACCCCAATCGCGACGTTGCAACATGGAGGAACATGTCGAAGCTCCGAATGCGTGGATGGAGGAGATGTGGGGGTGCAGGGGCGGGGTTGCTAGGGATGGAGTGGTGCGGTCCGACAACCACCTCCTCGCCACACCCGACGCAATCAAATACCCTCTACCATTAAAGCAAGTCCACAACTCAGCAGCTGCATCATTACACAAAGCATTGACAAAACATACATTAACATACAGCTTGTACGGTATGAGCAAGCGATTCCCATTCAGCGATCTGAGACCCATCGATAGGAGGGCCTTGTTGTTGATCAGAAATCGAATTGCGCATGGCGGTGCACCACCCAGCGTCCGGGAGCTTGCTTCTGATCTGGGTTTCTCGTCCCCGAGGTCATCAGCGGATGTAATCGACCGGTTGATTGACCTAGGTTATCTGAGACGCCGCGCGGACAAATCACTTCAGCTATTGCGCGCGCCTGCCACCTCGCCCGACTGCGACTCTACAATTGAAGTTCCTTTGGTGGGCACAGCCTCGTGCGGATTACCACTACTTGTAGCAGAAAACATCGAGGCAATGATCCCTGTGTCTGTGGCGTTGGCAAAGCCAACGCATAGCTATTTCCTACTGCGCGCGACAGGAAACTCGATGAATAGTAAGGGAATTGAAGACGGTGCGCTGGTTTTAGTTCGACAACAACAAACGGCAAATCCCAGCGACATAGTGGTTGCTCTAGTCAATAACGAGGCAACCATCAAGGAGTTGCGGCGTTCTAGTGACGCCATAATCCTTATGCCACACTCAACAAACAAAGAGCATAAACCAATTGTATTGCGTAGGGATTTCCGATTTCAAGGTGTAGTGGTCGCAACCTTGCCAATAATAAACACATGAAAGGACTACCGCAATGCCTTACAGAAACAAAACATATATTTGCTTTGACGGCGACACAGACATGCCTTGGTACCGCCTAATGACTGCATGGAAGGATAAC
>JBCDAH010000094.1:0-20082 GCA_039186015.1 Pseudomonadota bacterium
AGGCCGCGAACGCGGCCCGGCGCGTTGCGCCGCGCCCGCGCAGGGCCCGAGCGCAGCGAGGAATAGCCCGTGAGCGAAAACAAGCAACAACAACACGCATTAGTCCTTGAAGACGACTACGACGGCGCGATAGCCGGTCTTCATCAGCACGCGCGGTCGCGGGGCAGCGACATTATCCGTTAGAACGTCAGTCGTGATATTTCGGGATTTAAGTGTCGCAAGCCGTTTCGGCTGACGCACTGACCCAACGGCAAACGATCGGCCGTTACGCCGGTATCCGCGCCGCACACCATAGCGCTCACGCGTCCAATAACGTGGAACCGGTCCCCAGCGCACGTCCGAGGACAGCACGCCGTCGCGACCTTGCAGGCGCTTGATGAGCGCCAGGGCATTGGTTTGCGTCATCCGGATACAGCCATGGCTGTCGATCCGACCGAGACGGCTGTAGCGGCCGCGTGTCGTCCCGTGAAATGCAACGCCGGAGCGACGACCGCTTCGATAGTGCAGGTCAAAGAACGCGACATGGATCATGCCGGGCGCATGATATCCTGACCGGACCCGTCCCTTGCGCTCATCGAGACCGAAAACGCCAAGCGGCGTCGGGCCGGAGCGCTGATCCCCGAGGTAATGGCGCCCGGTCGAGACCTTCCAGCTGTATGGCGGCGGAACCGACTTCGGCAGGCGTTTGCGCGACCAATACCTCCGGTCCCACATCCCGAGCCGCCACGGTGAACCAACGTTCGAACGATGGAGCACAAACATGCGTTGCGCACGCGAACCTCGCGCGGCGGCATTGACATAGAGCGCGGTCGTGAAACGCGGGTCCAATTGGCTCGGCGCGAGATAGTTCCGCTTGCCAGCTAAGCTTTCGAGATATGCAAGCGCCGGCTGACCGTAGGCGCGCGCGATCCAATCAGGATCCCCTTGGCGTAGCGGTGACGCTGCGGGTGGCGGAACAATCATTGTGGCATCAGCTGCCAGGGCACTGGCAGTCGATGTAAAAATGAGGCTCAGTGCAATAATCTGTTTCATAGGCTCAAACTACGCAAAAACTCCTTCATCGCGGTTACTATGCGGGTAGTCGCCAACGGAAAACACCGGCAACAACTGTGCCGGTGCGTAAGGTGTCAGACTATTGAGACGGTGGCCCTCATCGCGAAACGGGCGCCTGCCGGCTACAGTCCCGCAGGCCGTTCTTGACGCAGGCCAAACGTGGGTTACGCGGCGTGATGACCGCGACCACGGATCGCGCGCACGATCGCCCATACAATCAGCCGGAAGAACGCACCGACCACCAAACCGGTTAGCAGCAATAGAATGGACTTCGGCCCGAGTTCGCCGAACACCGTTGCGTAAACTTGGTTGGCGGAGGACGGAAAGAAGCCTTCGATCCCGTAGGCGACCACATCAAGAACGCTACGCGACTGGCGCACCAACCACCCGAACAGATTGGTATGTGCCAGGTTCAGATAACCGTAGACGAGCATGGCCGCGATCAGCTCGCAAATCAGCAAGACAACAAATCCCACTACCGTCATCAATACGGTCATGAAGCCCAGCACGAAACCACCGCTTTTCGAGGATGACGACACGAGCAGCTCTCCTTGTATGGCGTGACGAGCGCTGGTTGTGTCCTACCGCCTCGAGAGATCGAGAACCGGCTTCAGCCTTGAGATCAGGCAAAAAAAGCGCCGTCCGACATCATCCATGTCCGAACGGCGCCTGCATGTAAAAGAGATAATATAGCCCAAGGCCTGCCCGGCGCTGCCACAGTGTCCGCGCAACCACCAGAAGGAGTTGCCCGGACACGGTCGCGGCCCCAAAGCCGACGCCATCAAACCTTATCTCACAACGTCTTATCTCACGACTTCAACGCGTGTGCCCCACATGCCATGGCGTTCCACCAGCCGGTAGAACTTGGCTGCATTTCTGATGCTCAACCGGATACAGCCGTGTGACGCCGGACGTCCGAGACGGCCCGCGTAAGTCGTACCGTGAACGGCCGTTCCGTCTCCGCCGATCCAGATCAGGTACGGCAGCGACATGCGCCATCTCTTGGAGTAGTAGTGCCGCTTCATCTTGTATGGCGTGTACACACCGGGCTTCGTCCGCCAGCCTTGTCTGCCGGTGGAAACGACCCAAGTGTACTTTTTTCGTCCGTCCACATACACATTCATGCGTTGGCGCGACAGATCGACTTTCGCGACAACTGTGGCGGCATGCGCCGCCGATATGCTCGCAAAGAGTGAAGCAAGCGCGACCGCCGTCGCCAACAAATTCGTCCACAGTCTGCTTTGCATGCGGATTCCCTGCCCCATCGGCTATTGATGAATTGAACTCGCCAAAGTTTGAGAAGCTGGCCGGCCGCGCGCAAGTCCGCTCAACCAATGGTGAAACCGTGGAAAACGAAATCGACAGGTACCGGTGCAGCTCGGCCACAAGCTAGAATACCGATGGTTAAGCTCGCCTGAACGCTTGTTGCCGACTGGCACCACTAGTGCGCCCACGGCTCGGCCTGACCTGGATCGTTCTTGATCTCCATCAGCAACGCACGTCTACTCCGACAGTGCAAACACTGTCACTGGAGATCTCGGCAATGAAAAATCGGGGCACACTTTTTGTAGTCGCGCTTCTTGCTACGGCGACTGCCATCAGCGCATGCCGTCGTGAAGCTCCGGAGCCGATGGGCCTTGGCGCTCAAGTCGCTCCGGCTCAGACCGTTACGAAGTAATTCTGACGTATCTGACCGACTTACAGCTGCCAGGTTGTCGAGCAATCTGAAAGCTGCTCTCTCTCGAGGCCCCGACATCTTGTCGGGGCTTTCTTGCATTTAAGGCCCTGTGAAACCTTGAGTTCGCTGGCCGCAACGAACTGTGGCGCTCTTTTTCAAAGCTGCGGACTTCTGACCACAGACCAGCGCAATCGGTGTGCCGTTACGCATCTGTTAACCCCGGAGACGCACGCGAATCACTTACCTTCCGCGACAAGATTCAGGGCGCGGAGGGGGCGATGCGGCTGGCTCATCAAATTGCAATTCTGTTAGTTTCTTTTGGGATTATAGGCGCAGCGACGGCGATCGTGTCCAAGCGCGCGGCGGCGACTCCGAATGACCCGCAAACACCGGACCTGGTCATGATCGCATTGGCGTTCGGTCCATCATTGCGTCTGGAGCCTGACGACGCAGTTCCCCATCGCTTGGCGTCAGGGCGAACCGAGCGCGTCTATCGCTGCATCAGCGTTTTCGGCATGCCGCTTGTTTCGATTGGGTTCAACTGCCGCCGCGCGATCACATCTGCCCATAACTGACACCGCGGATCGGGATAATTGTCGCATCGACGTGTTCTGTCGGTGCTTCACGTGCATCATGGCGCCTGCTAGACATGAGCCTGAAATTTGGGCTCGTGAACCGGGCGACCGAATACTCGGACGGCGCAAAAGCAACTGACATTTTCCGGCGCGTTGATAAACCATAGACGGTTTGTGCCGATTGCGTCATTGCTGATGATAAAGGGTTTTTTATCGATGCTGAGACTCCGGTTCTTCGCGACGATTTGTACGCTCGCACTTCTTGCGACAGGACTTGGATGGGGCACCGCTATTGTCGCGTCTGAGCCTGCGTCGGCCTCTCCGTTCAAGAACTTAAGCGGGTCCTGGCGCGGACGCGGGCGCATTAGCCTCTCGAGCGGTCGCGTCGAGCGGATCAGCTGTCGGGCGTACTACAATCCGAAGTCGGACGGTCGCAGACTTGGCTTCGCTATTCGATGTGCAGCACCGAGCTATAAGATCGAGATCCGCTCCCAATTGAATTATCGTGGCGGACGCGTCTCCGGAAGCTGGGTGGAGCGGACCTTCAATGCCTCGGGTGCGATCAGCGGTTCAGCACGAACTGGCAAACTTGCATTGCGCGTGAACGGCACCGTATCCGGACGGATCAACATATCCTTCTCCGGCGGATCTCAGGTTGTCGCAATCCGCACGATCGGCACCGCGTTGCGGAGTGTCCGCATCGCAATGTCGCGATAGACCTGTCGCCATAGACATATAACGTTCACATGAGACCGCCATTGGAGGCGGTCTCGTCAGATCGGCATCGTATGGGTCTCTCGACGCTGCGCCGGTTTGCGACGCACATCAAGCACGTCAGCCGCGGCCGACAAATGGCATTTTCGTTGCCATGACCGTCATAAACTGAACATTCGCATCAAGCGGTAGCTCAGCCATGTAGACGATGGCTCTCGCCACATGCGCAACGTCCATGACCGCCTCAGCCATGATTTCACCGTTGGCTTGAGGAACGCCGTGCTTCATGCGGCCGCCCATTTCGGTGTCTGCGTTTCCAATGTCGATTTGGCTGCAAGCGATGTCGTACTTTCGACAATCGAGCGAGATCGACTTCGTCAACCCGGTGATGGCGTGCTTTGTGGCGGTATAGGGCGCAGAGCCCGGCCTTGGCGCATGCGCCGAAATCGAACCGTTATTGATGATGCGCCCGCCCATTGGCGTCTGCGCTTTCATGATCTTGATCGCCTCTTGCGCACATACGAAGCAGCCGGTCAGATTGACGTCGACGACCTGCTTCCACTCGGCCACCTCAAGATCTTCCATCGGCACGGGCCGCGCACCCATCCCGGCGTTGTTGAAGACCACGTCAAGACGCCCGAACTCGGACTGGGTGCGCTGGAACAGAGCCTGAACGGCAGAGACATCGCTCACATCCGTCGGTACGGGCAGGAGACGACCAACGGACTGTGCGCCCATCGCGGCAGTTTTCTCAAGCTCTTCCTGGCGTCGCCCGGCCAACACGACGTTGTAACCGGCCGTTTGAAGAGCGACGGCCGATGCGCGGCCAATTCCGCTGCCCGCCCCGGTCACAAGCGCAACTTTGTTTGTCATCGCGTTTCCATCCTATCGTGTCGTGTTCATGTGGTTTCATGTTCATGTTAATGTCGTGCCGACGGCGGCATCACAGCCGGGCCGCGCGAACTTGATCAGGCGCACGACCCTACTGTAGCCGAGACCGGAGCGAAACAGGCGCCGGCATAGCGGTTGGGCGTGGCCGAGATGCGCCAAGTCGCTGGCAGAGTTCGCGCATCTCGACCCGGTAATTCTCGGGTCACATTGTTGATGATAGAAGCGAGCTGAGAGATTCATCGCAGGAGACGACAGATGCGACCGATCATGGGACTGATGCTTGTCATCCTGGTCTTCAGTGCACTTGCAACCCCGGTACTTGCCCGCAAGAACGGCATCGCCGGTTATGTTGTAGCACGTAGCGACTTCGGGAACGGAACCGTCCGGGGCCCGGTGCGTCATACGCGGCTTGGCCGGCAAGTCCGCCTGCCCGGCGGCACCTGGGTTTACTGCCGTCAGAGCTGCTCAGAAACACTGCGTGTTGAAACCGTCGATTTTTGGCAATCACGCAAGGGCGGCAACGAATCGACCAGCGACGTGAGCATATTCGGACGTCCGCTTCGATTTGAGTTCGGCTGGTAGGCGCGTCGACACCCAACACTGCTACGATGCGCGCGTTTCAGATTGCCGCGCGCATCGCAGGTATGCACATCAGTTGCCGGACACAAACGGGTTGGTGCGCCGTTCCTCGCCAAGTGTACTTGGCGGTCCGTGACCACAGACGAATGTGATGTCATCGCCAAGCGGTAATAGCTTGGTCTTGATCGCAGAGATCAGGGCGTCATGGTCTCCGTACGGAAAATCCGTTCGCCCGATCGAGCCTTGGAAAATGACGTCTCCGACGAGTGCGAACTTGTCCGCCGTGCTGACATAGACGAGCGATCCGGGCGAATGTCCCGGGCAATGGTAGATATCGAACGATCGCCCGGCGAACTGCAGCGCGTCCCCTTCGTCCAGCCATCGATCCGGCGTGACGTTCCGTGCACCCTGAATGCCGTAAGAGGCCCCCGATTGTGCAAGCTCATCGAGCAGAAACCGGTCCGCTTCGTGCGGGCCTGAAATCTTGACGCTAAGGCGTTCGCGCAACTCATCCGCGCCGGCCGCATGATCGAAATGCCCATGCGTCAACAGGATGTCTGTGACTTTGATCCCGGAGTCAGTGACGGCCGATATGATCGCATCCACATCACCGCCTGGATCAACAACAACGCCGTCCTTGCTGTCCTCGTCCCAAACAAGTGTGCAGTTTTGCTGCAGCGGCGTGACCGGAACGATACCGGCGCGAAGTTGTCCCATGAAATGCGAACCTGCGATCTGTTGACGACCTGGCACCAATAGAAAAGCGGGCGCCGCGTCTTGGCAACCCGCTGTTCGATAGTCCAAAGGCAAGTGCGTTGCGCTTTAAGCAGCCGCCGTATCCTCGTCAGACGGATCGCGCAACACGTAACCACGCCCCCAAACCGTCTCGATGTAGTGCTTACCGCCGGTTGCGGCCTGCAACTTCTTGCGGAGTTTGCAGATAAACACGTCAATGATCTTGAGTTCCGGTTCGTCCATGCCGCCGTACAAGTGATTGAGGAACATCTCTTTGGTCAGCGTCGTCCCCTTCCGCAGGGACAACAGCTCCAGCATTTGATATTCCTTACCCGTCAGATGCACGCGTTGGTTCTGCACCTCGACGGTCTTCGTATCCAGATTGACTTTGAGTTCGCCCGTCTCGATCACGGACTGGGCGTGGCCTTTCGAGCGGCGCACGATCGCATGGATCCGCGCGACAAGCTCGTCCTTGTGGAACGGCTTCGTCATGTAGTCGTCGGCGCCGAACCCAAGCCCGCGAACTTTGTCCTCGATACCGGCCAGACCGGATAGAATGAGGATAGGTGTGCCGACCTTGCCGACCCGAAGGGTTTTCAGAACTTCGTAACCGCTCATGTCCGGCAAATTGAGGTCGAGGAGTATGATGTCGTAGTCATACAACTTGCCCAGATCAACGCCTTCTTCACCAAGATCGGTTGTGTAGACGTTAAAGCCTTCAGACTGCAGCATCAGCTCGATGCTCTGCGCGGTTGCACTGTCGTCTTCGATCAAAAGAACCCGCATACCATCCTCTCCTCGACGGCCCGCGCCGGACCCAACGTCTGTTTCCGCGAAGTCACCGCGCTTGTCTTCCCCAAGCGAATGACCACGATGGTGCCCGCGAGAGGTTAACAAAGCCTAATTTTGTCTTGAGCAGACTGGATAACGGATACTTACGATAAAGGGTTGGACCGTTAGAGCTGCGACATGGGCGCAAAACGCCAGCGCAGATTGCACGGCTTGGACACGATTACTCAGAGCGACAGCACTCGTACGCACACCGCCCGCGAAAAACCCGTAGCACTCTGGAAATGCAGGCAAACCCAGCCTCGAATAGAGGGATAACACTATTCGCCGCCCTGCCCTAGGACGTTCCTGACCCGCAAATTCCTGACAAGCCGTAAATTCGAACCAACGGATCTCACGTGTGGCCTTAACGCAACACGAAGCCTATTGTGGCAGATTTGGCTTGTCGCGTTGACCAGACGGTCAACCACAAGTCCGCCTTCGGGTGCACTTGCAAAACGGGAACGAAAGCCACGGCCTTAAAAAGTGGCGCGTCAAGTCGCGGATCTGGCACGGTTTTTGATTGGCTGGACCCAAGTTTGGAGTGTTGTAGGGGTCGCAATGATGAAAGCTCGGGAAGCAGCGTTGCGTTTGAAGCAATTCGAGGCGGACGAGAAGGCACGCAAGGTTGGCGAGCTGGAACAAATGATCCGCGAATTTGAAAACATGGCGATGGATCTTCAGCGCCAGGTCGATGCCGAGGAAGAGCGGACGGGCGTGCGGGATTCTACGCATTTCGCTTATTCGACGTTCGCGCGATCTGCAGCGCAGCGCCGTGAAAATCTGCTGGTCTCACTCGCCAGTCTTCAGGCTCAGCTCGATGCGGCGGTTGCCGCCCGCGATGAGGCGTTTGCCGAACTCGATGAGGCAGACCCCATGCGCCAGCGCGCAACAAACGAAGAGCATGCAGAAGAGTCCCTGCTCTCGCGATAGATCGTATCGCGTTTGACTGGAACCTTTTCGTGCTAAGGCTGACGAGCTTTGGGCCGAAAGCACGGCAAGACTAAAAATGGGGCGGTGCCTAAGCGCCCCATTTTGGCTCTCTCTTCCGGTTGACTAGCCGACGTGAGAAACGCGGCATCGCGGAGTTGGCGACAAGCCGACGGGATCAAGCTTGCGATCCACAGCGATCCTAGCTCAAATTCGTGACAACTGAGATTGCCACCCCCGCTCAAAACGGGATTCATGCATGCGCGCAGTCGCCGGCACGCGCGCGAGAACGCATCACGCGAATTTGTGCTCAAATTGTACAGAAATGCAGAAATTTACGAGCGCCCTGTGCCAGGTGCGGCAGCGGCTCAAAGCCGGCACATGCCGTCCCAGTTTTAGACGTGCCGCATCCGGCCGTCTGGGCGCGATTGAGACACCGCGCCTGATCTTATGATCAGTTGCGGTACTCTTGCACGCGGGTCGCGCGCAGACCGGGCAACCCATGCTTCTCGATAGAGCGCTGCCAGCTCAAAAACTCATCGACTGTGAGTTTATAGCGCTCGCATGCCTCTTCGAGGCTGAGGAGACCGCCGCGCACTGCGGCAACAACCTCTGCTTTACGACGGATCACCCACCTTTTGGTATCTTTCGGTGGAAGATCTGCGACAGTGAGCGGACTGCCATCGGGACCAATGACGTACCGCACGCGTGATCGAAATTGCTGGTCGGCCATGATACTCTACATACTCGCCGTTACTTGGACCCAAGCTTAGATCCGCCACCTTAAGATCGGTCTAAACCCTATAGTAAACATTGATTTTTTGATTGTTCCAGACTAGCGCTATGCGTTCATCGCGGCGTGGTTAATGCCAGCGGGATCACCTCGCGGCTCACACCCGCCGGCGCGGCCCTCTTGCCGAACGCTGGCAACATATTGGATACTGCCACACGAGAGCCTATGTCTTGGCTTCGAGTACTCCCAAGACGGATGCGTCAATTTCCGAAGCAAAGAGATGACTGACCTGGAACAGCACCACGTTCCGACCTTTGACACGCTGTTGGCACAAGCCCCTAGCGGGGACCGCAAACGCGTCGTGGTCGCCATGTCCGGAGGCGTCGACTCATCAGTCGTTGCCGCGATAATGGCTGCGCAAGGTCACGATGTCATTGGCATTACGCTGCAGCTTTATGATCATGGCAGCGCAACCGGCCGTCCGGGATCCTGCTGTGCGGGACAGGATATCCATGACGCGCGCCGCGTGGCGGAACGCATCGGCGTGCCGCATTATGTCTTGGACTATGAAGATCGCTTTCGCGAGGCCGTGATTGAGAGTTTCGCGTCTAGCTACCTGGCCGGCGAAACACCGATCCCTTGCGTGAACTGCAACCAGAGCATCAAGTTCAAAGACCTGCTCGAGACTGCGCAGGATCTTGAAGCAGATGTACTCGCGACGGGTCACTACATTGCCTTGCGCGAAGGTCGAAACGGCAATCAACTTCACCGCGCGCATGATCTCAGCCGGGACCAAAGCTACTTCTTGTTTGCGACGACCCACGCTCAGCTTCAGCGCCTGTGGTTTCCGCTGGGAGATCTGCCGAAGGACGCCGTGCGCAGCCTCGCCGCCGAGTTCGACCTGCCCGTTGCGGCAAAGCCCGACAGCCAGGACATCTGCTTTGTGCCGTCCGGTAATTATGCACAAACAATTGAAAAGCTGCATCCCGGCGCCAGCCAGCCAGGCCAGATCGTTCACATTGATGGCCGCGTTCTTGGCGAACATCCCGGCATTATCAACTTCACGGTCGGCCAGAGACGCGGCCTTGGCGTCGCTGCCGGTGAACCGTTGTTTGTCGTACGGATTCATGCCGAAACGCGCCGCGTCGTCGTTGGACCCCGAGACGCCTTGACGACGGCCGCAGTTCACTTGCGCGATGTCAACTGGCTTGGCGACGCGCCGTTATCGGACATACTGAGCGCCACACCCAGTTTTCCGTTGCACGCGCGTGTACGGTCGACCCAGGATCCGACACCGGCGGCCCTGCGTTACGATACAACCGGGCATGTCGTCGTCGACCTGCTGGAGCACTTGTCGGGTGTCTCGCGCGGCCAGGCTTGCGTTTTCTATGACGGCGTCGGCGCAGGTGCGCGTGTGCTCGGCGGCGGCTGGATCAACTCCACCGTGCCGACGTTGGCAAAAGCCGAGACCGCTGGCGCATCGGCGGCAGCGTAGGACGACAGAGCGTGGCGGGCGTCCGCGTATGGGACGTCTCGGAAATGTGGCTTAGGATGAGACGTTGACGTCATGGAGGGCGGTGCGTGATTGGACAACCGGTAGCGGATCAGCATGGCCGCGATGGACTGCTTGCCGACTCGGGAGAGCCGCGCAAGTCCAACTGGTCGAACGACTTGCCCGCGGTCAGACAACGATTGCGCAGTATTCTCGGGTTGCCGCGCCGAATGACCGTTCGCGTCTTACGCGCCTTGATACGTCGGCGCATAGCGCGCCGCACACCCTCAGGTGACGTCAGCATCCTCGAGATCGGCGTTGGCGGCGGATCGTCTTTGACGGCCTATCCGCCAAACGCGCAAGTCACAGCTGTTGACGACGATCCGCGCGCACTGGCACGCGCCCGCGTCCGCGTTGCGGCCAAAGCACTGGACAATGTGCATGGACTGTATCGCATGGCCGCAGAAACACTAGGCTTTCCCGATCACAGCTTCGATCGGATTGCCGCGTACCAGACCGTGTTCGAATCCAAGGCACCGGTCCGTCGCGCGCGAACGCTGAGAGAGCTCAGCAGGGTTATGCGATCCGGCGGTTGTCTGACGCTGATTGAGCGTGCCAGCTGGATCACCTCTGACCTTCGCACAGCAACAAGCGATGGGTCGCAGGATGAAGCAAACCGAAGCGACGACAAGACACCAAACTGGATTGCACGCTGCGGTCTGCGCCTGCTCCATCGCGAGCAATTAGATCCGCTCGGCTTGTTTGTGGCGTTGACGCTACAAAAAGCCGAACCGGCACCGGCGGTATAAACGCAACGAACCAGCGGCTACTACCGTCGTCCATGCCTCCGAGTTGCGGCAGCACGCCCGCGCAACGATGACCGACCGCTCACAAGCGCGGTCGCATTCAGCCTGTGTAGCAGGGCATCACAAACCAGCCTGCCGTCAATCTGCGCGCTCGACATTCAAATGCGCCAAGCCGATCAATGCCGGCAACTCCTCGTTAATCAGCGCGATTGGCGTGGCACCGAGTTGATGGCTCATCTTCGATGTTCCAACAAATAGGCGTCGAAACTCATCGAGATCCGCGCGTTGCCACCAGGCGGTTGCGACGCTACCGCAGAGATAAAGCCCGTCCCAGGCTGCACTGGCCAAAACCAGATCGGCACAGGCTCGTGCGAGAAAGCCGGTGAAATGCTGATAGCCGAACTCCGGCCTCGCTTCGACGACGTGCGCCTGCAGTCTTTGCAAACCACCACCCGACAGGATGTCCTCAACGGTCGCCTGACCAATCTCTAGTTTCGAGAACAGCGCGAGTTCCTCGGCGTTGTCGGCGGCCAGACGCATATGGCCGGATTCCGAGGGGCAACACACCCACCTCTCTCCATCGCGGATCAGGCTTGCCGAACCGAACCCCGTCCCGACGTTGACCGCGAGCATGCGCTGGCGCGCATCCCGCACCCGAGGCCGCAAGTCGGCGAACTGCAGACGGTCCTCAGAAAGGTGCGGAAGTGCAAATGCGACAGCTTCGAGATCGTTGACCAGGCGAGTCGCAACGCCGGGCCCCAAGAGCGTGGCGAGTTCGCGCTCGCAGATCCGCCAAGAGCTATTCGTGAGCCGGATTTCACCGTCCGCAACCGGGCCTGCAGCAGCAATCACCGCAGCCGACGCCTGCGCGCCGTTCCCGGCTCGACCCAAATAGTCGGTCAGCGCAGCTGCAAACGTCTGATACCGATCGACCGGTGCAACCCATTGGTCGTGAATCTCTGCTGAGGAATCTGAGCGCGCAAAGCGGACATTCGTTCCTCCGACATCACCAATCAAGCGCCAAGGTTCCGTCATAGCCGTGAACGAGAGTCCTTTGATGTAAGGGCCTGTAAGAACGTCGATTGCCACCGATTTGCATCGCTCCCGCGGATGCGCTGCAACAGGGCTTTCTGCCGCTCTTTGCGTTCTTCAAGCGACATATTCAGTGCCATATACAGTGTGTCGGCCATTTCGTCAGCATCGTACGGATTGACGATCAGAGCTTCCCTCATCTCTTCCGCCGCACCTGCGAACTTGGAGAGGACGAGGACACCCGGCTCGCGCTCGCTTTGCGCGGCGACATATTCTTTGGCAACGAGATTCATCCCATCGCGCAATGGCGTCACGAAGCCGACATGGCTGCCGCGAAACAGGGCCGCCAGGATATGGCGCGGGATCGACCGGTGAATATAGCGCAAGGGTGTCCAGTCGAAGTCCGCGAACTCGCCGTTGATCGCTCCGGACAGTTTCTCCAGTTCCTCTCGAATATCGCTGTAGGCCTCAACGTTCTCGCGAGTCGGCGGGGCGATCTGCATCAGCGTCACGCGCTTGTGCATTTCCGGATACTTTTGCAGCAAGCGACGGAATGCGCGCATGCGATCCGGCAGTCCTTTGGAGTAGTCGAGGCGGTCGACACCGATGATGTGTTGGCGGGCCGTCGTCCGCCGTTGCAAGAACGCGATCTGCTCGTCGGCCTCTTGACCATGCGCGATGGCGCGAAACGACGTGACATCGATCCCAATAGGGAAGCACGCCGTTCGCGTTCGATGACCGCCGCGAACGTACTCTCCTTCGGCATCCGACGCCAAATCCGGAAATTCGCTTTCGACAAAGTAGCGGAAGTTTGCAAGATCTGTAGAGGTCTGGAACCCAATGAGATCATATGACAGAAACGACTCGCCGATGGCCGTGTATCCCGGGATCGCCGTAAAAATGTCGTTCGGCGGAAACGGGATGTGAAGAAAAAACCCGATCTTGTTTCTATAACCGCGTTTTCGCAATTCACTCGCCAGCGGGATCAAGTGATAATCGTGAACCCAGATCACATCACTCTTTTTGAGCAGTGGCGAAAGCGCGTCGGCAAACTTGGAGTTAACACGTTTGTATCCCGACAGAAACGGCCTTTGGTGCGTTGCCAAGTCCAAGCGGTAATGGAATATCGGCAATAAGACGCTGTTGGAGAACCCGACATAGAAGTGGTTATAGTCTTTCCGGGTCAGCGGCAAGGTAACCGTCGTAACGTTGTCGTAGGTCTTGATCGTCGGCGGCACGCGTGTGCCGGATCGTACCACGGTTCCGTCCCATCCGAACCAGATCCCGCCCTTTGCCGCCAACGCGTCCGCAAGTGCAACGGCAAGTCCACCAGACTGAGCAGCATTGTCGAAATCAGCAACCCGGTTCGATACGACGACAAGTCGGCTCATACATACGTTTCCCATGGCCGCGACAAACGCATCGCGCCATTAATAATCCCGACCATCGAATACGTTTGCGGGAAGTTTCCCCACATCTCTTTGGTGTCAAAGTCGGTATCTTCAGAAAGGAGACCGAGATGATTACGCGTATCCAGGATCGATTGGAAGATTTCGACGGCTTCCTCCCGGCGTCCAATGCGATGTAGCGCATCGAGACGCCAGAAACTGCAGATATTGAATGCTGTTTCCGGCAATCCAAAATCATCGGCCGATTCATAGCGCATCATATGCGGGCCCCGCGCCAGATTCTCTTCGAGGCGTTCGACGGTACTGACAAACCGAGGGTCCGTCGGCTCAATCAATCCGACCTCTGCCATCAACAATACACCGGCATCGAGATTTGTGCCACCAAACGTATCAGCGAACGCCTGGCGCTTGTCCGACCATGCCTTTTCGAGAATAACGGCCTTCACTGTTTTTGCACGCTCGGACCAAAACTCCGCCCGTGCCAATTCGCCTAGATGACCCGCAATTTTCGCGAGCCGGTCACATGCGGCCCAACACATCAGACTGGACGAGGTATGGACATGCGCCCGGGAGCGTAACTCCCACATCCCGGCGTCTGGTTGGTCGTGAAGGCGGAACGCCTGGTCACCGACGACCTCCAAATGCCGAAAGTCCTCCAGCCCCGCCCGCTTTGTCAGGCGATGATCGAAAAAGGTCTGCACGGAACCGAGTATGAGGTTGCCGTAGACATCGTGCTGAAAGTGCTCATGGGCCTGATTGCCCACGCGCACCGGCCCCATCCCGCGATAGCCGCCGAGATTATCTTCAATACGCTCCGTCAGTGCCGCCTCAAGGCCAATGCCGTAGACCGGCTGCAAGTGATTGTTTTCGGCCCGGGCGACCACGTTCAAGAGCCAGCCGAAATAGTTCTCCATCGTGTGAACGGCACCGAGCGAATTCAGCGCGCGGACAACGAAAAACGCGTCACGCAGCCAGCAATAGCGATAGTCCCAAGTCCGCCCGCTGTTCGCGGCCTCCGGCACCGACGTCGTCAGGGCCGCAACGATGGCACCTGTCGGCTCGTAGGTGCAGAGCTTCAATGTAATGGCCGCACGAATGACGGCCTCTTGCCAGTCGAGCGGCAGGGCAAGACGCCGGCTCCAATTCTGCCAATAGTCCAGTGTCTGCTCTTCGAATTGCCGCGCGGTGTTCTCCAGGCCGTCAGACAGCGTCTCATCCGGGCCGATCAGCAGATTGATCGGCTCGTTGAGATTGAAAGGTGTCTCTGCCAGCACGTAGTCCAATGGCGCATCGGTCGTCAGGCGAATGGTCTGGTCCGGTCCGGCATAGCGAATGTGATTGGACCCACTGGTAATCGCGGGCTGCTGCGCGCCATACTTGAACGACGGGCGCAATTGGATGCGAATACGCGGCCGGCCGGAGAGCGGTCGGACCCGGCGCACGATGGACTGCGGGCGAAACATGCGGCCGCGCCAGATGAAGCGCGGTACACAGTCCGTAATCTCGACACTGCCGGATGGCCCGTGCAACCGCGTGCGCAGCAAAGCTGAATTCGGCTCGTAGAACTGTTCGCTCTTCTCCAGCGCTTCAAGCGTGATGGCAAACGCCCCGTCCGCTGGGTCGTCCTTTGGGGAACGCAGCAACGCGTTGAAAACGGGATCACCGTCAAAGCGTGGAAAACAGCACCACACCAGGCGCGCCCGGCTGTCGACAAGTGCCCCAATCGAACAATTCCCGATAATGCCAAGATCGAGTCCGTTCACGTTCGTACGTCTCCAGTGTCTGACTCGCGTCCGATGTGGTCGCGAAATTCTTGTAGCCAACGAAAAACGTCACCGGGGTCCTTCAAGCGGTATCGGGCCGCAGTCGCACCGCCACCGACTTTGACGGAGATTCCGCCCAGCGCATTTGTTGCTGCAAATCCGGCTTCATCCGTGACGTCGTCGCCGAGAAATACTGGCGTGCGGCGTGCGAACGGCGGATGCGTGAGAAATGATTGGATTGCCGATCCCTTATCACCGGAATGGCCTTTGACTTCGACGACCATCTTGCCGTGCACGACTGTCAGTCCGTCGCGGCCGGCGACAAGTTCGGCCACGCGATCCTTGCAGACGTCGGCAAGCAAGGGGCGATTGCGATAGTGAAGCGCAACAGACGCCGGCTTGCGTTCGACCAACAGCCCCTCATGGTCTTGTGCCAATTCGCTCAAGCGATCGACAATTTCGCCAAGCTCGCCGCCCCCCGACGACAGCAGCGTGATTTCGCCACCTTGCGTCCGCGTCTCATAGCCGTGAACGCCGGATGCCGGAAACACATGCGGGGCCAGGAAACCATCCAGGCTGCTGATCTGTCGCCCACTGATGATAGCAATCGCACCATCCAGTGCCGATTGGAGCGCAGCCAGCACGGCCACAACCTCCGGATCGACCTTTGCGTCGTCCGGATGGGCGACGATCGGCGCAAGCGTCCCGTCGAAATCCAGAAACAAAGCTGTCGAATGCGGGAACAGTCGCTCCAGCACCGTATGCGCTGATGCCATGTAACACTCCGCGCCGAAAACATGTGATCGTTCTTATGTGATTCCCGGCAATGCGAGACACATTGCAGCCGAGGCAGTCGTGCGCCGCGATGCCGGAAATGCCAGAACACCCCGCACGCCGTCGAGATGTAGCTTCATGTCCCGCCGCAGTCGACATATGCCAGTGCGTCACAACCTATGATATGTGATCTGTCTGCAACGCATGAAAGCACCTCCTGAGCCGCGCGCTGACGGCATCCAGTGCTTGCGGGCGCGGATTGGCCACAAACGCCGAAGAATGTCATCGTATCCTCGAACCCTCACCGGATGGACCGCTGGAAAGTCAATCAAGGAAGTCAATAATGTTTCCTGGTTTCGAGAAGCTTGACGTCGAGGTCCCTGATCATGGATTCGGACCGGCGCGCATCCATCTCCGCCACGGCGGAAGCGGGCCGCCGCTGCTCCTGCTGCACGGCAACCCGATGAGCCATGTCACCTGGCATAAGATCGTCGAGGATCTGGCCCAGGATTTTCATGTGGTGGCCACCGACCTCAGGGGCTACGGCGATAGCGTTGGTCCCGAAGACGGCGGCGAGACGCACATCAACTACTCGTTTCGCGCCATGGCTCAGGACCAGTTGGACGTGATGGCCCAACTCGGCTTCAACACCTTTCACGTCGTCGGTCATGATCGCGGCGCCCGGACAGCCCATCGCATGGCTTTGGATCATCAGACATCCGTTGCCAGCCTGACGTTGATCGACATTCTGCCCAACCGGCACATCTGGCATAACGCGTCGAAAGACTGGGCGTTGAAGTCCTGGCATTGGCTCTTCATGGCCCAACCCTACGACATGCCGGAACGTATGATGGCCGGCGTGGCGCCCGAGTACTTTATGGAAAAGAAACTTTCCAAGAAGGGCATCGGCCTGGCGCCGTTCACGAAGGACGCCTTCGACGAATACGTCCGCTGTTTCACCTGGAAGACGATACGCGGGTCGTGTGAAGACTACCGCGCCAGCCCGACCTGCGATCTCGAAATGGACGATGCGGACTTTGCCGCGGGCCGGCAGATCGAATGTCCGACGCTTGTGATCTGGGGCGCAAACAGCCACACAGGCCAAGTCTACGGAGACCTTCTTCCGATTTGGAACGGCTATGCGGCAACCCCGTGCGTCGGAGGTCCGATCGCGTGCGGTCACTACGTCCAAGAACACGCGCCGGCCGAGACACTCGCATACCTCAAGCCGTTTCTCGCCAAGCAAGTGGCGCAGTAGGCGGAAGATGGGAGGCAGCGCGAACTGCGACCAAACAACCTCAGCGCGCAATCAAAGCGCATGCGTCGGCTTATACCTTATGTGGAAATTGTGAATTACCTGCCAGCGGACGTTGTCTAAGTTTGGAGAATTTCATTTGTTCTCTTCATGAGTTGAGCGAAGGGAATTTTCTAATGAATGATGCCGTTTCTGCGCTCATGAAGCGAGGGCTCGACGACGCAAAGTCCATCAGCCGTGAGCTGGAGTTCTTGATGGAATGCCAGGCAGACGTGGCAATTCAGGCGCCATCAGCCGCCTGCGAGCCGGATGACCTGTATGAGGACATTTTGGGTACGCTGCTGCGCAGCCCGTTCACGACAGACGAAATCTGCAGCATTGCACAGATGATCGGCGATACCGGCCCCCACGAACTCCGCGAAATGCGCAAAGCTCTAAGCCGGTAGGCCGCGTGACGGCTTGAGACCGCGCATCGCCAAGCAGTGAACCAGGATTAGCCAGCGACTTTGTAGGTGTTGGCGACCTCATGCCGGACACTGGCGTAGAGCTCGTCGAGCCGCGTTGCGGATTTATGCACATCGAAGCGTTCGGCTTGTTTGAAGCCGGCCGCGCGCAGGCCTCGCCGCAGGTCGCCGTCATGGACCAGCACCCGGATCGCCGCCGCAATGTCGTCAGTGTCGACATTTTCAACCTTCCGCCCGGCCTCACCAACAACACCGGCAAGACCGCCGCGACCGGAGTGAACCAGAACGGCGCCGCCCGCCAGTCCCTCAAGCGCTGTACGCCCGAAAGGCTCCTGATAGACAGACGGCACCAATGCGATTTCACAACGCTCGAAGTCGGCCTTAACGGCCGCGAACGGAAGATTGTGCGCGATCTCGACCTGGTCTTGAACCGGCGCCAAGGCTGCCTGGATCTTTTCGACTTCAGACGTGTCGTCTTCTGCGCGCGACAACACAAATCGCGCCCGCCAGTCCGGCTGATCCGCTAACACGGCGCGCACGGCATTAGCCGCTGGCAGCCCGCCCTTCTCCGGATGCGCGCGACCGACGAACAGGATCTCCTGCCGCCGCTCTACCGCCGGTGTCCAATCAGCCAGGTTCAACCCGTTCGGTATGACGACGGCGCGCTGTCCGAGAACAGGTTGGCGCGACGCAAATGGCGCCAACACGGCCTCGCTCGGCCAGACCGACCGGGCGAACTTGCCGTAGCGCCACGTCTCACGCCAAAGCTGGAAGGCATTCTTCGGCTGCTTGGGATGCGCATGGCGATGAATGACAACGGGTGTGTTCCGAACACCTTCCGCGATGGCGGCAGCGGTCGGCACATGTTGATGAACAACAATGATATCGGGTTGCGCCGCAACAACCGACTCCACGAAATTCAAAGATGTTCTTCGTGCAGACCGATGTCTCTCAACGATACGGACTTTATAATCCGGGAACGGCCTCAATACGGGATGGCAATGAATGGTTGTATCAGACACAAATTCAGAATGACGGATAAAATCAGACGCACACAAATCAATTGCTGTTGGCTGCTCTGGCCCGAAATGCGCATTACGCGGCAGGACAACTGAAACTCGCATCACGCTTACCACTCGCCCACGCAAAACAACGAACATTTGTGTCCAGCAGCCACATCGCCGAGCACAAGCGCGCCCATCTAGCCCGCAACGTTCAGGCCAGGCAACAAGTCAGCACACTGCACGCTGCTGCAAGACACTGCAGTGGCTGTCAGACCACGGCACTCGTGCTTTTCATTTTAGATGAACTCATAAATCTGGCATCTTCTGGAATAAGAGATTGCTTATCCACAGCCTCCAGAACATTGAATTCACTCAAGGATCAGGCATTCGCCACGTTATGGCGGGCCCGTGTTGACTAGTGAAGTGGCCGTATCATGCACGTGGAACCTGTGGAATCCATTGTCCTGATCTCGCTTGGTGCGCTTGCCGGCGGCTTCGTCAGCGGTCTTGCCGGCTTTGGAACCGGGATCACGGCGTTGGGCATATGGCTCTACGCCCTATCGCCGAGCGTTGCGGCCACGCTCGTGATTGTCTGCTCGGTCAGTGCACAACTTCAGACGCTACCAAAGATCTGGCACACGATCGAAGTCCGGCGCGTAACACCCTTCATCATTCCCGGGCTGCTCGGCATTCCGATAGGAACTGCGCTGCTGGAAACTTTCGACGTGCGCGCCTTCAAGCTGACAATCGGCGGCCTGCTCATCGCGTTTACGCTGCATGCGCTTTGGAACCGATCCCAGCGCGCAATCGCATGGGGCGGCCGTATCGCTGATGCATTCGTTGGTCTTGGCGGCGGCATTTTGGGTGGATTGGCCGGTCTCTCAGGTCTGCTACCGACGATGTGGGCAGATGTTCGTGGCTGGTCGAAAGCGCAACGGCGCAGCGTCTTCCAGGTTTTCAATCTAACGATTTTGTCTGCTGCGTTGGTCACCCATGCGATCGCGGGCCTGATAACGCGCGAACTCGTCATCGCGGCTGCATTTGCTTTGCCCGGCACGTTCTTAGGCTCGTGGACCGGCTACGCGCTTTACACCCGACTGAGCGACAAGCGGTTCAAAGAGATCATCCTGACGTTGCTATGTATCTCTGGCGTTCTGCTGATCTGGACAAACATCTAGATGACCTTGCCGAGAGCGGAAGACCTCGATCCACCGTACACACGCTCTTACGTGCGCTATTCGCCCGCTCGCAGGCTCGCGGCTCGAGCGCTGGCTATCCTGAGAGCACTGTTTCAGGCCGCGAACGCGGACCGGCGCGTTGCGCCGCCCTCGCGGAGGGCCCGAGCGCAGCGAGGAACAGCCCGTGAG